>NZ_CP035490.1:312500-625000 GCF_004135205.1 Hahella sp. KA22 | reverse complement strand
ACGGTCCAGGCTTCGCGAACGTAGCCGGGAATGGCGTCGCGCTTGACCGCAAGACTGGGCACCCACCAGGAGTGGATGACGTCGGCGGAGGTGACCAGAAAACGAATCTTCTTGTTTATCGGCAACACTAAAGGCTCGTCCACTTCCAACAGGTAGTGTTCGCCTTTATCGTCGCGATTGTAGATTTGGTCCTGGGAGGTCGCCAGATTACTGAAGAAGTTGACGTCCTGATTCAGGTACTCGTATCGCCATTTCCATTGGTAACCGGTGATCTTGATATCCATATCCGCTTCACTGGCGTCATACATTTTGACCAGAGTGCCGGTCGCGGTATGGCCATGCCAATGAGAATAAGGAAGGGAATAACAGTCCAGATAATCTCGACTGTCGTACTTTCATGGAACTGGGCGGGTTTCGCCCCTTTACTTTTGCGGTGATTGAAGATCGACCAGAACATTACTCCAAACACCACTATCCCTATGATCACGCAGATCCAGAAAATAGTCATGTGGAGGCTGTATACTGACTGACTCACTTCAGTCACCCCGGGAGTCATGTTCAATTCCCAGGCGGCCGAAGCGGACGCAGATACAAACGGAACGGGCGAAGCCACCGCTATTGCGCGTCTTCGTGACATCATATTATTGTGTCTCCACAGCTTAGTTTTTATTGTTACTGCCGGACACTTCCTGCAAGACGGCCCGCCTACAGCGGTCCGTCGACTACGTTTGTAGGAAGTCAAATGCAAGGTACAGCGCCAGTATAGACAAACTTGGATCGGGCTGGCAATTGTTCAGTCATGGTTTAGGTAAAAAAGCTATCCAGCTGATTTCATGCACAAATCTGGTCACTTTCAGTGATCTGACTGTCACATCTTCAGGAGTTTCATGAGCAATCCCCCGGCAACGCTTCACTTGCGTTTGTGGGCCCTCGCCTGGCCGTTAATTCTGAGCAATATCACCACGCCGTTGCTGGGTCTGGTGGACGCCGCCGTACTGGGACACCTGGATTCTCCGGTCTATCTCGGCGCCGTGGCGCTGGCGGGCAATCTGTTCACATTTCTGTTCTGGGCGTTCGGATTTCTGCGCATGGGCGCCACCGGGCTGGCGGCGCAGTCCTGGGGCGCAGGCGATCAGGAAAGGTTGATCCGTGAGTTTTTGCGGGCGGCCGCCATCGCGCTCGGCATCGGGTTATTTATGATCCTCAATCGCGCCTGGATATTGCCTCTGGGACTGGAGTGGATGCAGGCCACCGGCGACATTTGGACGCAAGCCCACAACTATGCGGAAATTCGCATCTTCAGCGCGCCGGCTGTGCTGATTCAATACTGTGTCGTGGGCTGGCTGATAGGCTGCCAACGCACCCGCAGCGCCTTGATTCTTGCGGTCAGCGCCAACATCGTGAATATCGCGCTGGACCTGCTGTTCGTGGTCGGCTTCGGCATGCGCGCCGATGGCGTAGCCTGGGCGTCGCTCATCGCAGAGTATTACAGTCTGGTTCTGGGGCTCTATTTCGTCGTTCGCGGCGATGCAGGAAATTTTCTTGTGCAGTTGCGCAACCCTGAGCTGTGGGCGCGCAGCGCCTTCGCCAAGCTGCTCAAACTCAATGGCGACCTTTTCATTCGCACGATCCTGCTGCTGTTCACCTTCGCTTTCTTCACCGCGCAAGGGGCCCAGCTGGGAACCAACGTTCTGGCCGCCAATGCCGTATTGCTGACTTTTCTGATGATCATCTCCAACGCCCTGGACGGTTTCGCCAATGGCGTAGAAGCTCTGTGTGGAGAAGCCGTAGGCAAGCGCGATCAGGCCATGCTGCGCCGCACCGCCAGAGTAGGCGGCGTCTGGTCGCTGGTGACCGCACTGCTGCTGACCTTGGCTTTCTGGCTGGGAGGCGACTGGCTGATCAACCGCCTCACCGACCTGGAGGTCATCCGCACTGAAGCGAGCCGCTATCTGATCTGGCTGATTCTGTGTCCCCTGATCGGCGTGTGGAGTTACCTGTTCGACGGCGTTTTTGTCGGCGCTACCCAAGGCAAGGCGATGCGGGATACAATTATCGTCGCCACCCTGCTGGTGTTTCTACCCAGCTGGTGGCTCACTCAGGGTTGGGGCAATCACGGACTCTGGTTCTCACTCTGCCTGTTTCTGGCGGCGAGGGGCGCCTATCAAGGATGGCTGTACAAAACATTTTGTCAGCATGAAAAGTGGTTCATTACAAATTAGTATTACGCACTTTGCTATCCCTTGACTACACTGAAGTCATGCGTCTGGATTGAAACAATTTTTTATAGTTGTCACTTAGGGAAATCGTTATAGATGAGCCTCGCTGCAGTATACGAGATCATCAATCAGGCTAAGGCCGCAGAGCTTAAAACTCAAAATTACGCCAAGTGGCTTCGCCAGCAACTGGATTCTCTGCACCGAGTCATTGAACTGAACGGATCACAGCCGGTTGAAGACCTCATTCATTTCGTCGTCGATTACATCGAACTCGCTCCGCGCTTAGTGGAGTGTGTCGCGCATTGCGCCGCAGCGAGTCAGACGGAAAAGCTGTTCGCGCCCTTCATCGAAAAATCCATCCATTATTTCGCGCATCCATCCGTCCTGGTGCTGCGCCATACCGGTTTGGACTGCCTGTTGATCATGGCCTATCAAAGCCATCGTTTGGTGGAGGAGGTTTACGAAAACAACCGCAGTCTGCGCAATAGCCCAATCTGCGATCTACAGGCCACTCAGGCCAATCTGTTGGCCCATCATCTGATCGGCGAACCCTTCGCCAATGAGCTGGATCAAGCCACCCATCTGACGGTGCGCCAGATGGTCAGCTTACCCGACTTCTACCATTTGGATCTGTCGCCCTTTCTGGCGAAGACCAACACAAAACGCTGGCGTCCTCTGAACGAGGACTGGCTGAACCTGTTGGACAAGCATCACATTCGCATGAGCTTTCAGCCCCGTTGCTGACAGGTTTTCAACAACAAGGCGTGAGGCTCACATCGTCGTTATTGCTCTTTCTTGGGACGGGGATAGAACTTGATCGTCTGCACTTGCGCCTCCGCCTGTTTCGGGCGGGTGACGCGGGTTTGCAGCTCCGCCGGACCGTCAGCTTCGCGCAGTTTTTCAAAGAAACCACAAGCAACGCATTCACGCACTTGCCGTTGATCTTCGTCAGCGTAGCTGACGATCTTGTCCATCTCTCCGCAACGGGGACACACCGCCCCCGCGATAAAACGCTTCACCATATGCACTACCAGGTATATACGATTGCTGAATGTCAACAAGGCCCGCAGCGCTGGCCTTGTTAGTTCTCTCAGGCGGCGATGCCGCTCTGACGCAACAATGCCTCCACTTCCGGCGGACGCCCACGGAATTCAATGAATAAATCCATCGGCTCGCGGCTGCCGCCTTTTTCCAAAATCGAATGCAGGAAGCGTCGGCCCGTTTCTGGATCGAACACGCCATTTTCCTCAAACAAGGAGAACGCATCCGCCGCCAGCACTTCCGCCCATTTATAGCTGTAATAGCCAGCGGCGTATCCGCCAGCAAAAATGTGGCTGAAGCTGTGCTGGAAACGATTGAAAGCGGGCGGTTTGATCACTGCGACCTTATCCCGCACTTCGTCCAGCACCTGCTGGACCGCGAAATCCGCCGATCCGTCGTATTCATGATGCAGACGGAAATCAAACAAAGCGAACTCAAGCTGGCGCACCATCAGCATGCCGGACTGGAAGTTTTTCGCCGCCAGCATTTTTTCCAGTAATTCTTTCGGCAGCGGCTCGCCGCTTTGGTAATGACCGGAAATCAGCGCCAGGGCTTCTTCCTCCCAGCACCAGTTTTCCAGGAACTGACTGGGTAATTCCACCGCGTCCCAGGGCACGCCATTGATGCCGGATACATCATTGCAATCCACAGTGGTCAGCATGTGATGCAGAGCATGGCCGAATTCGTGGAACAGCGTGGTGACTTCATCATGCGTCAGCAGGGCGGGATGCTCTTCCGTCGCTGGCGCAAAGTTACAAGTAATGAACGCCACGGGTTTCTGCACAGAGCCGTCGTCCAAACGACGACGTACGGCGTAATCCGCCATCCAGGCGCCGCCGCGCTTGTTCTCCCGCGCGAACAAATCCATATAGATAGAGGCGATTTCTTCGCCATCGCGGCGCACTTTGAAGTAGCGCACGTCTGAGTGATAGCTATCAAATTCCGCGACTTCATCGAGGGTGACGCCGAACAGACGCTGCACCACGGCGAACATGCCATTGATCACTTTAGAAGCGGGGAAATAAGGCTTCAGCTCTTCCTGGGACACGGAATAACGGTGACGGCGCAGTTTCTCTGAATAAAAACTGACATCCCAGGATTGTAGTTCCGTCCGCCCCTGTTCTTTAGCGAACGCTTGCAGCTCTGCAAACTCCTGGCGCGCCACCGCTACGGACTTCTCCGCCAGTTCATTCAGGAAGCCCAGCACCTCATCCGGCGTACGCGCCATTTTAGTAGCCAGGGAGTATTCGGCATAGGAGTTAAAGCCCAGCAGACGTGACTTCTCCAGTCGCAGCGCCAGGATCTCCTGCATCACTTCCGAATTGTCCCAGCGACCGGCGTAGGGCCCTTGTTCAGAGGCGCGGGTATTATAGGCCTCGTACATTTCCTGACGTAATTCGCGATTTTCGCAGTAGGTCATCACCGCGTAGAAGCTGGGGAAATCCAGCGTCAGCACATAGCCTTCTTTGTCACGGGACTTGGCCGCCTGACGCGCGCCGGCCAATGCGGAGTCGGGCATGCCTTTGAGCAGATCGACCTCCGTCACATGTTTGATCCAGGCTTGAGTGGCGTCCAGCACGTTGTCACTGAACTTGCTGCCCAGCTCCGCCAGACGCTGCGAAATTTCCATGTAGCGCGCTTTCTTGTCTTCCGGCAGATCCACGCCGGCCAGATGAAAATCGCGCAGGGTATTGTCGATGGATTTACGCTGCGCTTCGCTGAGCGAACTAAATTCATCAGATTCTTTAATGCCATGATAAGCGTCGTACAGCGCCTTGTTCTGACCGATTTCCGTACCGTAGCGGGACAGCTCGGGGATACAGGCGTTGTAAGCCTCGCGCAGCGTTTCGCTGTTGAGCACGCTGTTCAAATGGCTGACTGGGGACCACACATGGTTCAGCTTGTCCGACATGTTATCCATTTGCTGCGCCAGATTGTCCCAATTGAAGCTGGGCTGAGCCGCCAGATCGGCGATGCGCTGTCTGTTTTCGGCAAGTAATTTGTCCATCGCCTCTTTGACATGTTCGGCGCGAATCTGTGAGAACGGGGGTAACGCCGTATCGGCGAGCAATGGATTGGTCATTGAAATATTCCTGAATTGACGAGTCTTCCGGGGTTGCTGATCGCAACGCCCCCGAGCAAACAAAATGTGGGCGTGCGGGGCCGCTTTCAAGTAATGCGCCGCTGAATCCTGCTTTAGAATAGTCCGATCAATGCTAAAGTAACAATCCGCCATTCGGGGCCTTGAACCCGTCTACGGCGCTTCAGATTTTTGATGCTTGGAGTCCAACCATGCCTGTGCGCACTTATCAGGGAACCACCCCGACGCAGGGAGAGCGCGTCTTTATCGACCCCACCGCCGTCGTCATCGGCGACGTGCACCTGGGAGACGACTGTTCCGTCTGGCCAACTGTCGTGATACGCGGCGACATGCACCGCATCCGCATCGGCGCGCGCACCAGCGTGCAGGATGGATCGGTGCTGCATATCACCCATGCCGGACCTTTCAACCCCGACGGCTATCCACTGACGATCGGTGAGGACGTCACCATTGGCCACAAGGCTATCTTGCATGGCTGCACGCTTGAGAACCGCATCCTTGTCGGCATGGGCGCCATCATCATGGACGGAGCCCATGTAGAGAGTGATGTGGTGATCGCCGCCGGTACGCTTGTGCCTCCCGGCAAACGCCTGGAAAGCGGTTACTTATACGTTGGCGCGCCAGCAAAACAAGCGCGTCCGCTTAGTGACAAGGAAAAAAAATTTTTCCAGTACACCGCCGCCAATTACGTCAAATTGAAAGACCAGCATTTGCAGGAAAACTGGGATGAGTAGCCGCATTTCAGGGGCGCAATGGAAATTGACGTAAATCAGAATAAGATTTTTTTGTTATCAGGGCGCCCCTTGAAAACATTTTTAACGCCATTATTTCTATTATCACGATACGCAGCGTAACCGGGGCAAGACGTCACCCCAATCAGCAGTTTCAGGTGTAAATGATTACAGAGGGCCTGTCGCATCAGGCCAACCGATTTGTACTTAAACTCTTTTTGGAGATAGAACTATGGCGATTACCCGTTGGAACCCGTTTTCTGAATTCGAAGATATTCTCGACCGTTATAACCGCTCTTTGCAGGGTCAGGCGCGCACCAGCGAAAACGGCAAAGAAGTGATCCGCAAGGCCGACTGGGCCCCTGCCGTGGACATCACGGAAACCAAAGAAGCGTTCTTGATCAAGGCTGAGTTGCCTGGCGTGGATAAAAGTCACGTCAAGGTGGCCGTCCACGAGGGCGTACTGTCCATTCAGGGCGAGCGCATGCTGGAGAAGGAAGAAGGCGACAAGAAGCATCATCGCGTAGAACGCTTTTACGGAAACTTCGCACGGTCCTTCACGCTGCCGGATAATGTGGATGAAAACAATATTCGCGCAGAGTACCGGGACGGCATCCTCACCTTGCATCTGAACAAGGTGGAGAAGGCCCAGCCGAAAGCGATCGAGATCAACGTACAGTAAGTCGAACGGCTTACTGTCACCGCAAACCATCTGGGGCGACGCATAGTTCGCCCCTTATTTTTAATCCTGTTTTTTACAGCTCAGCCGCTTTTTTACCACCGGCGTCACGCAGGATTTGCGCATATTCCGCGCCACGAGCGTGCTCATCAACGCGATCCAGCATGGTTTCGCCCTCTGGACTCAACGCATTGATATTGCGGCCAGCTTCCGCGAAATAGGCCACGAAACGCGCGTAATCGCGGGCCAGCATGTATTCATAAGCCTGGCGCAAAACATGATAATCGGGATCGGACTCATCCCGTGGTTGCAGCTCTAAAAAGCCCTGAACCCGTTCATCGCTCCATTCCTCATCCACTACCTTCGGTTGTGAAGGACCGCTCATATCGTATTCACCTGTCTATCATAGTTATTTACCGGGCCGCACATTCTACCCCGATCCAGCGCGGATAATGAAGGTTGTAAGCGCTTAGCTCATGCGGCATTCGGCGTTTTCGATATGAATTTCCACCCGTCGGTTTTGCGCCCGATGCTCATCAGTGTCATTAGGAACCAGGGGACGGGTCTCCGCCTGCCCGATGGCGCTCACACGGCTGGCGTTGAGACGTCCATCCAGCACCAGTCGATGCACCACGCTTACCGCTCTGGCCGCCGACAAATCCCAGTTGGAGCGAAATCTCGCTGACTCGATAGGACGATCATCCGTATGCCCCGTCACCAGAATGTCTCCTTTGCAATCGGCCAGCACGTCGGTGACTTTCATCAGCACCGGCAGCATGTATAACTTCAACTCCTCACTGCCGGAGGCAAAGGTGGCGCGCTCGGTAAAGCTGAGCACCACCCCCTGGTCGTCAAACTTGATGTCCACCGCCTGATCTTCTATTTCATTCTCCAGCAAGCTAATCATGCGCGAGGCAAGGCGGTCGTTCTCCATATAGGCCGCCTCGCTCACCACCTCCTGGCTTAAATCCAGGCTGGGCTCTACGTTGGATTGCGGCGCCGGTTGCTCCGCGTCGCCCTTATCGCGGATCACCGGCTCCATCGGCACGGTAGGCGTAATATCGCCTCCCAGAGGATACATATCCGGCGCGCCCTGAGACGAAGGAACCCAGGCCACGCCAAAGGCCTTACTCATGGAGTAGGCGATGGCGCGGTATTTCTCCGCATCCAGACTGGAAAAGCTCAACAGCAGAATGAAAAAGGTCAGCAGCAACGTCATCAGATCGGCGAAGGTAACAATCCACACCGGCGCGCCGACTGGCAGCAAACCACCGGATTGCTTGCGCGGCTTGATCATGTCTCTTCCTGTGCGGACGCCGACTCATGAATGTCTTCCATAGCGTCCAGTTCAGGCAGATAAGACGCCAACACGTCTTTGATAATGCGGGGATTCAGCCCTTTCACCATACTCAGAATACCGCTGATCACGATCATACGGTTACGGACTTCATCCTGGGTTTTTAGCTGCAGCTTGTCCGCCAGGGGCAGGACAATAATCTGGGCGATAAACGCGCCGTAAAACGTGGTGAGCAAAGCGATCGCCATAGCAGGTCCGATGGAAGAGGGGTCCTGCATGTTATTCAGCATCTGCACCAGTCCCACCAGGGTGCCCAGCATGCCCAACGCCGGCGCCGACTCACCCAGACCGCGAAACACCTTTTCCGCTGTCTGCAGGCGCTCGACAAACTGGTGGGTGTCCTCGAGCAGGACTTCTTCTATGAATTCCGGGGGATGACCGTCAACGGCGAGGCCGACGGCTTTGCGTAGAAACGGATGGGTTATTTCAACCCGATCCAATCCCAGCAGTCCCTGCTTGCGCACAACGTCCGCCAGTTGCCGCGCTTCGCGATACAGGTCCCATGGGTCCTGGGTTTTCTCAAGAAAAGTGGTGGAGAAGGCAAGCCTCACGCTACCGAAAAAGTTACGCCAGCGGTACTTCACCAAAGTGACGGCGAAAGAGCCGAAGACCACTATCATCAACCCGGGAACATTGACGAAATCCCAAAGCCCGGAGCCGGAAGCCACGGCTCCCAGCACCACGCCCATTCCGAACAAAAGCCCCACCCAGGTGAGTATATCCATGTTGACCGTCCATACTTCACGATGCCCAAGTAACTGGCCAGGATTCGCCCAAAGCGACCCTAAGCGCTTAAAATCATTAGCTTAAGCATAGTCAAAGTTGGCGGTGGCGCTAATCTCCCTGTCTTAGCGCAGCCAGCACCGGAACGGTATCCGGACGCACGCCGCGCCACAGATAAAAAGCCGCCGCCGCCTGCTCCACTAACATGCCGAGCCCATCGCAGCATTGTCCTGCGCCGCGCGCTTTGGCCCAGGCGACGAATGCCGTGTCGCGCAGGCTGTACATCATGTCGTAGGTAAAGGTGTGAGACGCAATGACTGCGTCTGGAAGAGGAGGAATATCCCCCGCCAGGCTCGCAGACGTCCCGTTAATGACCACATCAAACGGGCCTTGCAAATCCGCAAACGCACAAGCGCTGACCGACCCATTGCGGCCAAAGACGCGCGCCAGATCTTCCGCCTTGGAAACAGTGCGATTGGCGACCACGATAGAGGCGGGACCTTCATCCAACAACGGCGCCATAACGCCTTTCACCGCTCCGCCGGCGCCGACCAGCAAAATCTTCTTACCGCTTAACGCAACGCTCTGATTGATGCAGATATCGCGCACCAGGCCTTCGCCGTCAGTATTGTCACCGAACAGACGCCCGTCCCGTTGCAACAAGGTATTGACGGCGCCGGCAAGCTCAGCCCGGTGCGAGCGCTCACTGACGATATTCCATGCCTGCTCCTTGAATGGAACCGTAACATTCAGACCTTTACCGCCGCCGATAAAAAATGCCTCCACCGTCTCTCTAAAGCTGTCCAGGGGAGCCTGAATCGCCGTGTATTCCAAACTCTCGCCGGTCTGCTGCGCGAACATCCCGTGGATTTTGGGAGACTTGCTATGGCTGACCGGATTGCCGACCACCGCGTACATATCCATGCTATACCTGCCTTTATTTGCGCTGATTAAGTTTTGGCGTTGCGGGATTACACCCAGTCCCTGTGCTTTAAATAATACTCGGTCAGGCGGGCTTCATCCGAGCCCGGTTCCGGCGTCCAGGCATATTCCCAGCGCACCAGCGGAGGCAGAGACATCAGGATGGACTCGGTTCTGCCGCCGGACTGTAGACCAAACAACGTGCCCCGATCATAAACCAGGTTGAACTCGACATAACGACCGCGTCGATAAAGCTGGAATGAGCGCTCCCGCTCACCATAAACCGCATCTTTGCGGCGCTCTACAATGGGTAGATAGGCGGGCAGGTAGCTGTTCCCCACTGCGCGCATAAAGTCAAACGAACGCTCAAATCCCCAGGCGTTGAGGTCATCGAAAAACAGTCCGCCGACACCGCGGGCTTCATCACGATGCTTCAAATAGAAGTAGTCGTCACACCACTTTTTGTATTTGAGGTAAGTCTCCGCACCGAAGGGCTCGCATGCCTGCGCCGCCGTGCGATGCCAATGGGCGCAATCTTCATCAAAGCCGTAATAAGGCGTCAGATCGTAACCGCCGCCGAACCACCATACGGGATCTTCGCCCTCTTTTTCAGCGACAAAAAAGCGTACGTTGGCGTGAGAAGTCGGCGCATAAGGATTACGCGGATGCACCACCAGTGAGACGCCCATAGCCTGAAAACTGCGCCCCGCCAATTCCGGACGGGCGGCGCTGGCGGAGGCGGGCAGGCGCGCGCCACTGACATGAGAGAAATTGACGCCGGCTTTCTCAAACACGCCGCCTTCGCTAAGCACCCGTGTGCGTCCACCGCCGCCTTCCTCTCTTTTCCAGGCGTCCTCGACGAATCCCTCGCCACCGTCAATGGCGGCTAACCCATTGCAGATCTCGTCCTGCAATCCCAGAAGATAGTCTTTAACCTGCGTAATCTGTTGCTGCATGAAGTCGCCTTTATTGTCTGAGAATGGCGCCGGTGGCGGCGTCGCGGATTTGACTGGGTTTATTCAGTCCGCTCAGCTTGCCGGGCAGATAGTGATCGACGCCGGATTTAAAATAACAACGGCAATCGAAAAGAGTGCGGGCCGGCTCCCTCGTCGCAGGATTGGCGGAAGTGGAAACGACAGGTCCGCCAAACGCCTTGGTCAGTTCCGCCACCAGGGGATGCGCCGTCACTCGAATAGCGATGGCGTCGTGGGCGCCGCGCACCAAGGGCGCATAGATACCGGGGTCAGGGACAACCCAGGTAACCGGTCCGGGCCAGGTCGCCAGCATCTGATCTTGCTGTTGCTGCGGCAATCGGTCTAACAGCTGGGAAAAATGGTCAATCTGGCCTGACACCAGAATCAAGCCTTTGCGCCATGGCCGGCGTTTAAGCTGCAGGATGCGATTCACCGCGTCTTCACAAGAAGGATCACAACCCAGACCCCATACCGCTTCAGTGGGATAAGCGAGCACGCCGCCGCGACTGAGAACGGACACCGCTTTCTGAATAAACCATGCTGACAAGTTTTGCCCCTCCAGATACCAATCTGGCGCAAAGTAACCGAAGGCGACCGTTGGGGCAAGCTCTAAGGGTGTCTGAAGGGATGGATAGCTAACGGGCGTTGCGAATGAAGCCTCCCGCGACTTCCTGCACCCAGCCTTCCAGCTCCAGTTCGATTAATACGCTTCTGATTTCCGCGATAGACAAGCCTGTCCGCTCCACCAATGCGTCCGGGGGCGTACAATCATAACCCATCCCGTTAAGCACCACTTCCGCTTGCTCAGACAAGGGCGCCAGAGACGCCGGCTCAGGCTGACTCTGTTGCCCTGGGAATTCTTCCGCAGCGAACACAGTAGTCCATGGCTCATTTAGAGAGCGGTACAGTCCCATCAACGCAGGCAATTCGGCGAGTATGTCGTCGGTGCATTCAACCAGCTTCGCACCCTGTTTGATCAGGTGATGACAGCCACGCGCCTGTGGATTATGGATAGACCCGGGTATGGCGAAGACTTCCCGGTGTTGCTCCAGGGCATTGCGCGCCGTAATCAACGAGCCGCTGCGCAAACTGGCCTCCACCACCAGCGTCCCCAGCGATAAGCCGCTGATAATGCGATTCCGCTTAGGAAAATGCTGCGACCTGGGTTGAGTATCCGGGGGAAACTCACTGACCAGCAAACCATTTTCCATCATTTTTTGGGCAAGGTCGCGATGCTTGGCGGGATAGATGACATTCAAGCCCGATCCCAGCACCCCTATTGTCGATCCCAATGTTCCTAATGCGCCGACATGAGCGGAGCCATCTATACCCGCAGCCAGGCCACTGGTGATAGTGAAACCACTTTCTCCTAAAGAACGGGCGAACTGACGCGCCGTTTCCTGACCATGCACACTTGGGTTGCGAGAACCCACCATGGCGATCTGCGGTTGATGAATCAGCTCATTCCGGCCTCGTGCGTACAACACCGCAGGAGGATCAGGCAATAAACGCAGCAGACTGGGGTAATCGGTATCAGGTAACAAAAACAGCCGATTCCACATCTGCTCACTCCATCTCAAAATGCTCGCCACCTGAGCATTAATGGCACGGTCGCCATATGCAATCACTCTCTCTATGGCGCGCCACAGTTCAGTGGAAAATGACAGGTTGGAAGAGACGCCTAATTGAAAATCGTCAGTCTGCGACGACTCTTCAAAATGTTGGGCAAGCAGGGCAAGGCGACTATCGCCCAAAGAAGGAACTGTAGTGAGGTTTAACCAGACAATAGGAGTAAGAGTAGACATTGGATCATCCTTGATCGGCTGAGACGCCGAGAACTACGACGCCTCAGAACATTAACAAACTATGGATTACGAACTTCGTCCATTATAGCAAGCGGACGCTCGGCTTTTAAGATTAACCCATAGCTGACTTTTTCAAATGTGCGGAACACCATTAATAAGCCTGCGCGGTCAGAAGGCAGTAGGAGGACTTCTTTAGTATAGGGATCACGCACTTGTTCACCTGCTTTGTACACGGCAAGAACATTCCCTACTTTCAAACCCTCACGCTCGCCTTTGTTGATCACTACTACATCGTACTGACCAATCTGACTCACCCCATCAATAACCGAAATCATCTTGCCATGAATATCGCCCTCAGGATTGCTGGGGTAGAAGGTGGAATTAATTTCGCGGTCTTCCTCCTGCAACAGACGGTCGCCTTGACGAATCTCTTCGTTAGAGCGGCGAATCTGTACTGTCTGCACGTCGTCTTGTTGAGCAACCACTTTACCAACAGCAATTGAACGCGCCTGGATACCTAAAAACTCTTTAGTATCGGGATCAACATAAGCCTCATCGCGGCGATAAATGCCATAAGACACCTCCAATAAGGCATCCCCCCTGGCGTAAACTTGGTCGCCAGCACCTACAATTAGATTTCCTTTTTTACCCAACAGCACGTAAGGCGCATTGTTTAGTTCATCTTCAGTCACCACACGACTGTCAGTAAGAAAAGGATTAATGGCTTCAAGCGGAATAGCCGGAATGGCGCTTTCCAGCGGCGTAATGCGTTTTTTCGGGGACAGTTTCACAGTACGACCGATATCGCCACGCTGCGCAATGGTGACATGAGGTTTGCCGTCGATATACACCAAGGCCAACACGTCGCCGGGGAAAATCAAATGGGGGTTTTCTATTTGTGGATTAACATGCCAGATCTCCGGCCAATACCAGGGATTCCGCAAAAAGCGCGAAGATATATCCCACAAAGTATCACCTTTGACGACGGTGTAGCGATCTGGATGGTCGTCGCGTAGCTCAGGCGCGGCCAGCGCAAACTGGCTCAACGTTAGCATCACTACGAACACAAAGGACAGCAGTTTCCTCATGATACATTCCCTTAGGTCATAACCGGGCAGTTTGGGATGAAATCAGGCTATAATGACGATTAGCCTATTCAATTTTGTTTAGTTTGTACTCATTCTTACACTAATAGATAATACTAGCAGGCGTTATCCAATCTGTAATGGAAATTTTTTCACAAATTTAATTATGAGTAAGCTCCAAATTCTTGAATTTCCTGACCCTAGGCTGCGTACAGTAGCCAAGCCCGTACAAACCTTTGACGCGGCTTTGGGTCAGTTAATCGACGACATGTTTGAGACTATGTACGAGGCCCCCGGCATCGGACTGGCCGCCACCCAGGTGGACATCCACAAACGCATCGTAGTGATTGATGTGTCCGAGGACAAATCCGAGCCGATGGTGTTTATCAACCCCGACATCGAAGTACTGGACGGCGATCCCGAAGAAATGCAGGAGGGATGCTTATCCGTCCCGGGTTTCTACGAGTCGGTCACACGGATTCCCCACGTTAAGATCCGAGCACAGGATCGTAACGGCGAATCCTACGAGATGGAAGCCCGCGGCCTGCTCGCGGTATGCCTCCAGCATGAGGTTGATCATCTCAACGGTAAACTGTACGTCGACTACCTGAGTAATGTTAAACGGACTCGAATCCGGAAGAAACTGGAAAAGCAGCATAAAATGCGCGCATAAGTCCACATTTCCGAAAGATTTTTTAACCGCCCACCATGGCGGTTTTTGTTTTTAAGGCCTGAAACTTCATGTCATCACCCCTGAAAGTCATTTTCGCCGGCACTCCAGACTTCGCTGCTTCCGCACTGCAAGCGCTGCTGGACGCCAACTATCAGATCGTCGCCGTATACACTCAACCTGACCGACCTGCCGGTCGTGGCAACAAGCTTCTCCCCGGCCCAGTGAAACAGCTTGCGCTAAAACACGATATTCCAGTGGAGCAGCCGTTGAACTTCAAAAACGACGAAGACCGTCAACGTCTAAGCGACTATGATGCGGATGTGATGGTCGTAGCCGCCTATGGCATCATCCTGCCCCAAGCGGTGCTGGACGCTCCCAAACACGGCTGCCTCAACATCCATGCCTCGCTGTTGCCGCGCTGGCGCGGAGCCGCGCCAATTCAGCGGGCGATTATTGCGGGAGATGAAGAATCCGGTATCACGATCATGCAAATGGAAGCGGGGCTGGATACAGGGCCGATGCTGCTCAAAACCATCACGCCAATCACTGCTGACGACACAGGCCGCACATTGCACGACCGCTTGGCGCAAATGGGTGGAGCGGCCATTGTAGAAGCGCTGTCGCTATTGCAGGAAGGCAAACTTCAGGGTGAAAGGCAACAAGACGATCTGGCCACCTATGCCCATAAGCTGCAAAAAGAAGAAGCTCGTATCGATTGGTCAGAGCCTGCTGCGCTGATTCAACGCAAAATAGCCGCCTTCAATCCCTGGCCCGTGTGTTTCACTGAAAACAACGGACAAACTATCCGCATTTGGGCGGCAAGCGCTTCTGTCGAGAGCGCCAAGGCGCAGCCGGGGACGATTCTTGAACGCACGGCGGAAGCGGTCAAAGTCGCTTGCGGCGAAGGCGTGCTATCCATCACCAGCCTGCAGCTTCCTGGCGGCAAGCCCATCAGTTGCCAGGATCTGATCAACGGCGGCAAGCCCTTGATGCAATCAGGCCAGATCCTGGAGATAAACGGCTGATATGAAGCGACGCAAAACTCTTAGCGCCCGGGCAACTGCGGCCAAAACCCTGCGCGCAGTGGCGGAAGAAGGACGTTCTCTGTCCGCCGCGATGGCGCCCGCTCTGGAACAGGTCGAAGAAAATGACCGCAGCTTTCTGCAAGCGCTGTGCTATGGCGCTTGCAGACATTATCTGACCTTGGAGCATTGGCTGGGGCAGTTATTGCGTCAGCCCATCAAGGCTAAAGAGCGGGATATTCATTTCCTGCTGCTCAGCGGTCTGCATCAATTGGCGTTTATGGATAAACCCGCTCACGTCAGTATCAATGAAACCGTTAACGTCACCAAGGAACTCAACAAGCTCTGGGCCACCAAGTTGGTCAACGGCGTACTTCGCAGTTTTCAACGCAGTAAGGACGAATTGCTGGCGCACAGCGAAACGGACCCCAGTCTCCGCTACGCGACGCCGCAGTGGCTATTGGACAAATTGGCCGCCGCCTATCCTCAACAACTTGACGAGTTGCTTACCGCCACTAACGCCCAGGCCCCGCTAACGCTACGAGTCAACTTGCAGAAAACCCGGCGGGAAGACTATCTGGAGCAGTTGCGCGAGGCGGAAGTGGAAGCCCACGCCTGCGAATGGGTAGAAACCGGCGTCCAGTGCGAACAGGCAGTGGATGTAAGCCGTCTGCCGGGGTTCTTCGACGCTGGCTTGTGCTCTGTTCAGGATGAAGCGGCGCAACTCAGCGCAGCGCTGATGGACCCTCAACCCAACGAGCGGGTGCTTGACGCCTGCTGCGCGCCGGGAGGCAAAACTGCTGCGCTACTGGAGCGCTGTTCTGACATTTTCTTGACCGCCGTAGACGTGGACCCGGAGCGCCAACTTCGCACTCGCGACACGCTACAGCGTCTGCAATTGAACGCAGAGGTGCGCACAGCGGATGTCGGCGAACTGCAACAGTGGTGGGATGGGACGCCATTCGATCGTATTCTGCTCGACGCCCCATGCAGCGCCACGGGCGTAATACGTCGTCATCCCGACATCAAACTGCTGCGCCGCAGTGAAGATATTCCCCAGCTCGCGGAGCTGCAACTGAAGCTGCTGCGAACTTTATGGACTACCCTGAAGCCTGGGGGCCTATTAGTCTATGCGACCTGTTCTATTCTTAAAGAAGAGAATGAGCATATAATTGAACGCTTTATCGCCGACGCGACGGACGCGGAGGTCTTACCGATTGAAGGGAAATATGGAATTCAGTCGTCTTTCGGAGTGCAGCTTTTGCCGGTGACCGGCGGCCATGACGGCTTTTTCTACGCCAGATTGCGGAAACAACCAACTCTGAAAGTCTCAGCTGTGGACGCTTAGCATGAAAATCATAATTCTTGGCGCCGGCCAAGTTGGGGGAACCCTCGCGGAAAACCTGGCCAGCGAGGCGAATGACATCACCGTGGTGGACTCCAATCCCCAGCGCCTGCGCTCATTGCAGGACCGGCTGGATATCCGCACCGTGCAGGGACAGGCATCCTATCCCAACATTCTGAAACAGGCGGGGGCGGACGACGCGGATATGCTGATCGCCGTCACCAACAGCGATGAAGTCAATATGGTTGCCTGTCAGGTCGCCTTCACGTTGTTCAAGACGCCGACCAAAATCAGCCGGGTGCGCACCTCCGCTTACCTCACCAAGAAAGGCCTGTTTAACACTGAAGCCTTTCCCATTGACGTCATTATCAGCCCTGAACAGGTGGTTACCGAACACATCACCCGCCTGATTGAAAATCCCGGCGCCTTGCAGGTGCTGGATTTCTCCAAAGGACTGGTGCGGTTGGTGGGCATTAAAGCCACCAAAGGCGGCCCCTTGATCGGCCACGAATTGGCCTACCTGCGCCAGCATTTGCCGCATATCGACACACGCGTCGCGGCCATATATCGCAAGGACAGAGCCATTATCCCTCAGGGCGACACAGTCATTGAGGAAAACGACGAGGTCTTCTTCATCGCCGCGCGGGATAACATCCGCAAGGTCATGAGCGAGCTACAGCCGTTGGAGAAGCCTTATCGCCGCATCATGATTGCTGGCGGCGGCAATATCGGGGCGCGCCTGGCGGAGACACTGGAAGGACGCTATCAGGTCAAACTGATTGAGCATAACCAGGACCGCTGCATTCAGCTTTCCGAAGAGTTGAACAAGACTATCGTGTTACACGGCAACGCCGCCTACAAGGAGCTGCTGCTGGAAGAAAACATCGAAGACACGGATGTTTTCTGCGCTGTCACCAACGACGACGAGGCCAACATTATGGCTTCCATGCTGGCCAAGCGACTTGGCGTGCGCAAGGTAATGACCTTGATCAACAACCCGGATTACGTCGATCTGATTCAAGGCGGCGAAATCGATGTGGCTATTTCTCCGCAGCAGACCACCATCGGCAGTTTACTTACGCACGTAAGAAGAGGCGACGTAGTGAGCGCACACTCACTTCGACGTGGAGCAGCTGAAACCATTGAGGCGATCGCTCACGGCGACCATCGCTCCTCTAAGGTGGTGGGCAAACGTCTGGATGAAATTTCGCTGCCCGCAGGCTCCACCATCGGCGCCATTGTAAGACGGGGCGAGGTATTGATTGCTCACGACCACCTGCGCATCCAACCGGATGACCACGTCATTCTGTTCGTGGTGGATAAACGCAGAATCGCCGAAGTTGAGCGCCTGTTCCAGGTGGGACTCGCATTCTTTTAACGCATATACCAAAAATAATCACACGACAGATCAATGCATTATTCGGCGATAGCTAAAATTCTGGGCGTCCTGCTGATGTTGTTCAGCACCACCATGATCCCTCCCATCGTGGTGTCGCTGATCTACGAAGACGGCCATATGCAGCCTTTTCTTACCGCCATGTGCGGTATTTTTCTGACCGGACTCCTGGTATGGCTGCCTGTATTTCGCCAAACCAGTGAACTACGCATACGCGACGGCTTCGTGGTCACGGTGTTGTTTTGGGTAGTGCTCAGCCTGAGCGGGGCGGTGCCTCTTTATCTCAGCGAACACCCTCATCTCAGTCTGGTCGACGCCATTTTTGAATCGGTATCGGGCCTGACCACTACCGGCGCTACAGTGATGACCGGTATCGACATACTCCCCAAATCCATCCTCTGGTATCGGCAGCAGCTACAATGGCTGGGCGGAATGGGAATTATCGTATTGGCGGTGGCGATCCTGCCAATGTTGGGCATCGGCGGCATGCAGCTATACCGGGCGGAAGCGCCGGGACCAGTGAAAGACAACAAACTCACTCCCAGAATCACCGAAACCGCAAAGGCCTTATGGTATATCTACGTCTCACTGACAGCACTGTGCGCTCTGCTGTACTGGTGGGCGGGCATGGACGCATTCGACGCCATCGGACACAGCTTCGCCACTATCGCCATCGGCGGCTTCTCCACCCATGACGCCTCCATCGGCTACTTCAACAGTCCGCTGATAGAAATCATCTGCATCGTTTTCATGTTCCTGGCCGGGATCAATTTCGCCATGCACTTTTTCGCCTGGCGTCGCCGTTCAGTGCTCGTCTACCTGAAAGATCCAGAGGTCGTGTTTTATTCGCTGATCCTGCTGAGTGTCTCCATCGTCACCGTCGGCGTATTGATTGGCACTTCCACCTACGATCCCTTCACCGCCATTATTCGCGGCGTGTTTGAAGTGGTCAGCGTGGCGACCACCACCGGTTTCGCCACCGCGGACTTCGCCCATTGGCCGCACCTGTTGCCGTTCCTGCTGTTCGTCGTCGCCTTTATCGGCGGTTGCGCCGGCTCGACAGGCGGCGGTATGAAAGTCATCCGGGTGCTGCTGATTTATAAGCAAGGTATGCGGGAAGTGAAGCGCATCGTACACCCCAATGCCGTGCTGCAAGTAAAACTGGGGCGCAAGCCGGTGCCGGACCGGGTGCTGGAGGCGGTGTGGGGCTTCTTCTCGGTTTACATGTTTATGTTTGTGTTCATGTTGATGGGCCTGCTCGCCACCGGGCTGGACCAAGTCACCGCCTGGTCCGCCGTCGGCGCTTGCATCAATAATCTCGGGCCTGGCTTAGGCGGCGTGGCGTTGCATTACGGCGAGCTGAATGAGCCCGCTAAATGGATACTGTGCTTCGCCATGCTTCTGGGCCGTCTTGAAGTGTTCACGCTGCTGATTCTGTTTACGCCTGCTTTCTGGCGTCGCTAGCCTCAGACATCAACAAATGACGCCGGATGGCGGACATCAGTTCACGCTGAAAGTCCGCCTCTAACGGAAACATATGGCCGGCGTCGGTGATCATACGCAAATCCGCCAGCGGAAGGTTATCCGCCAGATGTTGAGCGAAGCGCCAGGGAACGAAACGGTCTTTCACGCCCTGATAAATATGGGTCGGCAAACGGATTTCCGATAAAGCAAACCCCCAGTGTCGATACTGCGCCAGTAAATCCAACATCACACCTTGTACGCCCTGGTTAAAAGCTTCATGTTGGTTATCCATGAAACGCTCCAGGATGTCTGCATCACGCAACAAGGCCAAATCCTGCTCCGTACTCGAGCTTTCAATAAACTTCAGATATAGCTTGGGACTCCAGCGTTCAGTGAGTCTCAGCAAAGATAACAGTGTGCGAAACAATCCGGTGCTGACTTCAGCAATCTTCGGACCGCGCTGTTCATTGCGCCATAGCAGATCCTTCGCCGCGCTCATTTCGCCGAAATTGGTATAGCTGGCCATGACTGCGACAAAAGCAATGCGTTTGGGAATTTCGAAGGCGCAAGTCAACGCATAGGCGCCGCCGCTGGACCAACCCGCCACCGCGAACTGATCAATCCCCAGGGCGTCGGCGACGGCGCTGACGTCTCTGGGATAATCCAGCAATGTGTAATTGTCCGCCAAGGATGACGCGCCCATGCCAGGGCGATCAATCACAATCCAGCGTAAACCGGCGGCGCACGCCGCGTCATGAAAAAACGCGCCTTCCAAACGTGAGCCTGGCGCGCCGTGGGCGTAAAAAACCGGCGCTCCAGCGGGGTCGCCCCATTCGCCATAGGCGAGGGTTCGCTGACCGGGGAGTTGCAACAGGTTGAGCGCGCCTGTCGCGGGAAGGGGGGATACATTCCTTCGCCAAGGCATGTTCATGGATGCCTTACCTCTCTACTTCTTCCAACTACTTAAGCAACAGCGCCCGGGATCGCCGGTCGCTTCCAAATCCTGAATGCGGATCGCATCACAAAATATAGCAAAGGGACTCATATTGTCTAACCAGCAGGCTGTCAGGGCTATGGGCAACTCGCCAGAACCAAGGCTGGTTCAAATTTTCACGGCGAAAATTACTGTAAATTTATGTGTTTGTTAGTCATTTCACGTTATCAAACCAATAAAAATAGTGGCGTCATGCGAGGCAGGTATGGAAAAACTCCAGCGCAACATTCTGTTGTCTTTGTGCTTAAGTTCCCTCGCGCTGGGGGGCTGTGGGGATGGTGAAAAAAAGGATGACTCCAGTCCGCCAGTGGTAGTGGAACCACCGGACGTTATCGTGGAGGAGCCTCAGGAACCTTTTCCCGTCACCAAAAACCTGTTCTTTTCGGGCCTGCAAAACCCAGGCGAAGACACCGAGAAGAACTTCGCGTTTCGCTACGACATCACCGCCGGCAGCGTATACCGGCAAAGTCCCAGCCAACCGACTTCGACGCTCGCGCCGGTGATTCCTCTGGGAAAAAGCCGCGCCAGCGCAGGCTATATGTTGATGATCGAATCCGGGAAGCTATTTCTGGGACGACCTGATCAGTCCTCCCTGACCCAGGTCAGCACGCTGGCTTCGACCGTTTGCGCCGCCGCCGTTCTTCCTGAAGGCTTGGGCTACGGCAAGTCTAAAATCACCGTGCGTACGCCCGGCGCAGACGCCACATGCGCCAATGAGGACGACGCCTACTTCAAAATTCCACTTAACGCAGCGGTTACTGACGCGCCGGGAAATGGCGCCGCCAACGATCTCAGCCTGACGCCGTTCTGGAAAACCAACTGGGCGTTGGCGGGTTACCTGCGGCCCACGGCCGACTCCCTGGAGATACTTGACGCTCAAGGCGCTCTGGCGCGTAGCATCGACGGACTGACAAGCGCTGACTTCGACTACGCCTTCACCACAGGCGAGCTGGACATGTTACTGACCACAGACAGCCAGGTCTTCGCCAATAGCGGCGCAGAACTATTGGATACCGGCATGGCGTTGACGGCGCTGACCACCATCGACGCCAATGTCATGGACCCTGCAAAAACGGTCGTAGACGGCGACACTGTATACCTGATTGATGGAGCCCTAGTGCGCAAAATCGCTCTGGAAGGCGGCGCCAATAACATCTTGCATGACTTCACCAGTGAGGGCTCTATTACTGGTCGTCTGGCGCAGACGACAGATTATCTGGTTATCGCTCTGGACAACATACGTTTGTATTTAGTGGATAAAGTGACCGGGGAGTCACGGGAAATCATCAATCCGATCAGCGGCGACTACCTGACCGGCGCCTCTCGCATCTACGCTCATTATGAAAACGCCACTGACGCCCGCGCCTATCTGGTGAACCTGGAACTGGCTGCAACCGCCTGTCCAGGCGCTCACTGCGCCGTCACGGAAAACGCCCATTGGCTGTATTTTCAGACATTCAAAGAAGTGGGCGTCAACTACGCGCCCGTATTAATGACAGGAGAAGAAACGCCAGACCCGAATCCAGACGATTCCGTCGACAGTTACGTGCCCGCCTTCGAAAACGGTTACTACAACCGCCCGGTTTTTAATTCGTACAACCTGAATGAAGGTTTGCCCGTGCTCAATCTTGGCCGCTTAAACGGACAGAACAAACTAATCCAGACAGGCGTTGTGGAACAGACTCACGGTCTGTTCACCATGGAGAACAATCCAGACAACGGCGATGAACTCGCTGACGTGATTTACTTCAATCTGTCTCTGGCCAGCTCTCTGAAAAATATCAGCCGTTCTGGCTCAATCGATGAAAAAGTGCTGCGGGAAAGCGACCTGTCCCAGCGCTCGCCACTGCGGACCGGCAACCGCTTTTAAGGGGTTCCGGTTCGTTGGGGCATTCAGTCGTAGAAATGGCGTTCACCGTCTGGACGCCGTTTGAACCGCTTATACTCCCATTGATACTGCTCCGGCGTATCCCGCACGCAGGCCTCCACCGTGGCGTTCAACGCAGCGGCGGAGGTTTCAAGATCTTCGGAGTAGATATCCGCAGCCACTGACCGCACCGTCATCACAAAACCTTCTCCTTCCGGTAAACGCTTGGCGTAAACGCAAAGCACTTTGGCGTCGGTGCGTTCAATCAGTTTGGAGACCAGCTTGATAGTATTGGCGGGAATGCCGAAGAAAGGGGCGAATACGCCACCGCTGAGCTCTGGTTCCTGGTCGGGAAGAATGCCGATTACGCCTTGCTCTCGCAAAATATGGAACAAACGCATGACGCCGCGCTTATTGGCGGGAACAAGCTCTGAGCCATTGCGCTCGCGCACGGCGCGCATATAGTCGTCCAGTTCCTCGATTTTAGGCGGCTGATAAAGCGCCGCCATGGAGTAACGCGCTGCGAAAAACAACCCCGCCACTTCCCAGTTGCCCAGGTGCGGCGCCAGCAGAATCAACCCTTTGCCGGCGTCTTCCGCTTCTTTGATGAGGTGCTCGCCATCAATGGATTTGATCAAAGACAGCGTCTTCTCAGCGGGCCATTCCCACACCGCGCCAGTTTCAAACGCCACCTTACCGGTTTCGCGCATACTGGCGGCGCCCAGCGCGTTGATTTCGGCGTCGCTTTTTTCAGGGAAACAGCGTTGCAGATTGGTGCGCGTCACCCGTGCCGGGCCGGCGTTGCAACGCCACGTCAAGGCGCCCAGCCAACCACCCAATCGCTGCGCCCAGCGTAGGGATAATTTGGAGACCAGGCGAATCAGAAAGATGATCAGCGTGGCGATGAGTTTGGATTTGTTCAAGAGATACCTGTGAAATCGGGGCGTGCGCCACCTCAAACTGGCGTCAGATAGCGTCTTTTTTTCGCAGAAACAGCAATTTTCGCGTAATTTCGCGGCTATATCCTATGGCTATCTGCAATCGGCGCGCACACGTAGTATAATTTGCCGCTTTATTCTACAGGCCGGCGACGTCCTGACAAGTAAGCGCCTGCGGCTAAAGAACCAAACATGCACAGCAAGTGGTGTAAACCGTGACTGATACAAACAAGCCAGATGTAAAAACCTTTCAGGGATTAATCCGAACTCTCCAAGACTATTGGGCTCGTCAGGGCTGCGTCATTTTGCAGCCGCTGGACATGGAGGTAGGAGCAGGCACCTTTCACCCGGCCACGTTTTTACGCGCTATCGGTCCGGAAACCTGGAACGCCGCCTATGTTCAGCCCAGCCGCCGTCCCACTGACGGCCGCTACGGCGAAAACCCCAACCGTCTGCAGCACTACTACCAATATCAGGTGGTGCTGAAGCCTTCTCCCGATAATATTCAAGAACTGTACTTAGGCTCTCTGCGCGAAATGGGCATTGATCCCCTGGTGCACGACATCCGCTTCGTAGAGGATAACTGGGAATCCCCGACACTGGGCGCCTGGGGACTGGGCTGGGAAATCTGGCTGAACGGCATGGAAGTAACCCAGTTCACTTACTTCCAGCAGGTGGGCGGCCTGGAATGTTATCCCGTGACCGGCGAAATCACCTACGGTCTGGAGCGGATCGCCATGTATCTGCAGGGCGTGGACAGCGTATACGACCTGATCTGGACCCATGGCCCGCATGGCCCGGTCACTTACGGCGATGTGTTTCACCAAAACGAAGTGGAGATGTCCACTTACAACTTTGAAGAAGCGGACACCACCGAACTGTTCCGTCACTTCGACACTTACGAACGCGAGAGCAAACGCCTGATCGAGAAAGGCCTGCCGCTGCCCGCTTATGAAATGGTGTTGAAGGCGTCGCATACATTTAACCTGCTGGACGCACGGCACGCGATCTCAGTCACCGAGAGACAGCGTTTTATCCTGCGCGTGCGCGGCCTCGCCAAAGATGTGGCGCAAGCCTACTTTGACCGCCGCAAACAATTGGGCTTCCCATTGGCCGAAGCCTCTATCCGTGATGAAGTGCTAGCCAGCGAAGGGGAGAAGTAAGTCAATGAACCACCAGGATTTTTTAGTAGAAATCGGCGCCGAAGAACTACCGCCGAAAGCCTTGCGTCAATTGGCGGAAGCCTTCGCACAAGGTATCCGTCAACGCCTGGAGAAAGCGCAACTGTCCTTCTCTGATCTGACATGGTACGCCGCCCCCAGACGTCTGGCGGTGCATATTTCCGGGCTGGCGGAAAAGCAGCCGGATCTGGAAGTGGAAAAACGCGGACCGGCTCTGCAGGCGGCTTTCGACGCCGCCGGCGCGCCCACCAAAGCCTGCGAAGGTTTCGCCCGTTCCTGCGGAACCACGCCGGACAAACTGGAGAAGCTGGAAACCGACAAAGGCGTATGGCTGGTGTTTCGCAGCCAGCAGTCTGGCGCGCCAACCACTGGCCTGTTGCCGGCCATCGTTGAAGAATCTCTGGCGGCGCTGCCGATTCCAAAGCGCATGCGCTGGGGCGCGCGTCGCACGGAATTCGTGCGTCCCGTGCATTGGATCATCATGCTGTTCGGCGAAAAAGTCATCGACTGCGAAATTCTGGGTCTGAAAGCAGGCAATACCACGTTGGGTCACCGTTTCCACCACCCTGCGCCTATCGAGATCGCCACGCCCGCCAATTACAAAGACGCGTTGAAAAACACCGGCTATGTCATGGCGGACTTTGAAGAGCGTAAAGCGCTGATCAGACAACAAGTGGAAGCCATCGCCAAACAAACTTCCGGCATGGCCGTCATCGACGAAGAGCTGTTGGAAGAAGTCGCCAGCTTGAACGAATGGCCGACCGCATTAATGGGACGCTTTGAGGACCGCTTCCTGGAAGTCCCGGCGGAGGCCTTGATCTCCACCATGAAAGGCAACCAGAAATACTTCCACGTGGTGGATGCGGAAGGCCGTATGCTGCCTTACTTCATCACCGTGGCCAACATTGAAAGCAAAGACCCGCAACAGGTTATCGACGGTAACGAGCGAGTCATCCGTCCCCGTCTCAGCGATGCGGCGTTTTTCTTCTCCACTGATAAGAAGCGCACCCTGGCGAGTCGACTGGAAGACCTGAAGCCTATCGTTTTCCAACAGCAGTTGGGAACCGTCTACGACAAAGCCATTCGCGTCGGTAAACTGGCGGCGAAAATCGCGGCGAAGATCGACAGCAGCCCAGAGTGGGCGCAACGTGCGGGTGAACTCAGCAAGACCGACCTGGCGACGGAAATGGTCATGGAATTCCCCGAACTGCAAGGAACCATGGGCCGTTATTACGCCGCTATCGACGGTGAGCCGGAAGAAGTGTCCCTGGCGCAGGAAGAACAGTACCTGCCGCGTTTCGCCGGTGATCTGCTGCCAACAACTTTGACCGGCTGCGCGGTTTCCCTGGCGGATAAACTGGACACCATCGTCGGTATCTTCGGCATCAATCAACCGCCGACCGGCGCCAAAGACCCATTCGGCCTGCGTCGCGCCGCCTTGGGCGTACTGCGGATTCTGGTGGAGAAAAAGCTGGATCTGGATCTGGCCGAGTGCGTGCAATGGGCGCAGGAACTGCACGGCGATCTGCCGGCGGAAAATCTGGAAACAGCTGTCGTCGACTACATGCTGGATCGCTTCCGCGCCTGGTATGAAGAAGCGGGCGTGCCTACCGAAGTATTCCTGAGCGTGCTGGCTCGTCGTCCCACCAAACCAGTGGAGTTCGATCAGCGCGTGCTGGCGGTGGCGGAATTCCTGAAGCTCGACGCGGCGCAAGCGCTGGCGGCGGCGAATAAGCGGGTCTCCAATATCCTCAGCAAAGAGCAGGTGGAAATCTCCGCAGAGTCGGCGAATCCCGAGCTATTCACTGAGGAAGCGGAGAAGAATCTTTTCCGCGCCTTGCAGGAGAAATCCGAGTCCACGCGTCCGTTTATCGAGCAGCGCAATTTCACGCAGGCGCTGCAACAATTGGCGGAATTGAAGGACGTCATCGACCTGTTCTTCGATAAAGTCATGGTGATGGTGGATGATCCGGCTATCCGCAGCAACCGTATGACGCTGCTGGCCAGCTTGCGTCACGTGTTCCTGCAGGTGGCGGATATCTCCTTACTGCAAAACAAAGCGTAAACCACACAGGGTAGAGCGGGTGAGCATCAATACACTGCTGATATTGGACCGGGACGGCGTCATCAACGAAGATTCCGACGACTACATCAAGTCGGAACAGGAATGGCGGCCGATTCCGGGCAGTATTGAAGCCATTGCGGCCTTATCCGCCGCCGGCTTCACCGTCGCTGTCGCCACCAACCAAAGCGGTCTGGGACGCGGCTATTTCGATGAAGCCGAGCTGGGCAGGATGCACGCCAAATTGCTCGATCTGGTGGCGCAGCATGGCGGCGCTATCGCCGCCATCGCCTTCTGTCCCCATGTGCCGGACGATGAATGCGACTGTCGCAAACCTAAACCCGGCTTGGTGCGCAGCATTGAAGAACAAACCGGTCTGTCCGCCGCGGGCGCCTGGTTCGTCGGCGACAACGTCGGCGATATCGGCGCCGCCCGCGCAGCCGGTTGCCAGCCCGTGCTGGTGAAAACCGGCAAAGGCGAGCGCACCCTGGCGAAATTAGCTCCCGCGGAGTTGGACGGCGTCCCCGTTTTCACGGACTTGGCGGCCTTCGCCGACCATGCCATCGCAAGACTCAAAGAGAGCCATTCAGAGAGCTAAACGAGGCTTGATTTTAACCGCCGCATTATCTATGTTATGCGGCACGGTTTACGGCGTGTAGCGCAGCCTGGTAGCGCACTTCGTTCGGGACGAAGGGGTCGGAGGTTCGAATCCTCTCACGCCGACCATGTCCACATCCCAACCCATCATTTGCATCCTCTGTTATCCAAGAAAACACTAGCGGGGTCGGACCCGGAAGCCCGGCGCGTTCAATCCTCTCACGCCGAACATGTCCATATCCCAACCCATCATTTACATCCTCTGATACCCAAGAAAACACCAGCGGGGTCGGAACCGGAAGCCCGGCGCGTTGAATCCCCTCACGCCAACCATGTCCACATCCCAACCCATCATTTGCATCCTCTGTTATCCAAGAAAACACTAGCGGGGTCGGAACCGGAAGCCCGGCGCGTTGAATCCCCTCACGCCAACCATGTCCATATCCCAACCCATCGTTTAAATCCTCTGATATCCAAGAAAACACTAGCGGGGTCGGAACCGGAAGCCCGGCGCGTTGAATCCCCTCGCGCCGACTGTATTCATATACCCCAATCATTGTTTAGCACCCATTTCTCGCATAATCCCCGTTCGCCCTGAGCCTGTCGAAGGGCCTTCCAGAGCATTCACAGAATCCAGATCACCACCCCCAAATTCCCCCTCATAATCGGCCAAATTCCATACTGATTCCCTCTTTGCGATGAGTTACGCTTAGTCATAGCGCCGGAGGAGGAATGCATGATGCTGCGTGTTCTGTTTGTCTCTGCTTTAGTTCTGGTTACGTCGGGATGTGGATCTGGAGGTGAATCGGATCAAGGCGCAAATACGCCCGTCGGCATATCAGAGCGACCGGATAACGCCACCTGTCTGGCTTTCGACAGCAGTGGGTCCAGCGCCATCAAGCTCACCCCTATCGCGCAGGATATGGACTTCTCCAGCGCTATCCTGATGCTGCCCCATCCCAGCCTGAATAATATTTTTTACGTCGTGCAGCAACGGGGTCGGGTTTACCGGGTCAATCTCAACGACAACACCCGCACCACGCTTATTGATCTCTCCGAGCACTACAGTCTCAGCACCTGCGGTGAGTGCGGCTTGCTGGGGATGGCGTTTCACCCGAACTTCGCCGAAAACGGCTATATCTATTTTTCCTTCACCGAAAACGCGTCCGGCATGATTTCTTATGTTGCCCGATTCGAAAGCGCGGACGACGGCCAGACCCTGCGCTCCGATAGCGGCGGCGATTTGCTGCGGGACAATCTAATTGAAGTCAGCCAACCCTATTCCAACCACAATGGCGGACACATCGCTTTCGGCCCGGATAACCTGCTGTATTACGGTTTGGGCGATGGCGGCTCCGGCGATGACCCCGACAACAACGGACAAACCGTCTCCACATTGCTGGGCTCCATGTTGCGCCTGAATGACGATGGTTCTCCCGCTTCCGGCAATAACGTCCCCGGCGCGCTACCGGAAATCTACGCCTATGGTCTGCGCAATCCCTGGCGTTGGAGTTTTGATCGGGACACTGGCGACTTATGGTTGGGCGATGTCGGCCAGGGTCAGTATGAAGAAGTGGATATCATCACCGCTGGCGGTAACTACGGCTGGCGCTGCTATGAAGGCATGCACCGCACCGGTAACAGCTGCACAAGCACTGGTCCCTATATCGCGCCAGTGGCGGAATACGACCATTCGGAGGGCATATCCATCACAGGCGGTTATGTCTATCGCGGCGACGCCATTCCTGGTCTCAAGGGAGTGTATGTGTTTTCTGATTTCGGCTCTGGAACCCTTTGGGGATTGAGATCCAATGGCAGCGGCGGCTATGACCGGGAGACTCTGCTGGAAAGCGGCCGCAACGTCGCGTCTTTCGCAGAAGGAGCGGATGGGGAACTCTACGTGGTCACTTTTTCCGGCCTCTACCGCATTGATCCGGACGCCTCGGGCGGAGACTCTGATAACGTCCCAGAGTTATTATCGCAAACCGGCTGCGTCAATCCCGACAACCCCACGCAGCCAGCCTCTGGACTGATTCCCTACACCGTCATTGAGCCTTTCTGGTCCGATGGCGCTGATAAACAACGTTTTTTCGCGCTGCCCAATAATACCTATATTGACGTCAATACGGCAGGAGACTTTCTGTTTCCCGATGGTTCCGTGCTGGTCAAACACTTCTACCTCAACGACGCCATTATCGAAACCCGCCTATTCATGAAACAGGCGGAAGGTGATTGGCGCGGCTACAGTTATCAGTGGAACGAGACGAAAACAGACGCAGCGCTGGTCGCGGAAGGGAAAGACGTGGATTACAGCGGACAAACCTGGCGCTTTCCCGGTTCAGGTGAATGCGCGCAATGCCACACAAGCGCTGCGGGATTCAGCCTGGGTCTGGAGACAATGCAGTTGAATCGGGAGCTGATATATCCGCAAAGCCGCATCCGCGCCAACCAATTGCAAACGCTGGCGCATATCGATGTCTTCTCAGCACCGCTGAGCGACGCGCATCTGGACAACGCGCTTCCCGCCAGCGGCAATAACAGCGCAACCCTGGAACGTCGCGCCCGCGCTTATCTGCATAGTAACTGCGCCAACTGTCATCAACCCGGCGGCACATCGCAAAGCACGATGGACCTGCGCTTTTCGACAGCGTTGTCCGCGACCCAAGCCTGTGGCCAGGAACCATTGAACGGCGACACCGGCGTCGACAATGCTAAGCTGATATCTCCGGGAGACGCATCCATATCATTGATTTATCTACGTATGACCCACCCTGGCGAATACCGGATGCCACCGCTGGCGAGTCACCAAGTCGACACGGAAGGCGGCGTATTGATGCAGGACTGGATCAACAGCCTGACTTCATGCGACTGAGCTTTATGGCCATATACTTCAATTAATAAACAAAACATGTAGTAGGGGAGAAAGAAGGAATGCTCGCGCATTTTTTAGGAGGCGTCGGCCTGTTTTTGCTGGGAATGACCTTGTTGACGGACGGCCTCAAACTCGCCGCCGGTCCCGCGTTGGAGGTCATGCTCAGCCGATGGACATCAACGCGTTCACGGGCCCTGGCCAGCGGCGTAGCCATCACGGCGCTGGTGCAGTCTTCCAGCGCCGTCACGGTCGCGACCCTGGGTTTCGTCAACGCAGGACTCTTGATGTTTGAACACGCCACCTGGGTCATTTTCGGCAGTAATGTCGGCACCACATTGACGGCTTGGCTGGTGGCGCTGCTGGGCTTCAGTATTAAAATCGACGCTTACGCTTTACCGTTAATCGGCATCGGCGCCTTCATTCACCTCGGCAGTCGCAGCCCGCGCCTGAAAGCGGCGGGAACCGCCATCGCCGGCTTCGGCCTGCTTTTCCTGGGCATCGACGCCATGAAGTCCGCCTTTGAAGGTTTGGGAGCCAATTTTACGGATAACCTCAACTTTGGAGACAACCTCTCTCTGCTATGGATGGTCGTCGTCGGCATTATATTGACCGTGCTGATGCAATCCTCCAGCGCCGCTATCGCCATTATCCTTACCGCCATCGCCGGCAAGATGCTGCCCCTGGAAGCGGGAGCGGCGGCGGTAATTGGGGCCAATATCGGCACAACTTCCACTGCGATTCTGGCCTCTTTCGGCGCCACCGCCAACGCAAAACGCCTGTCGCTGGCGCATGTGTTATTCAACCTCATCACCGGGGCTGCGGCGCTGGCGATGTTGCCGTTGTTTCTGTGGGCGCTGGGAGCGCTCAGCGGTATGCGTCAGGACCTGAATAACCCTGCGGTTTTGCTGGCGGCCTTCCATACCGTTTTCAACCTGCTGGGCGTCGCTCTGATGTGGCCATTGGGGACGCCAATGACCGCGTGGCTGAAAACCCGCTTTCAGAAAGGCGGCAAAGTGCTCTCTCTGCAACACCTCGATAAGAGCGCCATTGTGGTGCCGGATGTCGCCATTCGCGCCGTCGTCATGGAGCTGGAACGCTTCCAGGGGCTATTGTCCGCCCATATCCAGAATTCGTTGCTCAACCCCGGCGACCACCGCACGCTGGAAACCCGTCGCGAGCTAAGAGAGCTGTTGGATGAACTGAACCAGCACATCACCCATATTCTGCATCAGCCGCTGCGACTGCCGCTGACGCAGCAGTTGCCTCAGTGTCTGCAAGTGATTCAATACGCCTATAATCTCCTGGAGACGCTGGACGAAGTGGAGCAGGAGCCGTCGCTGGATCGCTCTCTGACAGCGCCTATGAATGATTGGCTGAATCTGTACTGCCATCCCTCCATTGTGACGGAAACGGTGCAGGAAGGCGCTGACAGCGCGGATCAGGCGGAACGCTCATATCGTGAGGCCAAGCAGAGATTGCTGGACGACGCGCTGGAGAAAACGCTCAAGTTAACTACGATGAATCAGGCTCTACAACGATTGAGCCTGTATAAGCGGATGCAGGAGCAGATGTTAAAAGCCGCCCGCTTGGTAGCGGGCTTGAAACCCGGGACTTAATGGACGTACCGGCTTGACAGTCCGCTTCGGCTCAGAGTTAGATGATAATCATTATCAATTAATAAACTTAACATCCGATCCATGACAGGGACACTTCACGGCTTCGATACACAAGAGCCGGCGATCCGCGAACTACGCCGCAAGATCCGCTACGCCACAGAAGCGGACAACCCGCAGTTACTGTCCTTGTGGCTGTCGATGGAAGAAACCCTGACGCCCGCCTGCGCCGCCAGTCGCTGGCGGTTGTACGCCGCGGAGTTCCGACTCTTGTTGGACACACTCGCGGACGACCTGATTCCCGACCACTGGCGAACGCTGTGCATGGATCAGATTTATCGCCCCCTGGCGGCGCTGAGCCGCATCGCCGATGGCGAATCCCGCCGCCGACAGCTAAATGAGTTCCTCTACGAACTCAGAACCACCAGCCATTTCTTTCAAGCCAGCCAGACCGGCTGAAACCCTCAGGAGAGACAGTGTGAAAACCCGTATCGAAAAAGACAGCATGGGCGAACTGCAGGTCCCGGAAGACGCCCTGTACGCCGCGCAAACCCAGCGCGCCGTCAACAACTTTCCCGTCAGCGGCGAACGCCTTCCCAAGGCTTTTATTCGCGCCCTGTTGCTGGCGAAATCCGCGGCGGCGCGCGCCAACGTCAAGTTGGAGCTGATTCCCGCCAAAATGGGCGACGCCATTTGCGAAGCGGCGCAGCAGCTGCTGTCCGCCGACGACATGATGACTCACTTCCCGGTGGATGTATTTCAGACCGGCTCCGGCACCAGCACCAACATGAACGCCAACGAAGTATTGGCGAGCCTCGCCAGCCGTATTCTGGACGACAAAGTCAGCCCTAACGACCACATCAATTACGGGCAAAGCAGTAACGACATCATCCCCAGCAGCATCCACATCAGCGCGGCGCTGGAGCTGGACAAACAGTTGCTGCCGGCGTTGCGCCACCTGTTAAAAACCATTCAGGACAAAGCCGCGCAAACCGACGGCTACATCAAGACCGGCCGCACCCACCTGATGGACGCCATGCCGGTGCGTCTGAGCCAGAGTTTGCTGGGCTGGGGCGCACAGATTGAGCAGAGCATCGCCGCACTGGAAGCGACACAACCGGCGCTGCACACCCTGGCTCAAGGCGGCACGGCGGTGGGCACCGGCATCAACGCGCATCCGGATTTCGCCGCGGAATTCAATCGCCAGCTCAGTGAGATGACAGGCCTGAGCTTCAAACCCGCAGCTAATTTCTTTTCTCACATCGGCTCGCAGGACATCGCCGTCTCTCTGTCCGGTCAATTGAAGACCGTCGCCGTCGCCATCATGAAAATCGCCAATGACTTGCGCTGGATGAATTCCGGTCCGCTGGCGGGCCTGGGCGAAATTGAACTGGAGGCGCTGCAACCCGGCTCGTCCATTATGCCCGGCAAGGTCAACCCGGTCATACCGGAGGCGGCGGCCATGGCGGCGGCGCAGGTTATCGGCAACGACACCGCGATTACTATCGGCGGCCAGTCCGGTAATTTTGAGTTGAACGTTATGCTGCCGCTGATCGCCCGCAACTTGCTGCAGAGTATTGAACTGCTGTCCAACGTCAGCCAATTACTGGCGGACAAGGCCATCGCCACCTTCAAAGTCAATGAAGCCAAATTGCAGGAAGCGCTGTCCCGCAACCCCATACTGGTCACGGCGCTGAATCCGATTATCGGCTACCTGAAAGCGGCGGAAATCGCCAAGCAAGCATACAAAGAAGGACGCCCGGTCATTGATGTGGCGGAGGAACAAACCGATCTGTCCCGACAGGAACTGGAGAAGTTACTGGACCCCGCCAAACTGACTCACGGCGGCCTGTAAGCGTCGTCCATCGCTCAAGAAAAGTCTCGTGGCGCCTAAGCGTCACGACTTTTCCACAATTACCGAGGAGGCGTCCTGTTTGCCTTTGGACTATTCCTGCGCCGGTTCGCTCAAAGCGTCGCTATCTGCGCTCCCCTCTTGGGTAAAACGATTAAGTGAGCAAACTTCGGAAAGAAAGCTCATCAGTGCGTTAGCGACATTTTCCTCTACCAAAGAGTAAGTGACATAAAGTCCTTTTTTCTCTTCCTGCACCAGTCCTGACGCCAATAATATGGAAAGATGTTTGGAGATGGCCGGCTTGGAGATATCAAACCGGTCGGCGATTTCTCCTGCGGTCAGCGGCGACTTGGAGAGGTACGCCAGAATTCTTCTACGGGGGGTGGAGGACAGAGCCTTAAACACATTATCCGTACTCATAATAGTCCCTACTACGCTTATCAGTTCTAATTGTTTTTAACGACAAGGTTCATATAGAACCATCCCGGGGGGTAAATCAATGGTTAACGCATGCCCCCGCACTTCCTTCTTACAGACCGCCGTTAGGCCTTCAAGTTCCGCAGGCGCGAAAAACCTGGGGTTTGTCCCAGATGACCTGCGCCGAGAATATGCTGTAATCATCGCCCTGTTTAATTATTAAGACGCCGTTGCCCTCCTCATCGGCGTCGCCCTGCCGCAAGGAGAAGAACTGAACATGTCATCCACCGCTTATCGCAATATCGCAATCGCCGCCCTGGTTTTACTGGTTTACTTTTCCTGGGGAGACAGCGATGAAGAAAACGCGCTTCCCTTTCAAGAATCCGGCGCCCAGGCAGGACCGGTTAACAATGCAGAGCTTCCCATGTATGAACTCCCTGACGCTTACGAAGCTCTGATATGTGAGTCGACGTCAGGCATGGTCGCTTCCAATTATCGGGTGGATTATAAGATTCTCCTGCTGATGGAGGACGGCTCCGCGTATGAGTCCCTGGAAGAGCCGCCGGAAGATTTCGATGTGGAAGCGTCGCGAGAAGAACAGCCTGCGCGCTGGGGAATCTGGGAAAGCGATGACAACGGCTACCGCGTCAAGATTCCTGATGACGAAAATAAGTGGCGCACCTTCTCAAAGTCCGACCGTCTGGTTCCCGCCCGCGAAGGCGAGCGCCTGCACCGACGCCTCTACCACATGGTCGCTTACGGCATGGCGGGGATCAGTATGAGCAGCACGGTCAACACCCGTCGCTGGACTTTCCGAGGCGACGGACGCTTCACCAAAGGCCGCTCCAGCCTCGCCGGTAGCGGCGGCGCTTATTCCGCGATGACAGGAACCTCCGTTTATGCGCAATCGAGCAGCGACGCATCAGGAGATCAGTCATTGGCGGCGGGATCAGGCTCAGGCGTTTTCACCAGTTCCCAGAAAAAAGGCGGAGACGGGTCCAAAAACCGGGGCGAATATCAACTTTCCGGGTACACCCTGACGCTGGACTTCGATAATGGCGAGCAGGAGCAAAAATTATTTGGTTTCTGCTATAACGATCGCACCAGTCCCTATTTGGATGGCGACGTGTTTTGGATGGATGAGTCAGATCTGGAAGAAGACCTTCCCCGAGACTTTGAAATGGTGATGAACATCAACGAGGACCGCTTCTATGAACCGAAGAATCTGGAAGAGGATGAATTGCTTCGTTTGGCGTTCAGCGACAGCCTGAGACGCAACAATCATTCTTTTACACAGCAATTTGAGGACTATGTACGCGCCGATCTGACTTCTCTGGGAGAAGAGCTGGACGATGAAGAATGGAAACTGGACAAGCGAGTCGCCATTTTCACCGCCTTGGTTGAGGACGCAGACCCCATGCCCTTATATGTGTCCTATCTGGCCGTTCCAGAGGGTGAGAAGTATTGGAAATATCTGCGCATTCTGACGTCAGACGATGATGTTCTTTCCCGTTACAACAATAAGCTCACTCCGGTAATGAAGCGCTTTTTTACCGGAAAATAAAGGGCGTCCCAGATTGTGAGCACACACTAACTAACTCAAGGTATTTGACGCCCAGACTGTATATCACCGAAGGAAGTCCGCTTAAGTCGCGCCGTCGTCACCCGCAACGACCTGCTGAGCCAGCCTGTCGATAAGCCAGGCGGCGGCAGGTCCTGGCGGGTTTTCCGTCAAGAAGATAGCATCAAACGGATAAGTGACGGAGGCGGCGTCTGGCATATCCAAGCGCACCAGTCTTCCACTCGCCAGGTCTTCCCTCACCATCGGTTCCGGCATATTTCCCCAGCCGATTCCTTCTTTCAGCAACATATGTTTAGAGCCCAGATCCGCCAGCCTCCAGGTGTGGGCGCTGATCACCGCAAATTCCTGATTACGGGTCAGGGGAGAGCGGTCACACAGCACTAACTGGGTATGCTCTCTGCCTGCGCCGGGGACATTGCGCCCAACCATCGCCAGAGGGTGGGAAGGGGCAGCGACAGGAATCAAAGCGACAGATCCCACGCTGATTCTCTCCACAGTGTCCAACACCGGATTGAGAGGTCCGCTGACGCCAATGGAGGCTTCGCCATCCAGCACCTGCTGTGTAACGCCACCCAGAGCTTCAACCCGCAAATTCAGAGATACGGTGGGAAACTGTTCGCGGAACGCTTTCAACGCATCCACCACTCTGCTGGAGGGCAACATCACGTCCACCGCCAGTCGCACCTCCGCCTCCAGACCTTGCAGTAACCCTTTCACTTTGGCGCGCAAGCTGTTGACGCCGTTATGCACCAGCCGCGCTTCTGACAGAACCAAACGTCCAGCATCAGTCAGCTGGGGTTTTCGAGTGGTATGACGATCAAATAACTGCACGCCCAACTGGGATTCCAGGTTGGCGATGGAATAGCTTACAACTGAGGTCGCGCGATGCAGTTTGCGTGCAGCGCCAGCGAAGCTGCCTGCTTCCACTACAGCCAAAAACACTTTCAGTTGATCCAGGGTCGGTGCGCCAGGGTTTGATAACATGCCTAAATTCTCGAATAAAATGGCTTAAATTATCCCGGTTTTGCGAAAAGAGTAATCGCAATATAGTTGTTCCATCAAGCAACGACACCCATTACTGGAGCAAGCCAACATGACTCAACTAACCCACAACGCGAATTCAGCTCATTCCATTAGCGGCGCTTTCGATATCGCCTCCGTCTCGGCCCTCACTGGCAGAGTGCTTATCAGCATCATTTTCGTTCTTTCAGGCATCGCCAAGATCAGCGCGCCAGCGGGAACTATTGCTTATATCGAGTCCGCCGGTTTGCCGTTCGCCACCCTGGGTTTCGCCGCCGCAGTGTTGGTGGAGCTGGCTGGAGGGATAGCCTTGATCGCCGGTTACCGCACCCGCGCTACTGCGCTCATACTGGCGGGTTTCACTGCCGCCGCCGCTCTGGCGTTCCATAATCAGCTTGGCGATCAGAACCAGTTCGTTCATTTCTTCAAGAACATCGCCATGGCCGGAGGATTGTTGCAAATCGCGGCGTTTGGGGCCGGGCGCTTCAGTCTGGATGGAAGAAACCGCTAATCGCCTTTCCCTGGCAACTGGCCGTCGCTGCAACAGGACGGCCGCAGCGGCTTTAAATATCCACCCTCAAGCCCCCAAGTTATAGACTTCCAGACAGCGACTTGCCTCATCCGGCGTTAAGGCATTGAGGTTGTGGGAAATGTTCTTTAAGGTGTAATAAGGCTGCGTCAGGGACAGTACCGGGTCTCTCTACGCCATGCCGAACGTCGCCAGTGACGTTCAGGCGGAAGGTGGGAAGGAGAGGCGCGGAGACGCGAAAGTAACGCTTCCGCACAAGGAGGGAATCATGGACCGGCTGTCGGGCGTACTGCGCGTCCTCGTTTGCTGCCTCTCATTCATCGCATTATCTTCGCCCAGCGCGGCGCAGACTCCCGCCAATGTTTTAGTCGTCGGCCAGATTGCCGAGCCCAAGTCCCTAGACCCCCACGCCGTGACGGCTCTTAATGACTTTCGCATACTGATCAATCTCTATGACGGGCTGGTGCGCTTCAAAGACGGAACCTTGGAAGTGAAGCCCGCGCTGGCGGAGTCCTGGACAATCAGCGACGACGGCAAGACTTACACCTTCACTCTGCGCAAAGGCGTGCAATTTCATGACGGCTCGCCTCTCACCGCAGAGGCGGTAAAGTTCAATTTCGAGCGCATGCTTGACGAAAAACATCCTTATCATGACACCGGCCCTTTTCCATTGGCGTTTTTCTTCAGTCCGATAGAGAAGGTGGAAGCGATCGACAACCTCCACGTTCGATTTGAATTAAAAGAACCTTACGCCCCGTTTCTTTCCAACCTGGCCTACCCAACCGGTCTGATCGTCTCGCCCGACTCAGTAAAAAGGTACGGCAAGGATTATGGTCGGCATCCGGCGGGAACCGGCCCTTTCCACTTTGCCGAGTGGGTCAGCAACGCCAAGGTCGTCATTGTCCGCAACGACAAATACTGGGACGGCGCACCGCCTCTGGAAGCAGTGGTGTTCCGCCCCATCACCGACGCCAACACGCGTATGGCGGAAATGCTCTCAGGCGGCGTAGACCTCATGGTGGAAACCCCGCCGGATAATCTGGCGGTGTTTGAGAAAGATCCCGGATTCCGCGTTTATCAGCAAGCCGGGCCGCATTTATGGTTTTTGATTCTCAACAACAAGAAAGGCCCTTTGGCGGATCGCCGCATGCGTCAGGCGATCAACTACGCGATTGATAAGAAAGCGTTAGTGGAAGACGTGTTGCAAGGCGCCGCGGAAGTCGCCAAAGGACCCATCCCGCCCGCTTTCGCCTGGGCGTATAACCCAAACCTGGACGCTTACGCTTATAACCCCGACAAAGCGCGCGAGCTAATCAAAGCGGCGGGACATGACGGCGCGCAGCTTACTTTTTATGTGACGGAAGGGGGTTCAGGCATGCTGGAGCCCGTCGCCATGGGCGCGGCGATTCAGGCGGATCTCGCCAAAGTGGGTCTTCAGGTAAAGATAGAGACCTATGAGTGGAATACCTTTCTCAGCAAAGTGAATCCTGGGCTGCCGGAGGACGTGGACATGGCGGAAATGGCCTGGATGACCAACGACCCCGATACTTTGCCTTATCTCGCGTTACGCAGCGACGCCTGGCCGGATAAAGGCGGCTTCAACTCCGGTTACTACGCCAATCCCAAGGTGGACGACCTGCTTGAACGAGCGCGTCGCGCTACAGACCAAAGCCAGAGAGCCGTTCTCTACAAAGAAATGCAGGTCATCGTACAAGAAGACGCGCCCTGGGCCTTTATAGCCAACTGGAAGCAAAACGCCGTCAGTCAGTCACAGGTTAAAAACTTCAAGTTGCAGCCTTCATTTTTTCTGGATTTAAGAGAGGTGGAGAAGCCATGAAATTTATCCGGATTTTCTAACCGGCATATTTTTAGAATTCGTATAAATCTCTGCGGTATTGCGAAACAAGCTTTTTATTTCATGATGCTTTCTGTCGTTACTTTTTAGAGTTATTAATTTAATTAAAACAATTAGTTATAAAAATATTTTTAAATGTCAATTTTTTGGCCAGTTATATTTTAAGTTATTTTTATCGACTAAATATTTAACGCATATATTAATCGGCTAAAATTTTATTTAGAGAGAAATACCGGAAAATCACCCTATAAAACATGGTCAAAAAACAAACACCGGAGCGCTTTTTAACGCTATAAAAATGAATAAATAGCGACGCTAAAACCAAGTTATCACTCCTCAAATCAGGACTTCAAAAGGACCGTTTCAATGAGCAATGGAAAAGAAGCCTCTCCAAATCCCGTTTTTGAGCAAAATTCCCTTCCAAACTCTCCGAGCACTCACAAGCTTTCTTGCAAGGAAAATGTCCGGGACAAACTAGATTTTCTATCACATATTCTTTTCCGTTTTCCCATCGTCAATGAGCAACTCTGACCCCTATGTGGAGCTATATCGCCAGGCGTCTCCTTTTCGTCATTCCTGTTCTGTTCGGAATGACCGCAATCGTCTTCTTGATTATGGCGATGATTCCCGGAGATCCAGCCACCGCCATTCTCGGCGCCTATGCAACGCCTGAAAATATCGCACGAATTAACCGTCAATTAGGGTTAAATCATAGCCTATTTGAACAATATTTAATCTGGTTGGGACACATTCTGCAAGGAGATTTAGGCCGGTCTTACAGCTTGAATCGTCCTGTTCTGGATGAGGTTTTGGAGCGCTTCAGCGCCACATTGACACTCGCCGGAGCCTCCTTCTTGCTGTGCTCCCTGTTCGGACTATTGGCGGGAATCGTCTCTGCAACGCGGCAGTTCAGCTGGGCGGACAGAGTGATCACATTGCTGGTTTTAATTGGCATTTCAACGCCGTCATTCTGGCTGGGGCTGCTGCTGATATTGGTTTTCGCCGTCGAGTTGCAATGGCTGCCGGCCAGCGGTATGTACGCGATTTACGGCGGTGGCGATATGCTGGACCTGCTCTCCCATCTCGCGCTACCGGCCATTACGCTGGCGGTCATCGCGACCGGCGTCATCGCGCGCTTGACCCGAGGCGCCATGCTGGAAGTACTGCGACAGGATTATATTCGTACGGCTCGCGCCAAAGGACTGAGTGAGCGTCGCGTCATCTATCGCCACGCGTTTAAGGCCGCCTTGGTCGCCATTATCCCGGTATTAGGCATTCAGGCTGGCTTCGTACTTGGCGGCGCAGTCTATATCGAAACCGTGTTCCAATGGCCCGGGATAGGGCGCATGTTGGTGCAGGCCATCGCCACCCGGGACATTCTGCTCGCGCAAGGGGGAGTATTAGTGGTCGCCTCCTCATATGTCCTTTTTAATCTGGCTGCGGATGTCATGCAGCATCGACTTGATCCAAGACTGGTCTCATGACTCGCTTATCCCGCCCCAGCGCCTGGAAGCTATTCCGGCACAACCACATCGCATTTTTTGGGTTTTGCCTGTTCTTGCTGGTGGCAGCTATCGCGCTAGCGGCTCCCATACTTCCGTTATCTGCGCCGAACGACACTGCGCCAGCTCAGCGCTTACTACGTCCATTAAGCGAAGGCCATTTATTGGGAACGGATCATCTGGGAAGAGATCTCCTGTCCCGTTTGATATGGGGAGCGCGCGTTAGCATCTCTGTGGGCTTATCCGCCACGCTGATCGCCTCCGTTATTGGTTCTGCATTGGGTTTGATCGCGGGTTTCGCAGGCGGACGAACGGATAATGTGTTGATGCGCGGCGTCGATATGCTGATGGCTTTCCCCTATATTTTACTTGCGCTGGCGATTGTCGCGGCATTAGGGCCGGGATTATCAAACGCTCTCTATGCTATCGCTCTGGTGAATATTCCATTCTTCGCCCGTAATATCCGAGGCGTCACCTTGAGTCTGACAAGACGGGATTTTGTCGACGCAGCCAAGCTTTCCGGCAAAGGTCCTGCGCGCATTCTGCTAACGGAAATACTACCCAATGTAGCTCCCATCATCGTCATCACCATGTCGACAACCTTGGGCTGGATGATATTGGAAACCGCAGGACTCAGTTTTCTCGGTTTGGGCGCGCAACCGCCGCAAGCGGATCTGGGCGCCATGCTGGGGGAGGGACGCAAATTGCTGTTTACAGCGCCGCATGTGTCCGTGATTCCCGGGCTGATGATCTTCGCGCTGGTCATGAGCGTCAATTTGATTGGCGATGGCGTCAGAGACGTGCTTGATCCCAAGTTAAAGTCCGGCTCTTTGACTCGTCCCGCCGCCATGACAGCAGTGCAGAACGCCAATGTTCAGAACTCTCCTGACATGAGTGCGACACAGGACGCTTTGGCAGTGCGTGATTTACAGACCGAGTTTCTGGTTGGGACGAACACTTTCAAGGCGGTGGACGACGTCAGTTTCGAATTGGGTAAAGGAGAATGCCTGGGTTTGGTAGGCGAGTCCGGCTCCGGTAAATCCGTTACGGCGATGTCCTTGCTCAGGTTAGCGCCTACACCGCCTGGACGCATCGTAGGAGGCCAGGTATGGCGGGGCGATGAAAATCTACTATCTTGCCCACAGCATCGCATACAGACGCTCAGAGGCGGCGAAATCGCCTATATATTTCAAGACCCTCTCTCCAGTCTGCACCCGCTATTCAGCGTTGGCGCTCAGATCGCAGAAGCCATTCGGGCGCACCAGTCCAGTTCGTACGCGGAAGCATGGCGAACCGCTGTGGCGTTGCTGGAACAGGTGCGCCTTCCTAACCCCGCGTCCCAGGCACACAGCTATCCCCACGAGCTTTCCGGAGGTATGCGACAGCGGGTTTGTATCGCCATGGCTCTCGCCAACCGTCCACGGATCATCGTGGCGGACGAGCCCACTACCGCTCTGGACGTCACGGTACAGGCTCAGGTCTTGAAGTTGATGAACCAGCAACGCAGACAAAATGAGATGGCGCTTTTGTTCATCACCCACGACTTTGGCGTTGTTTCCGAAATCTGTGACCGTGTGGCGGTCATGTACGCCGGGCGCATCGTGGAAGTGGGCTCGGCGGGGGAGGTATTGAACAAGCCCGCTCATCCCTATACTCGCCTATTAATTGAATGCGTCCCGATTCCTGGTCGAAACCAAGATCGCCTTCCCGCCATTCCCGGCTCTCCTCCCGCGCTTAATAACCTGCCTGCGGGATGCGCATTCGCAGATAGGTGCCCTTTTGCGGAAGGCGACTGTAGGAACGGAGATATCAGCTTACGTCCACTGGGCGAAAATCGTTTCGCCCGCTGTATCAAACCTCTATGGAAAACTGCCCCATGAGCGCGACTCTTCTGACCGCCAGCAATCTCACTCGTCACTATGGCGGCGGGCGCGGTTGGCTCGGTCGACGCAAGCCGCTGATACAGGCCGTGCAAGGTGTAGATCTGAGTATTCAACCCGGCGCCACCCTGGGCATTGTAGGCGAGTCAGGTTGCGGCAAATCCACCCTGGCGCGCATGTTGGCGGGCCTTGATCAACCCAGCGCAGGCCATTTGCTGCTACATGGGAACTCATGGCCTGATCAGAGCCGCAGCGAACGAAAGCGGCTACACAGCCAGATACAGTATGTCTTCCAGGATTCTCTTAGCGCTCTCAACCCCCGTAAGACGATCAGAGCGATTTTAGAGGCGCCGATGGAGCATCTCCTGGGGATGAAGAGGAACGACCGCTACACGCGTCTACAGGCGCTTATGGAAGCCGTTGGGTTACGGCCGGAGCTACTGGAACGCTATCCTCACGAATTATCTGGCGGCCAGGCTCAACGCATCGGCATTGCACGGGCGTTGGCGGCGCAACCACAACTCCTGGTTCTGGATGAACCCGTTTCCGCGCTGGATGTCTCCATACAGGCCCAAGTGCTGAATCTGTTGCAGGATCTCCAGCAACGCTTTCGCCTCGCTTACGTATTTATCAGCCATGACCTGGCTGTCGTGGAAGCAATCAGCGAGGTGGTCGCAGTGATGTATTTCGGACGCATCGTGGAACAGGCGCCCGCCGATAAATTGTTCAAGTCTCCGAAACACCCTTACACCCGTTTACTACTCGACTCTATCCCGCTTCCTGGTAAAAAAGGTTTGCAAGGGGAGTGCGAAACCATAGAACTTCCCGATCCAGCCGCTCCGCCCCAAGGCTGTCCATTTGCTCCCCGCTGCGCCAACGCGCGAGACAAATGTCGCCATGAGCAACCCAGACTTCGTCCTATGGAAGGAGAGGAGCGCATAGCCGCGTGTCATTTTCCTGTGGTATTTTGATTACGAAAACGCTGTCGTCTATGTGCATATTTGATAATAGAGGTCCGAGCGATGTCAGTAACGAGCAAACGATCTATCAGTGGAATATAGTTTTCGACAACCTCTCCGCATGCCTTTTTCACGAGATCAGTTTCGACGCGAAAATGCTAAACAATCTTGTGGGACGCAACGGCGCCGCTTATGGCGGTCAGTTATTCTTATCAAATTCTCAGAATGTGGAAGTGAGAGGCGACATTATTGAAGAACATCCAGATAAAGAAGGCGGAAGCGTCGCTTTGAGTTGGGCTGACCGAGGAATAGGTAAACGATTCGATACGCGTCTTGTTGATGAAAGAGGAGTGCTACTGCCTCGTGTCGAAGCCCCATGGGAAACACGCCAGAACCAAATCACTGGTAACCGTTTTTATAATTATGGCGAAAATTACCATGATCTGTTTATCCATATGGACGCCAAGAAAAACGAAGAGAGGGAGTCCATCATGGAGGGAGAAACGCAGATCGACCAAAACCAATATTTCTCCAGTAATCCCTCACCTTATGTATGGAAAATAAACCGGCATTCAAGCATTGCCGGCTCACTCCCACGCTTATCATTCAACGGACTGCAGGGACTGGATTTCGAGACTATGGAACAGTTTCAACTGTCTCAACAGGAAGCAATTTCCTGGAGCTGTCAGATGATGACCTCTCTTACCAATGGTGAAGATCCTCACGACAATTGGTAACTGAACTCGGCTACTTCTTTATGCAAAGCGGCGCTCGATGAGCCGCTTTTTTATTGTGCTGGACTGTGTTAACTGCGAATAATTTCGGCATCAGTACGACAAACTCGCCACTGCATCTATACGTGTGGTTGGAGAACTCTATAATGTCGCTCCCGCGTTGCTTCACCCCTGTTTAACCTTTTCTGAAAATATGGAGTGGAGATGAGAATTAACGTGATAGGAACCAGTGGCAGCGGAAAGTCCACTTTCAGTAAAAGGCTGTCAGAAAAGCTCGACATTCCTTATATAGAAATGGACGCCCTATATTGGGGGCCTGACTGGCGAAACCATCCAGAAGAAATCTTCAGCTCTCGAGTTGCGCAGGCGCTGCAGCAGGAAAGCTGGATATTGGACGGTAATTACAACAGCAGAACGCAGCTAAAGTGGAAGAGGGCTCAGATAGTCGTTTGGATAGACTACTCTTTCCCGCGCACACTTTTTCAGGCAATCAAAAGAGCGATAACCCGCATCATCACAAAAAAGGAACTTTGGGCGGGCACAGGCAATAAAGAATCACTACGCAAGCTGTTCAGCAGGGACTCCATCGTCCTCTGGACCATTACCACCTATAAGAAAAATCGCAAGAAATACCTGTCGATAATGAAAGATCCACATTACGCTCACATCCACTTTATTCGGATTCGTTCTCCGAAAGAGATGAAGAGCTGCCTGCTTTCATGGGGCGTCTAACAAACGATGGCGAAAAAAAGGGCTGCAATTGCAGCCCTTTTTATTATAGAGAGGGGGAGGCAGTTACACGTCCAGGTTCATAACAGACAACGCGTTGGTCTGGATGAAATCACGACGTGGTTCAACATCATCGCCCATCAAAGTATTAAAGATCTGATCCGCAGCGATCGCGTCTTCGATGGTAACTTTCATCATGCGACGCACGGCAGGGTCCATGGTGGTTTCCCACAGCTGCTCAGGGTTCATCTCACCCAGTCCTTTATAGCGCTGGATGTTCAAACCACGCTGGGCTTCCTTCATCAACCAGACCAATGAGTCGTCAAAGGTCTCGATAGCCTGCGTCTTTTCACCCCGCTTCACATAGGCGCCAGCCTCGATCAGACCATCCAGTTTTTCGGCCATATCGGCAATATTGGCGTAAGAGCTGGAGCCAAAGAAGTCCTGGTTGAAGGTGTATTTATAGTCCACACCATGCTGAACCAACTCCACCTGAGGCAAGAAAAGGCTTCTTTCCGCATCTTCCACAACGCTGATAACGTAGTTGTTGCCAGTGCTGTTGTCGTAGCCAAGCTTTTCGTTAAGCAAGGTGACCCAGGCTTCAACAGCAGCTTTATCTTTGAGCTGCTCCTGCGTCAAACGAGGTACGTAAAGAAGCTGATTCAGCACGCCTTTGGGATAGGCTCTGGACATACGATCAATGACGCCTGTCGCCGTACGGTAATCTGTCACCAGTGTCTCCAGCGCAGTCCCGATAATGGGCGGAGCCTCAGGATTTACAAACAACTGCGTGTTCTCAAGCGCGCTCTGGGTCAGGTACTGCTGAAGCGCTTTCTCATCTTTTACGTACTGCTCCTGCTTACCTCTTTTCACTTTGTACAAAGGGGGCATCGCAATATACACGTGACCGTTCTCAATGATTTCGCGCATCTGTCTGAAGAAGAAGGTCAGCAGCAAGGTACGAATATGCGAGCCGTCCACGTCCGCATCCGTCATGATGATGATGCTGTGATAGCGTAGCTTATTCACATCAAACTCTTCACGACCGATACCACAGCCCAAGGCTGTAATCAGGGTGCCTACTTCTGCGGAAGACAGCATCTTGTCGAAACGCGCTTTTTCCACGTTCAGGATCTTACCTTTCAGGGGCAGAATAGCCTGAGTTTTACGGTCGCGCCCTTGCTTGGCGGAACCACCCGCCGAGTCACCCTCCACTATGTACAGTTCGGAAAGCGCAGGATCTTTTTCCTGACAGTCGGCCAGCTTGCCAGGCAAACCAGCGATATCGAGCGCACCTTTACGACGGGTCATTTCACGGGCTTTTCTAGCCGCTTCTCGGGCGCGGGCCGCGTCGATCATTTTGTTGACTACGTTCTTCGCGTCCTGGGGGTTTTCCGCCAGGAAGTCTGCGAAGTAAGCATTCATTTCCTGCTCGACTGCAGTCTTAACTTCAGAGGACACCAGCTTATCTTTGGTCTGAGAGGAGAACTTGGGATCAGGCACCTTAACAGAAATAATCGCAGTCAAACCTTCACGCGCGTCGTCGCCGGAGGTAGCCACTTTGGTCTTTTTCAGCATGCTCTCTTTTTCAATGTAGCTATTAAGAGAGCGGGTGAGGGCTGCTCTAAAACCAGCTAAGTGAGTACCGCCGTCACGCTGAGGAATGTTGTTGGTAAAGCAGAAAATGTTTTCCTGGAAGGAGTCATTCCACTGCAGGGATACTTCTACAGTGATGCCGTCTTCTCTTTCTTTGATAAAGTGGAAAACTTTGTTAATCGGGTTTTTAGTCTGGTTGAGATACTCAACGAAGGCTTTCAATCCGCCTTCATATTCGAAGGTTTCTGTTTTTGCGGAACGTTCATCGTGCAACGTGATCTTAACGCCAGAGTTCAAGAAGGCGAGCTCACGCAGACGCTTAGCCAGAATATCGTAGTGGAATTCGATATTGTTAAACGTTTCGGCGGAAGGGAAGAAGTGAACTTCCGTTCCTGAGCGGTCAGTTTCACCCACCACAGATAAAGGCGCTTGTGGTACGCCGTGCTTATAAACCTGCTCATGCACTTTGTTGTCGCGGCGAATAGTCAGGCGCAGTTCTTTTGAAAGCGCGTTAACTACTGACACACCCACACCGTGCAGACCGCCGGATACTTTATAACTGTTGTCGTCGAATTTACCGCCGGCGTGCAGCATAGTCATGATAACTTCTGCGGCGGAAACGCCCATTTCTTCGTGGATATCGACAGGGATGCCACGGCCATCATCGCTAACCGTGATTGATTCATCGGCGTGAATCGTGATCTTCACTTCTTTACAGTGTCCGGCCAAGGCTTCGTCGATAGAGTTATCAACCACTTCGAACACCATGTGGTGAAGGCCGGTGCCATCGTCAGTGTCGCCAATGTACATACCTGGACGCTTTCTTACCGCATCCAGGCCTTTTAACACTTTGATGCTTGAGGAATCATAATTTCCCGATGAGGACATATATCTCTCCTAACCGTCACACGCTAATTGTGGACTTTGGTGACAGCACCCTGTTCCACGTGAAACATTTGCGTGTCGTATTCTTGATTAAAATGGCCGAACAAATATTCTGACTGCTGTTTATCCAGGACCGTCACAAACACCTGGGCCCCTTTCTCCAACATTCTCGTTAACAGTGTTACCTGATTTCCGGTATCCAGCTCCGCCCCAACATCATCAATCAGCACGATGGGCCTTTGATTTGTCCGCCGCCGTAATATTTCCAGTTGTGATAAGTACAGGTGAGTTATCAAGGTCTTCTGTTGACCTCTTGATAACACTTCCTTCGCGTGAACCCCACCGACCTTTACCTTAATGTCCGCCCGGTGTGGGCCTAAAGTCGTGAATCCCTTTTTTACGTCGCTTTCGACTGACGAAACCAGTTGCTCCATGTGACTGACATCATTCTGATACCAGCCATTGCTAAGCGTAATTGTCAGCTTGTCGCCAATATCCTTGGTTTGCTCACTGGACTCTTTCAGAGATTCGATGAGTATTTCCTTCAATTCAGCGAAGTAGGCGTCTCTATAGCGGCTTATCTCGTCTGAATACGCTACGTATTGATTGTCCCATGCACTTAACTCAGAACGGCTAATATTACCACTTTTCAGCAATTTATTCCTTTGCAATAGCAATTTGCGCCAGTTCTGCCAGACCACTTTGAATTGGTGTTCCACGTGAAACACTCCCCAGTCGACAAAGCGCCTTCTCTCTCCTGGACCTCCATTAATAAAACCAAAGGTATCAGGAGTAACAATCAAGATAGGGAGGGCCGCCGCCAGCTCAGACAAGGTCCTGGCGCTCTCGCCGTTGATTCTGACTCGGGTAAGCTTGCCTGTCTTTTGGCGGCTGACGCCAATGCGGAATGATTTGCCTGCATCTTCATTGACGGCTTCGCCAAAACAGACCATTTCATCAGATAGATGTGAAACAGCGTAATCAAGTTCTTTAGTGCGAAATGACGCACCCCGTCCCAACAGGTAAACGCCTTCCAAAAGACTACTTTTTCCACTTCCGTTATTCCCGTGAAATAACAGTAATCTCGCGGAGGTATCCAACTTCAGGCTGGAGATGTTACGTAAGTTGGTGAATGCAATACGACTTAGACCCATTCCAACAATCCAGCGTCAGGAAACGTGGGTCAATTTGGTCAATAGAGGCTGTAAGCCGGTCAGGAACATCTCTACCGATACCGCAATCAACAGCATCCCCATAAGACGTTCTATGGCGATGATGCCTCTCTTGCGGAGTAACTTATATAAAAAGGTGGAGCTCATCAGCGTGACGGCGGTGACAGACCAAGCCAGCAATACCACGATAGACCAATCCATCATTCTTTCTGGCTCCCGTGTGGAAATCAGAATCAAGGTCGCCAACGCTGAAGGGCCAGCCACGAAAGGAATAGCCAACGGCACGATAAAAGGCTCCCCATCAGGGAGATCTTCAAGCCACTCCCGCTTGGCGGGGAAGATCATACGTAATGCAATAATAAATAATACGATAGCGCCGGCGATGCCTACTGACTCTTTGCTCAGGCTGAATATCTTGAGCAGGTACTGTCCACAGAACAAGAACACCAGCAGAATCGCCAAAGCGATCAACAGTTCTCTGAACAATACTTTCTTTCTTCTCTTAACGTCCACCCGCTCAAGAATACTCAAGAACAAAGGAATATTTCCCAATGGGTCCATGACCACGATCAACAAGGTCAACGCGGATACGATATCCATCAACTTCCCCTTAAACAAAAAAACCTAACACAACAATGTGCTAGGTTCTTTAACTACGCAAGTGAACCGCCGTTATTGGATCAGACTGAGCCTTTCATCCATAAACATATCCAGCTCTGGGGCCAGCACATGTACATAACGGTCGAAATACAGAAACTGTTTTAGCAGCAACGCAAACTCCCTGGGAAAGTGCAAACCATGCTGCTCACCGATCTTCACCAGATCCATCAAAATATTGTTAACTTCATCATCGCCAGCCTGCTGATCGTAATATATCGGCGGCATATCTGGCGTCATCGCATCCATTTTTTTATAGACGTCTGCGATATCCGCCGCCAGATCATCCACGCTTAATTGAGTCTTGGTGATGCCTATTCGCGACATAGCATCAGCCATACCGTGGAAATTACCCATCATTATCGCCGTGATAAAATCAGACACTGCCTGCCAGGTTCCAGCGCCAATACGACCCACGATGCCAAAGTCGATAAAACCGATGCGGCCATCTTCTAACACCATCAGGTTTCCTGCATGAACATCCGCATGAAAGAAGTCGCACTGCGTCAAACTGGCGAACCAGGTATTCATCGCTGTGATCAGCGTCTTTTCTGGATCAGGGCAATATTTGCGAATCGTTTCCAGATCTGTCAGAGGCACGCCATAGAAACGTTCCATCGTTAACACCCGCATGGTGCTGGCCTGCTCATATACAGTGGGCACAACCGCTTGGTCATTGCCGCTATTCACCAGAAACTCTCTAAACTCTTTGAGATTGGTAGCCTCCTGATAGAAATCACACTCTTCCATCATGGTTCGCTGTATCTCTTCCACAATGCCAGAAAGAGACGTCCAGGACAGCTTTGGCGCCAAATACTCGACTACACGCGCCGCAACATATAAGAAGTTCAAATCCGTTAGCAGTACGTTGCGGACGCCTGGCTTCTGAACCTTAATAACCACATCCTCGCCTGTCACCAAGCGAGCCGCGTGGACCTGTGCGATGGATGCGGAAGCCAACGGCTTGGTGTCGATATGCGAATATATCGACTGTAATGGCCGCTTGAATTCTTCCTTCAGGATTTTCTCGATTTGCGAGTAGGGCAGAGGTTTGGTTTTATCCAAACACAACTGAAACTCTTCAACATAATCTGCAGGGAAAAACGTGGGCGAACTGGCGATAAACTGCCCCAGCTTAATATAAGTGGCGCCCAGTTCTTCAAAAGTCTGTCGCAAAAGCCTCGGCGCAGGCGCACGATTTCCCTTCAACCAGCCAAGGCTGACCTTGGATATGACTGCCGCCGTTTGACCAATCCTGGCGGCTCCCTTTACTGCGTTAACAATTTTTCCCATAAGCTTTTCCACTCTCGCTGAGATTCAAACTCTGTCTGCATTCAGGGGCGATTACATCCTTGCCGAGCGTCATACCCGAGTGGCCGACGCGCCGTAACCTTTCGAACTCGAATAGATTCACGGCGCTATCAGTTTAACTGACTACAGCCTCATAGGCATGACGACATACACCGCATCTCTGGTATCGACGCCTTCCACCAAAGCGCTGCTATTCGCATTGGAAAGCGTCACTTTGACTTGTTCATCATCCAAGGCGTTAAGCACATCAATCAGGTAGCCCACGTTGAAGCCAATTTGCAGGGCTTCATGCGGATATTCTACTTCCAGGCTATCCTCCGCCTCTTCCTGATCTGGATTATTCGCAAATACTTTCAACAGGCCGTCTTCAAACTGCAGGCGTACTCCGCGAATACTTTCATGTGACAAGATACTCGCGCGCGACAAAACACCTTTCAACAGAACTCTGTCCGCGACCATCACCTTATCTCCCGATCTCGGGATAACCCTTTGATAATCAGGGAATTTTCCGTCAATTAACTTAGACGTAAAAGTAAAATGTCCCACGCTGGCCCGCACATGATTATCGCCAAACACCAAGGTGCAGGACTCATCAGTATCGCTGAGAAGACGACCTAACTCCAAAATCCCCTTACGCGGTACGATAGGCTGACGCTTTTCACTAACGCCGGTTTGCAGGGACACGTTGGCGAGGGCGAGACGATGACCATCTGTTGCGACAGCGCGCAGACCCTGCTCATCCAACTCCATCAACATGCCATTCAAATAATAACGAACATCCTGCTGGGCCATCGCAAAGGCTGTTGCATCAATCAATCGCTTGAGCTCTCTTTGCGGCAACATAACTTTAACGCTTTCAGGTTCTTCCTCCACATTGGGGAAGTGTTCCGCAGGCAATGTAGACAATATGAAATGACTGCTGCCATAACGAACGTTCAAACGTCCATCTTTCAGTTCAATACCGATAGCTGCGCCTTCGGGAAGGGCGCGACAGATATCTGTAAATTTCTTGGCGGGAACAGTGATTCTGGATTCATGCTCAATGTTTACGTCGCTAATTTCCGCAACCAGCTCCACTTCCATATTGGTGCCGGTGATAACCAGCTTTCCGTCTCTGGCGTCAAGCAATACGTTGGCGAGTACAGGCATGGTCTGGCGTTTTTCAACCACCCCAGAAATCATTTGCAATGACGTGACAAGCGCCTCTCTGGTTATAGTGAGCTTCATGTAATATCCCGTTTCTATAAACTCTTAAATCACTGAAAATGTTGCTATTTTAAACTAAATCTTGTTGGTCGCCATCAAGCTGACGGCGCATATTTCCGCTAACTAGCTGGTTAACATGCGCATAAAATTTTGATAATCGTCACGCAGGGTGGGATCGTTTTGCTGAAGTTCTATCATGACCTTACAGGCGTGCAAAACCGTGGTGTGATCCCGCCCTCCAAACGCTTCGCCGATTTCCGGCAAACTGTGGTTAGTCAGCTCCTTAGCCAACGCCATAGCCATCTGCCTTGGACGGGTAATTGAACGAGTGCGACGCTTTGACAAAATATCCGCAACACGGATTTTGTAATACTCCGCCACCGTTCTCTGGATATTATCGATACTGACCTGCTTCTCATGCAGCGCCAGCAGATCCTTTAAACACTCGCGGATAAACGCCGGCGTAATCTCCTGACCAGTAAAATGGGCATTCGCAATCACCAGCTTCAATGCGCCTTCCAACTCTCGAACGTTAGAGCGAATTTTTTGCGCAATAAAGAAAGCGGACTCACTGCTTAAATGGACATTGGCCTGTTCCGCCTTCTTCATCAGAATCGCTACGCGGGTTTCCAATTCAGGCGGCTCAACCATCACCGTCAATCCCCACCCGAAGCGGGACTTCAGGCGCTCTTCCATATGGTCAATCTCTTTTGGATAACGGTCACAGGTCAGAATCATCTGCTGACCGCCTTCCAACAAGGCATTGAAAGTATGGAAAAACTCTTCCTGGGATCTCTCTTTGCGTGCGAAGAACTGAATATCGTCAATCAGCAACGCATCAACGGATCGATACAGACGCTTGAACTCATTGAAAGCATTCAGCTGCAACGCTTTCACCATATCTGCAACGAATCTTTCGGAGTGCAGATAAAGAATTTTCGCATTAGGATTTTTCTTGAAAATGGCGTTACCTACCGCCTGCATCAAGTGCGTTTTCCCTAAACCTACGCCACCATATAAAAACAGAGGGTTATAGGCGCTACCCGGATTATCCGCCACTTGCATGGCGGCAGCCCGCGCCAATTGGTTCGATTTACCTTCAACAAAAGTTTCAAAGGTGAACGTAGGGTTCAGGTAACTCTCATGCTTGATAGCCCCTTCCACCGTGACGTTTCTTTCTCCGGACGGAGCGACGTCAGCGATAACAGGCTTGGAGGGCGCCGTAACCCTTGCAGCGCCTGCTCCCGTGTCTTTACTTGCCTGCATCCCCTTGTGATTACCAGCGACGCTGCCGATCTTCAAAGAAATACGCGGAGCCTTTTGAGAGGTCAGTTCACTGAGAATCTCATTGATCCTGCCAATGTACTTCTCATTAACCCAATCCAGTACAAACCGGTTTGGCGCAAACAAAAACAGTTCTTCCTCAGAACCTTTCGCCTGCAAAGGGCGTAACCAAGTATTGAACTGTTGTGCTGGCAACTCGTCCTCTAAATAGCCCAGACATTGATGCCACAGCTCAGACGTCACTTCCAAACCTCCAGAATTCGTACATGCTCGCTCTTTTTTTTCGCAAATTAAAGACGGCGGCTTTCTATATATGGAAAACCGAAATATTGATGTTTTTCAGAGAAAACAAAACCCTGTGGCCAAAACCCACATCAGGCGGCTAATAAAGACGCTTTTTTCTTCGTCGCTCCCCACAATAAGCAACGAAATCAGACTGAACCTAAACAGGTAGGGGAAAATTCTAGCTGGAATGACTTTCCTTTACCACCTCGAAAATAAATCTTATTAGAACCCCTGTGGATTATTTTTATTTTTAATTTCATTAAGTTACTGAGTTACTAACAAGCTTGTTAACATTTTTGGCTGCAAAAAAATTTTTAGAACCTTTGCTCATATCCAAAACCCTTGTGATTCCCTGTGGATAACTTGTTATGGATCTGGAGACAAATTTGGCCTGTGGAAAACTCTTCGTTTCCTCCCCATGTTTTCACCAGTCTTTCAAAGGCTAATCCCTAGCTTGCCAAGCACTTTTACATCCTATAAATAAATGATACATAAAACTTTTCCACACTTATCCACAGAAAAATGGTTAACTAATCATAAGTCTTCATAACCATCCTTTCTTAAAAACCTAAGATTTAATAACAGGCGAACAAGCCCTCTTTTGATTTCATAAAACATTCGCCATGGTTAAATTTCAACCGAAAAGCTTTTCCACACGAATTAACAGGCCTAACTCCAAGTGAAAAAGTTACTCACACTGATCCACAGGCTTCGTTTCAACTCATGTTAGACGGACCCTGTTGAAAATTTCTGCAACTCCCATTTGCTATTTACCTCTAAATTCCCTACAATTCCGCTCCCTGTTTTCTAGAACGAATTTCAACCAGTTATTTGCTAAAGAGTCGGATATGAAACGCACATTCCAACCTAGCGTCCTTAAGCGTAAACGCACTCACGGTTTCCGTGCCCGCATGGCTACCGCAAACGGCCGTAAAGTTCTGGCCAGCCGTCGCGCTAAAGGTCGTAAGCGTATTTCAGCTTAATTGTCGTCTGTTGTTTAAAAGCAAACTATAGATGGCTGGTTACGAATTCCCCCGATCACTTCGACTTTTGAAGCCGGGGGATTTCCGTAACGTATTTAACGATGCTCGCTTTAAAGCAGGCCATCCTGGTTTGCTCCTCCTTGCTATCCCTAACCAACTACCTCATCCTCGAGTAGGACTTGTCATCGCCAAGAAAAATATTAAGTTGGCGACGGGAAGAAACAGAGTCAGAAGGCTCATTCGGGAAGCATTTCGTCTTCAGCAAGCAAATTTACCAAGCGTCGACATTGTCGTTCTGGCACGCAAAGCTGTTGCAGACATGAATAATGAAGAAATTTTTCAATGTCTAACCAAGTTGTACTCACGAATTGGTCAGCAGCATGCCAATGCCGTCGCTAAAGCAGACTCTTCCTCAGCTACCTAAATACTTACTTTTAGGTTTGATAAAAGCGTACAAATACGCGATCAGTCCAATGTTAGGACAGCACTGTCGCTTTTACCCAAGTTGCTCAAGTTATGGATATGAGGCAATTTCCAAGTATGGATTCCTGCGAGGGAGTTATCTTACCGTCCGTCGTCTGCTAAGATGCCACCCTTGGTCAACAGGGGGTATTGATCCAGTGCCAGAAAGCCTGTCTCACAAACGCTGCCCTCATTCATCATCCGAATAAAAGTTTGAATAGTTTATGGACTTTTTAAGAACCTCTCTCATAGTCGGTTTATTGGTTGTTTCCTACCTATTGGTATTGGAATGGAATGAGGAGATGATCCCCCAGCAGCAACCTGTCTCACAAACCGCTTCTGTTTCAATAGATAGCGGCAACCCAGATTCAAGCGTTGCAAGCAATACAAGTTCAGGCGAACTGGATACGCCAGAATCGGCTTCAACGCCTGCTGCAACTACCATCGACACTGGGGCGGCTTCTGTTTCCTCAATGGGTAAGATAATAACCGTCACCACTGACGTTCTTCGTGTCAAAATTGACCTGAACGGCGGGAATATCGTTGAAACATCACTGCTTGAATACCCTATTTCATTAAAAAATCCGACGCCGTTGGATCTAATGCAGAAAAACAATGGGGTGTACTATGTTGCTGAAAGCAGCCTGGTTGGTCCGAATGGGTTTGATGATTCAAGAAATGGCGGTAACCCAATTTACACATCGGAAAAAGACACTTATTTACTAGCGGATGGACAAAACAAACTAGGTATCAACCTTAAAACAGAGCGTAATGGCGTCACTGTGGTCAAACATTACGAGTTTGAAAAGTCCAGCTACTCGATTAATGTTGCTTTCCAGATTAATAATCAGTCGGATTCACCTTGGAAAGCCAACTTCTCAGCCAAACTACGACGTGACAAGTCGCCCGACCCATCTTCTTCTGGCGGATTCGGAGCCTCTTCATACTTAGGCGCTGTTATATCAACAGCAGAAAAGCCTTATGAAAAGGTTAACTTCAAGGATATGGATGAGAACGGCGCCGATGGCGCCAAAGTAGACTCTCCCAATGGATGGATTGCGTTTATCCAGCATTACTTTGTTAGCGCATGGGTGCCTCTAACCAGCGATACCCACACCTATCAGACTCGAGTGAATAACGGCTTATACCTGATGGGGTTCGTTGATCCTGCATTTACAGTCGAACCCGGTCAAACACACACCGTCGCCGCCAAGCTTTATGCTGGACCTAAGATCATGGAAACACTTAAAGAAGTGGCTCCAAATCTGGATTTGACTGTCGATTTTGGCTGGTTATGGTTAATCGCCAAGCCTCTGTATCTGGTGCTGGAGTTTATTCACGATTTCGTCGGTAACTGGGGTATTTCCATTATCCTGTTGACCGTACTGATTAAAGCTTTGTTCTTCCATTTGTCCGCCACCAGCTATCGTTCCATGGCGAACATGCGCAGAGTGACTCCCGAAATGCAGAGAATTCGGGAACAGCATGGCGATGATCGCCAGCGTATGTCTCAGGCTATGATGGAACTGTACAAGAAGGAAAAAATAAATCCTTTGGGCGGATGCTTGCCCATGATTGTACAGATGCCCGTATTTATATCGCTGTATTGGGTATTATTGGAAAGCGTTCAGTTACGTCAGGCGCCGTTCTTCTTCTGGATTCAGGATCTGTCGATTAAAGACCCTTATTTCGTATTGCCTCTACTGATGGGCGCTGCGATGTTCCTGCAGACCTCTTTGAACCCAACGCCTCCAGATCCTATTCAGGCGCGTGTGATGAAGATGATGCCGATTATCTTTACGGTCTTTTTCCTCTGGTTCCCTGCAGGTCTGGTACTGTACTGGCTGGTCAATAATATTCTCTCCATCGCCCAGCAGTGGTATATCACCAAGAAGATCGAAAACGAGGCGCTGGCTGCGAAAAAATAGCCTTCTGGATAGGTTTGTCAGTCAGTGGTAGCCTGAGCTACTTTTAAACAAAAGCCCGTTTTAACAACGGGCTTTTTTATGGTGAAGCGAGAATTTTCATGTACGCTGAGAATGACACGATAGTCGCAATCGCCACTCCTCCCGGGAAAGGCGGCGTTGGCGTTGTCAGAGTTTCTGGCCCTAAAGCAAAAGCGCTGGCAAGTCTGGTTCTTGGTTATGACCCCAAGCCCAGACATGCGCATTACAGTCCTTTTTTTACTGAAGAAGGCGACATTCTCGACAGCGGCATTGCCCTACTTTTTACAGCTCCCAATAGTTTTACTGGAGAGGATGTCATTGAATTTCAAGGCCACGGCGGCCCTGTCGTTCTTGATCTTCTGGTAAAGCGTTTGGTGGCAGCTGGCGCCAGACTGGCGCGTCCTGGAGAATTCTCTGAAAGAGCATTCATGAACGATAAGCTTGATCTGGTGCAGGCGGAAGCTATTGCTGATTTGATTGAGGCAACGTCAGAACAAGCTGCGCATAGCGCAATGAGGTCTCTGCAAGGACAATTTTCCAAAGAAATTGATAAGCTTATCGAGAGTCTTATTCAACTACGTATTTATGTTGAAGCCGCGATTGATTTTCCCGAGGAAGAAATAGATTTTCTCTCTGACGGCAAGGTGTTAAACGACTTGGACACTCTCCTCAGTCAGACGCAATTGGTCTTCGCCAGCGCCAAGCAAGGCGCTTTGATGCGTGAAGGAATGACAGTAGTGATTGCTGGTCGTCCCAATGCTGGTAAGTCCAGTTTGCTGAATGCGCTGGCGGGAAGAGAAAGCGCCATCGTGACAGAAATCGAAGGCACTACTCGGGACGTACTTAGAGAACATATCCACATTGATGGCATGCCTCTGCACATCGTAGATACGGCAGGATTGCGGGAGAGCGACGATGTTGTAGAGAAAATCGGCATCGAACGCGCTTGGAAAGAAATTGATCAGGCTGATCGTATTCTGTTTCTGGTGGATGCAATGCAGACTAAGGAAGTGTCTCCCGAGCGGATTTGGCCAGAATTCTATGCGCGTATAGAACACCACGACCATATCACTGTAGTTCGCAATAAAATCGATTTGAGCGAAGAGCAACAAGGCATCGATCTATCGCTGCCACACCCTGTCATCCGCTTGTCGGCAAAAGCAGGACAGGGTATTGACCAGCTGCGCGAACACTTGAAAGCCTGCGTAGGTTTTGAAAGTCATGCAGAAGGGGGATATATGGCGAGAAGACGTCATTTGGAAGCTCTTACCAATGCAGAAAAACATATTCAACTCGCCAGAAGCCAGCTTCTGAGTGCAAACGCTGGGGAACTAGTAGCGGAGGATTTGCGGGTTGCGCAGAATGCGCTATCGGAAATTACGGGAGCCTTTACTTCCGATGATTTACTGGGGCGTATCTTCTCGTCGTTTTGTATTGGCAAGTAAGCCTATTCTAAAAAGGCTCAGCCATCCTTTTCTTGAGCTATTTCACAGGGAGACCCTAGCTGGGCTATATCTATTGGTTCGCTCAATAACTGTTCATGAGCAGTTTAATAGCTGGTCGGTCAAATAGCTTAACTTCCTCTTGCGATAGAAATAATGAATGATTCTAGTCTGTGGGTGGTTGAGTCGACGCACACTAGCCCCAACGATTTTTACGTAAAGGTAGATGGGTCTGACATCTACACTGCTTACTGGGTAGTTTGTTCGTCCTCGGAAGGTAGAGCAAAGCAATTGGCTTTACAGATTTCAGAGGAATTGCTGTTGGGAAATACAGAAATTATTGCAATACACCCATACAGGCCTGGCTACCTGGTTAAAGACCATAGTGTGACGGCAAGAATTGAGATGATATCAAAAAAGTTTAGCGAGCAAGAAGACATCCAATTAACTGCCTGGATTACTTCGGAAGGAGGGCTATGGTAGACGGATGTTGATAGCGCAAAATAGACCTCCCCATGCTCGCTCATGTTTTAAATATTAATATGGCAATGATATTGGCATGTTAATAACTAGGCGCATAGATGCGCCTGCGCGGCGGCTAGCCTCGGGAGACAGGGCCTGACCTGTGCAGGCCCTGTCGTTGCAGACAAATAGAAGGAAGCTATTTGACTGCCTGATTAATACTATGTACTTGGCTCTTTGTTACGGGAAGTAGATTCTATGAAGCCAATTTGGACGACCTACGCAGCCTTGGCCGCCGCTATTTTTTTGGAGGTGATTGGCACCACTTTTCTGCAAAAGTCAGAACAGTTTAGTAAATTAACGCCAACAATACTTATGGCGCTGTGCTATTTGGGCGCCTTTTACTTTCTGTCTTATAGTCTCAAAACAATCCCTGTCGGCCTGGCGTATGCAATTTGGAGCGGTCTTGGCATTGTACTGATTTCGATCATTGGCTATTTCCTGTTTCGACAGACTCTGGATCTTCCAGCGATGATCGGTTTAGGCTTTATCATAACTGGCGTCATTATCGTCAACGTATTTTCTAATTCTATTAGCCACTGACCTGCTACAACGCTCCACGTTTCCATCTACTAAACTGACTATTCAAGTTCACGCGTTTCTTTCCCCTTCACTGAACGAAGCGAGTGAATTAATGCAGATAGGAAGGTGTCTGAGTGCTTAAAGATGGGCTGATACGCTGTGTTATTGTTGTTTTTTTGCTCTGCCGGGCAGTTGACGCTGCGGCGCAGGAAGAAATAACGGTCGCTATCGGCGAGTGGGCCCCTTTCATGAGCGAGTCTTATCCTGACTACGGTGTTGTTCCGCATATTATTTCGGAGATCTATCAAAAAGCGGGAGTGAAGGTGGTTTATGGTTTTTTCCCTTGGAAGCGTTCCTACACGTTGGTGCAAAGAGGGGAATGGCATGCCTCGGCAATTTGGGGAAAGACGCTCGAACGAGAGACGGATTGTTATTTTTCCGATGCAGTCTATACGGGAGAAATTGTTCTCTTTTATCGCAAAAATAACCCCGTTGTCTGGACCGGATTAAAAGAGGATATTCAAGGTCTCACTATTGGCCTCCCTCTTGGTAGCGCCAAGGCCAAACCACTGGAGGAAGCAGAAAAGGAAGGAATGGTCAGTTACGATGTGGGAGTTGATCATATCCTCGTATTCAGAAAACTGCTCGCAGGGCGTTTTGACGCTTTAGATGAGAATAAAGCGGTAGGGTTGTTCAATCTGCAGTCACAATTCACTGCTCAAGAAAGAGAGAAAATAGGCCATACAGACCCGGTGGAGAGCTGGCCGTACCATATGATTTTTTCCCGTAAATCCAACGCCAGTTCCCGCTTTATGGAAATTTTCAATGCTGGCCTGAGTGAGCTGAAGCAGAGCGGACGGCTTGATGAAATCTGGGAAGCCTTTTATCGCGGGGAATTTACTGCTCCATAAATCAACGTGCCTGCGTAAATCACATTGTGATCAGACATACTCTTTTCTTAAAACCACAGAAAATTGCATTAATACTTCACCCTCAGAATGGCCTCCAGCGTATTATTTTTTCCCTTAATTTGAGCAGAGTTATCCACTGTCAATAACTTCGACGCACTGTGGATAACTTTATGGGCTATATGTCAACCCATTCGAAGCTGATTTTTTTTGTCTTTATAAAACAATGGGTTGTTAGTTGATAATTTTAGTCGGGCAATGGTTTTGCTTGTGGATAACTTTATTAATAACTTGTCTAAAATATTTTTGCTAACTCTCTGAAAAGGCTAGGCTATTTTTTAATCTGTGTGACAAAGCCAAGTCATAAGGCGCCCAAGTCAGCACGTTTTGAGCGTTTTTTAAACATTTTTCATATGGCGCTCTTATTTTTGCCCTGCCCACATAGTAAAATACGCGGTTCGTTTCAGGTCCGTTACCGATGAGGGTGTAAAAGTCTATGGACTTTCCAAAAAGTTTTGACGTCATAGTGATAGGCGGTGGGCATGCCGGAACCGAGGCTGCATTAGCGGCGGCGCGTATGGGGCGCCAGACTCTGCTGTTGACTCATAACATAGAAACCCTTGGACAGATGTCCTGTAACCCCGCAATTGGAGGCATCGGTAAAAGTCACTTGGTGAAAGAAGTGGATGCGCTTGGTGGCGCCATGGCCTTGGCGACGGATCAGGCGGGGATTCAGTTCCGGGTGCTTAACTCCAGAAAAGGCCCGGCGGTGCGCGCAACCCGCGCTCAGGCGGACAGGGCGCTGTATAAAGCAGCGATCCGTGAAATTTTAGAAAATCAGCCTAACCTCACTATATTTCAGCAGGCTGCTGACGATCTGATCATGCAGGGCGACTGCGTCGCCGGCGTCGTTACCCAAATGGGTCTGCGTTTTCATAGTAAAACAGTCGTACTAACGACCGGAACTTTCCTTGGCGGCGTTATTCATATTGGATTGGAAAACCATTCCGGCGGTCGTGCGGGGGATCCCCCTTCCATCGCGTTAGCGAAACGGCTGCGGGAAATGCCTTTTCGTGTTGGACGCTTGAAAACAGGAACGCCGCCTCGAATTGATGCGCGTTCTGTGGATTTTTCGGTGATGGAGGCGCAGCCTGGAGATACGCCAATTCCAGTCATGTCATTTATGGGCTCGGCGGATCTGCATCCACGTCAGGTGAACTGTTTTATCACTCGCACTAATGAATTCACTCACGAGATCATTCGTGGAGGGATGGATCGATCGCCTATGTACACGGGAGTGATCGAAGGGGTTGGACCTCGTTATTGTCCTTCAATTGAAGACAAGGTGAATCGTTTTTCTGACAAGGATTCACATCAGATATTTATTGAACCTGAGGGGCTGAGTACTCACGAGCTGTACCCCAATGGTATTTCCACCAGCCTGCCTTTTGATGTGCAGCTGGAATTGGTGCATTCGATCCAGGGCATGGAAAATGCGCATATCACCAGACCTGGCTACGCCATTGAGTACGATTTCTTTAACCCCCAGGATTTGAAGCACTCCCTGGAGACTAAGTTTGTCGGCAACCTGTTTTTCGCTGGCCAAATAAACGGCACAACCGGCTATGAAGAAGCGGCGGCGCAAGGTCTGTTGGCGGGTATGAACGCCGCCCTGCGCTCGCAAGATAAAGAAGCGTGGAGTCCACGCCGGGACGAAGCTTATATCGGTGTATTAGTGGACGACCTGATCACAATGGGCACGCGAGAGCCATACCGTATGTTCACCAGTCGTGCTGAGTACAGGCTGCTTCTGCGAGAAGACAATGCGGATTTGCGATTGACCGAAAAAGGTCGCGAGCTTGGCATGATAGATGACGAACGCTGGCGTGTTTTCTGTGAGAAACGGGAAGCTATCGCTTGCGAGCAGCAACGTTTGAAGTCTATCTGGATTCAGCCGGCGACGGAAAAAGCCCGGAAAGCGGCGGAGCTGTTGGAGACGGAACTGACGCGAGAGTACTCATTGCATGATCTGCTGAAGCGTCCTGAAATGACCTGGGAAAAGCTGTCTCTGCTGGATGCTGAAGTAGCGACGACGCCGTCTGAAGTGGCGGAACAGTTGGAGATACAGGTTAAATACGCTGGATATATTGATCGTCAGCAGGAAGAAATTGAGCGCTTGCGGCGCAATGAAAATATGGCGTTACCTGCGGATCTCGACTACAGCGGAATTCAGGGCTTGTCCAATGAGATCAAGCAAAAGCTGACAGAATTGAAACCAGAAACTTTGGCTCAGGCTTCCCGGATTCCAGGCGTCACTCCGGCGGCGGTTTCTTTGTTGCTGGTTCATCTGAAGAAGCGCGGCTCCATTCAGCGGAAGAGTGCTTGAGTATGGCGTTGGTTTTGAATCAAACGGAGCAGCTGACGTCTGGCTTAAAGGCGATGGGAGTGAGTTTGGCGGAGGCGCAGCAAATTCAAATTCTGCGTTATCTGGAACTGCTGCATAAATGGAACAAGGCGTATAACCTCACTGCCGTGCGCGATCCTGCATTGCATGTGAGCCGTCATATACTTGATTCGCTAGCCGCGCTTCCTTATTTAAAAGGCGCTCAGTTTCTGGATGTTGGCGCTGGCGCAGGTTTACCGGGAATCCCCCTTTCCATTGCGCAGCCGGACTCCCACTGGACATTGTTGGATAGCAACGGCAAAAAAACCCGATTCATGGATCAGTGCCGGATGGATATGGGGCTGACGAATCTTCGGGTTGAACACACCCGTATCGAAGCGTTTACGCCCGACGCCAAGTTTGACGGAATAATATCCAGAGCTTTCGCGACGATTGGCGATATGATTGCCGGATGTCGCGATCTAATTCTTCCCGAAACGCGCATTTATGCGTTGAAAGGCCTTTATCCCCATGACGAGATTGAAGCCATGCCGGCGGACTTTGAAGTTGTGGAATGGCATAAGCTGGAGGTTCCCGGTTGTGATGGGGAACGTCATTTGCTTATTATTGCGCGTAGTGGAAATACCGGAGGCTCATAAATGGCGCGAATATTGGCTGTAACCAACCAAAAAGGCGGTGTCGGCAAAACCACGACCTGCGTCAATCTGGCAGCCTCTCTAGCCGCTACCCGGCGCAAAGTATTGCTGGTGGATATTGATCCACAGGGCAATGCGACGATGGGAAGCGGTATCGATAAAAATACGATTGAACACACCGTTTACGATGTGCTCACTAAAAAGGCGGACGCCGCCCAGGTAGTGAAGACGTCTGAAGCGGCGGGGTACGATGTAATGCCCGCCAATGGAGATGTCACGGCGGCGGAAGTCGAGCTGATGAACGAGATCGGTCGGGAGTACCGTCTGCGCAACGCTATTAAGGAAGTGGCGGCGAACTATGATTATGTGCTGCTTGACTGTCCTCCGGCATTGAACTTATTAACGGTGAATGCATTGGTGGCGGCCAATGGCGTCTTGATTCCCATGCAGTGTGAGTATTACGCGCTTGAGGGACTGGCGGCGTTGATGAACACTATCGAACAAATCCGCGAAACGGTTAATCCGAGTCTGGAAATAGAAGGTCTGTTGCGCACCATGTACGATCCCCGCAACAGCCTGACATTGGACGTATCGCGGCAAATTACGGATTACTTTGGCGATAAAGTGTATCGCTCAATTATTCCGCGCAACGTAAGGTTGGCGGAAGCGCCTTCCTATGGCGTGCCGGCGCTGAAATACGATAAAAGCTCAAGAGGCGCCATTGCTTATCTGGCATTGGCGGGAGAAATTATTCGCAAAGACAGGAAGGCGGCGAAAGAAGCCGTCCCAGCCTGAATGGGCGATTTTGGGGAACTACCTGAATAATGAAAAAACGAGGTCTAGGCGATCGCGGACTGAACGCATTGTTGGCCGGGTCGCGCACACGCACCAATGAGGAAGAAGAAAACGTCAAACAGGATGGCGTTTTAAAAGAGCTTCCAGTCGAACTGATCCAGCGTGGGCAATATCAACCTCGTCGGGACATGGACCCCGAGTCGCTCGAGGAACTGGCGCAGTCTATTCGTCAACAAGGCGTCATGCAGCCTATCGTGGTGCGGGAGATTGCTCCAAACCGCTATGAAATTATCGCTGGTGAGCGCCGTTGGCGTGCGACTCAGATTGCTGGTAAAGATAAAATTCCCGTTATCATTCGCGATGTTCCCGATGAAGCCGCCATAGCAATGGCGTTGATTGAGAATATTCAAAGGGAAAACCTTAACCCTATAGAAGAGGCCATGGCGCTACAGCGCTTGCAGGACGAATTTGGTTTGAACCAGTCCCAGGTGGCGGAAGCGGTTGGAAAATCTCGCCCGGCTATAGCCAACTTACTACGCCTCCTTGCTCTCCATGCTGACGTGAAAACTATGTTGGAGCGTGGCGATATGGAAATGGGGCATGCCAGAGCTTTGTTGCCTTTGGATGAGCCAACACAGTTGGCTGCGGCGAACGCCATTGTCGAGAAGGGCTTGTCGGTCAGACAAACAGAAGCTTTGGTGAGAAAGCTGTTGCAGGAAAAAGAAAATCCGACGGAAAAAATCAAGAAAGCCCTGGATGCGGATGTCCGCAAGTTGCAGGAAAGTCTGGCGGAAAGGCTGGGGTCGCCAGTCACTATCGATTACAACAGTAAAGGCAAGGGTAAGCTAGTTATCAAATACAGTTCTCTGGACGAGTTGGACGGTATTCTCGCTCATATTAAATAAGGTCTCTTTCTGTCTTTTCGCCAATTTGTTCGCATGAAGAACAGATTGGCGTTCTTGCTCCCGGTTTTACTTCTTTTTTAGGCCTGGATCACTAAAACTGCATGCCATCCATGCAGTGTACAAAGTTAGCTCAAACACAACATTTGGTGTCTGGATTTTCAATACAGCATATTTAGTACCAAATATTGATTTGCTTAAAATTTGTTAACGCTCCCATGTGTATGGAAATTATACAGTTTTGTTTTCATGGCGGTTGAATGCGTTACATCGACACAATATAATCACCTGCGCCTAAAGCTACGGGTCTCTGTAGTGCAAGGGGCGGGGGTAACAAGAACTAGGCAGAAACGTGATTTGAATAGTGCAGCTCGCTCGCTTATTAAGCGGCCGCCAGTCTTTAGGATTGTGGGATTACAATTAATAGCCACGGTCCTCATATCTTTAATCGCGTGGAGATGGAGCAGCGTGCATGCGTACTCGGCTTTGGTCGGGGGACTGATTTGCGCTGTTCCAAACATGTATTTCGCCCACCGCGCCTTTCTCTATCAAGGGGCTCAAGCAGCCAGGCAAATCGTACAATCTATTTATAAGGCAGAGGCGGTTAAGCTAGGATTAACGGCCATTTTTTTTGGCCTGGCTTTTAAGTTTATCCAGCCTTTGGAGCCGGCAAGTTTATTTCTGGCTTTTCTAGGTGTGCAGTCAGTGCATTGGTTCGCGCCGCTGATTGTCGGAAGGCGGCAGCGTAAATAACAATTGCAACAATCGATTAAGAGTGAAACATGGCAGGCGAAAATCCTACAGCGTCGGAGTACATTCAGCACCATCTTCAAAACCTGACCTTTGGTAACCACCCAGAGCATGGCTGGAGTTTTGCGCACACTGCGCAGGAAGCCAAAGAAATGGGATTCTGGGCCGTCCATGTTGACAGTCTGGGTTGGTCAATCGCCTTGGGCGCCTTGTTTGTCTGGTTATTCCGCAAAGCAGCGGTGAAAGCGACCAGTGGCGTACCAAGCGGACTGCAGAACTTTGTTGAAATTATGGTCGACTTCGTCGACAAGAGCGTCAAGGAAACCTTCCACGGCAAAAATGCTGTCATCGCTCCTTTAGCGCTGACTATTTTCTGCTGGATCTTCCTGATGAACCTGATGGACTTGGTTCCCGTGGACTTCCTGCCAAGACTGTTCCAAGTCGTAACCGGCAATGAACATGCTTACTTTAAAGTCGTTCCCACCACTGACGTCAATGTGACTCTGGGAATGTCGTTGTCCGTTTTCTTCCTGATCATTTATTACAGTATTAAAGTCAAAGGCGTGGGCGGTTTCCTAGGCGAACTGACCCTGCAGCCATTCGGTAAGTGGATGCTGCCATTCAACCTGCTCCTGGAAGGCGTAGGCTTGATCGCCAAACCTATTTCTCTTGCTCTGCGTCTATTCGGTAACCTTTACGCAGGCGAGCTGCTCTTCATCCTGATAGCGTTGATGCCGTTGTGGGTGCAATGGGTGCTATCAGTGCCCTGGGCGATTTTCCACATTTTGGTTATTGTGCTGCAGGCGTTCATATTCATGATGTTGACCATCGTGTATCTGAGCATGGCGCATGAAGATCATTAAGAAGTAGAAATTTCCATCAAAACTAAAAACTTTCTATCCACTAACTAACTGATAAATTTAGGAGAGACAATGGAAACTGTAGTTGGTATGACCGCGATTGCTGTAGCTCTTTTGATCGGCATGGGCGCGTTAGGTACTGCAATTGGTTTCGGCTTGCTGGGCGGCAAATTCTTGGAAGGCGCTGCGCGTCAACCTGAAATGGTGCCCATGCTGCAGGTTAAAATGTTCATCGTGGCCGGTCTGCTTGACGCCGTAACCATGATCGGCGTTGGTATCGCTCTGTTCTTCACTTTCGCTAACCCGTTCATTGCTTTGGTTCAGTAATTACACCTTTTAGGCAAACGAGTCATTTTATTCGACTGATAAGCGAGGGGTGTCAACGTGAACATCAACCTGACAATGATAGGGCAAGCGATTGCTTTCTTTATCTTTGTCGTATTCTGCATGAAGTATGTATGGCCGCCGGTCATACAGGCTCTGCGGGAACGCGAGAAAAAGATTGCCGATGGTTTGCAGGCTGCTGAGCACGCGCAAAAGGATCTTGAGCTAGCCCAAGAAAAAGTTGCCAAGCAGTTGCGTGAAGCCAAACAGCAAGCGGCTGAAATTATCGAACAAGCCAACAAGCGCGCCAATCAGATGCTGGAAGAAGCAAAAGATCAGGCTCGTACTGAAGGCGAACGTTTGATCACTGCAGCCAAAGCTGAAATCGACCAGGAAAAGAACCGTGCTAAGGAATCGCTGCGTGCTGAAGTCGCTGCGCTGGCGTTGGCGGGTGCTGAGAAGATCCTGGAAACCTCTGTGGACGCAGGTGCGCACAGCAACATGCTAGATAAACTAGCTGCGGAACTATAAGAGGTTTGCATTATGGCGGAAAGCACTACACTCGCCCGGCCATATGCGAAAGCGGCCTTTGAATTAGCTCGGGACGCGGGTCAATTGTCGGAATGGTCAGCGTTATTAGCGCTGACCGCCGCTGTTGCTGAAGACGGCAATATGCACAAGGTGTTAAATCACCCAGCATTGACCAGCGCTCAGAAAGGCCAGACGTTCCTTGAGGTTTGCGAAGGCAAACTCAATGAAGCGGGAGCTAACTTTGTTAGAGTCCTCGCTGAAAACAACCGTCTGGTCCTGCTGCCGGAAATCGCGGCACTGTTCGAGCAGTTAAAGGCGCAGCAAGAAGCCACAATCGAAGTCACTATTGAGAGCGCATTCGAAATGAATGGCGAGCAGGAAAACAAGCTTGCTCAAGCTCTGCAAAAGAAACTATCTCGTAACGTCAATTTGCGCTCCCAGCTTAACAAAGAGCTGATTGGGGGCATTGTCGTGCGTGCCGGTGACTTGGTGATTGATGCGTCCGTACGCGGTCGCTTGGCTAAGCTGGCTGAGGCAGTGAATTCCTGAACTGGCGCCTGCGGCTGAATTTCCGCAGAAAGGTAACTGAAGGGTTTTTGAGGATAAAGGCATGCAGCAACTGAATCCATCTGAGATCAGTGAAATCATCAAGAAGCGCATTGAGAAGCTGGATATTTCTTCTGAAGCAAAAACAGAAGGCACTATCGTAAGCGTTTCTGATGGTATCGTACTGATCCATGGTCTTGCCGACGTAATGTACGGTGAGATGATTGAATTTGAAGGCGGCGTATACGGTCTGGCTCTTAACTTAGAGCGCGATTCCGTGGGCGCCGTTGTACTGGGCGACTACAAAGATTTAGCGGAAGGCCAAAAGGTAAGAGTAACCGGCCGTATCTTGGAAGTACCCGTAGGCGAACAATTGCTTGGTCGCGTCGTTGACGGACTGGGTAATCCGATTGACGGTAAAGGCGCTCTTGAAACGACTCTGACTGAGCCTGTTGAAAAAGTGGCGCCGGGCGTTATCGCTCGTAAATCCGTTGGTCAGCCGATGCAGACCGGTTATAAATCCGTTGATACCATGGTGCCTATCGGTCGCGGTCAGCGTGAGTTGGTTATCGGCGACCGCCAGACTGGTAAGACTGCTCTGGCGATCGATGCGATCATTAACCAGAAAGGCACAGGCATTAAGTGTATCTATGTAGCGATTGGCCAGAAGCAATCTTCTATCGCTAACGTAGTGCGCAAGCTGGAAGAACACGGCGCAATGGATCACACCATCGTTGTCGCCGCTGGCGCTGCGGACCCTGCTTCCATGCAGTTCCTGGCTCCGTATTCCGGTTGCACCATGGGCGAATACTTCCGTGATCGCGGCGAAGACGCACTGATCATTTATGACGACTTGACCAAGCAAGCTTGGGCGTATCGTCAGATCTCCCTGTTGCTGCGTCGTCCGCCCGGACGTGAAGCTTACCCCGGTGACGTATTCTACCTGCACTCCCGTTTGTTGGAGCGTGCGTCCCGCGTTAACGAGGAATACGTAGAGAAGTACACCAACGGTGAAGTGAAAGGCAAAACCGGTTCTTTGACCGCTCTGCCTATCATCGAAACTCAAGCCGGTGACGTATCTGCGTTCGTTCCTACTAACGTAATTTCTATTACTGACGGCCAGATCTTCCTTGAGACAAGCCTGTTCAATGCGGGCATCCGTCCTGCAATGAACGCCGGTATCTCTGTATCCCGGGTAGGTGGCGCCGCACAGACCAAGATCATGAAAAAGCTGGGTGGCGGTATCCGTCTGGCCCTGGCTCAGTATCGTGAACTGGCTGCGTTCGCTCAGTTCGCTTCCGACCTTGACGAAGCGACTCGTAAGCAGCTGGAGCACGGTCAGCGTGTTACCGAACTGATGAAGCAAAAGCAGTTCGCACCGATGACCGTTGCTGAAATGGGCTTGGTTCTGTTCGCTGCAAACGAAGGTTTCCTGGACGATGTCGACGCCAAGAAAGTAGTTCCCTTCGAAGCGGCTCTGCTTTCTTACGCCAAGAGCGAATTCGGCGATCTTCTGGCGAAGATCAACGAAGCAGGCGATTACAACGACGAAATCGCCGCCGGCCTGAAATCTTGTATCGAGAAGTTCAAATCCACTCAAACCTGGTAATGAACTTCTAACCGTCGCCGCTTCTGCGGCGACTGGTTGTTCAACAGGTTCAGGATTAACGAAAGGCAGGTAAATATGGCCGTCGGAAAAGAGATTAAAACCCAAATCGCAAGTATTAAGAGCACGCAGAAAATTACTAGCGCGATGCAACTCGTCGCCGCCAGTAAAATGCGTAAAGCTCAACAGCGAATGGCGGCGGGTCGGCCTTATGCTGATCGCATACGCAGCGTCATAAGCCATATCGCTACTGCGAATCCAGAATATCGACATCTGTATCTGCAAGAACGCGAAGCTAAAAGAGTTGGCTATATCGTGGTCTCTACTGACCGCGGACTCTGTGGCGGTTTGAACGTTAACGCTTTCCGCGAAATGATGCGCTCCATGAAAGAATGGCGCGATAAAGGCGCGGAAGTCGATTTGTGCGCTGTAGGGCAAAAAGCGATCAGCTTTTTCCGTAACTATGGCGGTAACGTCGTCGCTGCATTGAGCCACTTGGGGGATGAACCATCCCTTACCAAGATCGTGGGCTCCGTAAAGGTCATGCTGGACGCTTATGCGGAAGGCAAGATCGACCGTTTGTACCTGGTCCATAACCGCTTCGTAAACACCATGACGCAGAAGCCTACCGTGGCGCAGCTGTTGCCTCTTCCCCCTGCGGAAGATGATGAAATGATACGTCGCCATTGGGACTACATTTACGAGCCTGACGCTAAAGGCTTGTTGGATGGGTTGCTGACCCGCTTTATTGAGTCCCAGGTATATCAAGCTGTCGTGGAAAATAACGCCTGTGAACAGGCCGCGCGGATGATCGCTATGAAGAGCGCGACCGACAACGCCGGCGGAATCATCAACGAGCTGGAGTTGGCGTACAACAAAGCTCGTCAGGCGGCGATCACTCAAGAGATCTCCGAGATCGTGAGTGGCGCAGCGGCGGTATAGGTTTCTTGGTATTTGGACGCGCCGTCTGAAAGGCGGCGGAGTCAGGCAGAACAGATTTAAGATTCAGTGAGGAACTGACAATGAGTAGCGGACAAATAGTGCAGATTATCGGGGCGGTTATCGACGTCGAATTTCCGCGCGATACAGTGCCCAAAGTCTATGATGCTTTAAAAGTTGAAGGCGGAGCCACAACACTGGAAGTTCAGCAGCAGCTGGGCGACGGTATCGTGCGCACAATCGCCATGGGAAGCACCGAAGGTCTACGCCGCGGTCTTCAAGTAGAAAACACCAACGCTCCTATCTCAGTACCAGTCGGAACCCAGACTCTGGGCCGCATCATGGACGTACTGGGTAACCCGATTGACGAAAAAGGTCCTATCGGCGAAGAAGAGCGTATGCCTATTCACCGTAACGCTCCTGGTTACGCAGATCAGTCTTCTTCTCGCGACCTGCTGGAAACCGGCATCAAGGTTATCGACTTGGTATGTCCTTTCGCGAAAGGCGGTAAAGTCGGCCTGTTCGGTGGCGCGGGTGTAGGTAAGACCGTAAACATGATGGAGCTGATCAACAACATCGCGAAAGAGCACTCCGGTCTTTCTGTATTCGCGGGTGTTGGTGAGCGGACTCGTGAAGGTAACGACTTCTACTACGAGATGGAAGAGTCCAACGTACTGGACAAAGTAGCGATGGTTTACGGGCAGATGAATGAGCCCCCAGGAAACCGTCTGCGTGTTGCTTTGACTGGTCTGACCATGGCGGAGAAATTCCGTGACGAAGGTCGTGACGTTCTGTTGTTCGTTGACAACATTTACCGTTACACCCTGGCGGGAACTGAAGTATCAGCTCTGCTGGGTCGTATGCCTTCCGCAGTAGGTTATCAGCCGACTCTGGCTGAGGAAATGGGCGTTCTGCAGGAGCGTATCACTTCCACTAAAGTTGGCTCCATTACTTCCGTTCAGGCCGTATACGTACCTGCGGATGACTTGACTGACCCCTCTCCAGCAACCACGTTCTCTCACTTGGATGCGACAGTTGTATTGAGCCGGGATATCGCCGCAAAAGGTATCTACCCTGCGATCGACCCGCTGGATTCCACCAGTCGTCAGCTGGACCCGCTGGTTATCGGTCAGGAGCACTACGACGTGGCGCGTGGCGTACAGACCGTACTGCAGCGTTACAAAGAGCTGAAAGACATTATTGCGATCCTGGGTATGGACGAGCTGTCTGAAGAAGATAAGCAGATCGTATCCCGTGCGCGTAAAATTGAGCGTTTCTTGTCTCAGCCTTTCCACGTTGCGGAAGTATTTACCGGTTCTCCGGGCAAATACGTGTCTCTGAAAGACACTATCCGCGGCTTTAAAGGTATTCTTGATGGCGAATTCGACCACCTTCCAGAACAGGCGTTCTACATGGTTGGCGGTATCGAAGAGGCGGTTGAGAAAGCCAAGAAGACTAAATAATATCCGAATAGGATAGAGGCCTAACCAAATGGGTATAAGTGTGCATTGCGATATCGTTAGTGCGGAACAGGAGATCTTCTCTGGCCTGGTGGAGATGGTTATCGCCGCCGGCAGTGAAGGCGACCTGGGCATCACGCCGGGTCACACCCCCCTGCTAACTGCGCTAAACCCCGGTCCGGTTAGGATCATCAAGCAAGGCGGTGAAGAGGAAGTATTTTTCGTTACTGGCGGATTCCTCGAAGTACAGCCGAACATGGTGACCATCCTATCGGATAGCGCGCAACGTGCGGGCGATATGGACGAAGCCGCTGCTCTGGAAGCGAAGAAAGAAGCCGAGAAGGCCCTGGCCAATCGCGGCGGAGACTTCGAGTACTCCAGAGCTGCATCGCAGTTGGCCGAGGCCGCTGCAAGGCTCCGCACCATCCAGCAAATGCGTAATAAGTTGAAGCGCTAACAGCAAAGATTGCAAGATCGAACAAGGGGAAGCACAGTCTTCCCCTTTTTTGTATTTGAATGCCCACGTAAGGGTCAAAACTTGGCGCCCGTGCGCAGCTTTACTAGTCTATCTGGACGGCAGGAAATTTTTTTCCTAATCCCTTAAAGTGTCGATTAATACAACTTCAATTAACAGCCAAGCTGTTACCGGTTTAACTACTTTATCCATTCTTCGGAGACCGATATGAGTCTGCACATCATCATTCTCGCAGCCGGCCAAGGTACGCGAATGAAATCCGAGTTGCCGAAAGTGATGCATTGCGTCGCTGGCAAACCCCTGGTTCAGCACGTCATCGACACTGCACGTCGTTTGGAGCCGGAAAACATTACTGTCGTATATGGCCATAAAGGCGATGTGGTTCAGGCGGGGGTAACTGGCCCTGGCCTATTATGGGCGCATCAGGCCGAGCAGCTTGGCACAGGGCATGCAGTAGCTCAGGGGCTGCAGAATTTATCTGATGATGGCCAGGCATTGATTTTATATGGCGATGTGCCGCTCACTTCCGCCGCTACACTGAAAAACTTTCTCGCCGTCAGCCACGGTAAACTGGGCGTTTTGACTGTGACCTTGGACGACCCCGCTGGCTATGGCCGTATCGTCCGCAATGATGCTGGATCGGTGATTTCTATCGTTGAACAAAAAGACGCGACGGAAGAGCAGAAAGCCATTAATGAAATTAACACCGGCATCATGGCTGTGCCGGTCAGCCGGCTGAAAGAGTGGCTACCCAAGCTCTCCAACAGTAATGCCCAAGGTGAATATTATCTGACGGACATCGTCGCCCTTGCGGTTGAAAGCGGGGTAGACATTGTTACTGCGCAACCAAGCTTCCTCCATGAAGTTGAAGGCGTTAATAACAGGATTCAGTTGGCCGCGCTGGAGAGAGCGTATCAACAACAGGTCGCCGAAGAGCTGATGCTGTCCGGCGCGACTCTGCGCGACCCCGCCCGCGTTGACGTTCGGGGCGTGCTTAATGTCGGCTGTGACGTGGAAATTGACGTGAATGCCGTCTTCGAAGGCGATGTCACCCTGGGAGACAGAGTTAAAATCGGTCCGAATTGTGTGATACGAAATGCGGTCATCGCTAATGACGTAACAATCGAAGCCAGCAGTATCATAGAAGACGCTCGTATTGACGCTTTCGCCACGGTTGGACCCTTTGCGCGACTGCGCCCAGGCGCTCATTTATTTGAGAAAGCCAAAGTCGGAAACTTTGTAGAGATCAAGAAAGCCGATATCGGTCCTGGCAGCAAGGTGAATCACCTCAGCTATGTCGGCGATGCCACGGTAGGCTCTAACGTCAATATTGGCGCAGGGACCATCACCTGTAACTATGACGGCGCCAATAAGTTTAAGACGCTTATAGAGGACGATGTTTTCGTTGGCTCCAATACGGCTCTGGTGGCTCCGGTGACTTTGGGTAAAGGGGCGACGATTGGAGCTGGTTCCACTGTGACCAAGGATGTATCTGACAAGCAGCTCGCCGTCGCGCGCGCGCAGCAGCGCAACATAGATGGTTGGACGCGGCCGGTGAAGAAGTAGCCCGAGCACAAATAACGTTAAGCGAGGCCTTGCTGCCTCGTTTTCTAAAAAAGCATAAAACGTACTAAGATTCGTTTATTGAGTTAATCCAATCCGAAACAAGGAAAACATATGTGTGGCATAGTTGGGGCGATAGCCCAGCGGGATGTCTCCGCGATTCTGCTAGAAGGCCTGAAACGTCTTGAATACCGCGGATATGATTCCGCAGGCATGGCCGTTGTTGAAGCGGCGAATAAAATCCAGCGTCAGCGTGAAGTGGGCAAAGTCGCCGCGCTGGAAGAAGCTATCACTAAATATCCTCTGCCTGGACGCACGGGTATTGCTCATACCCGTTGGGCGACTCACGGTAAGCCTAGCGTCACCAACGCTCACCCACACATGTCAGGCGAAAATCTCGCTATCGTGCATAACGGCATTATTGAGAACTATGAAGCCCTGCGCCAGGATCTGCGTAACAAAGGCTACGAGTTCACCTCCGAGACGGATACTGAAGTCGTCGCGCATCTGATCGACAGCATGTATCAGGAAACCGGCGATATGATGCAGGCGTTCAGGAAGACCATTGCACAGCTGCACGGCGCTTATGCGTTGGCGGTAGTGCACTCTTCAGAGCCTAATCGTATCCTGGCTGCTCGCGAAGGCAGTCCTTTGGTGGTTGGCGTGGGTATCGGCGAGAATTTCCTGGCTTCCGACGCCTTAGCTCTGTTGCAGGTGACAGACCGCTTTATCTATCTCGAAGAAGGCGATATCACCGAAGTTACTCTGGAAAAGATCACTGTTTGGGATGGTTCCGGCGCGAAAGTGGAACGTCCGGTCGTGCGTTTTGAGCATGGCGGACTGGATAGCGTCGAAAAGGGCGAATATCGCCACTACATGATGAAGGAAATCTACGAGCAGCCTAAAGTGATCAAGGCGACTCTGGAAGGCCGCATCAGCGGCGACCACATTCTTGAGCAGGTTCTGGGCGCGGACGCGGCCAATGTGTTTGACGGCGTTGGCTCAGTGCAGATCGTAGCGTGCGGCACCAGCTACCACTCGGGTCTTGTCGCCAGATACTGGATTGAAGAACTGGTCGGTATCCCCTGCCAGGTCGAAGTAGCCAGCGAATACCGCTATCGCAAGCACGTCGTGCAGTCAGACATGCTGTTTGTCACCATCTCCCAGTCAGGTGAAACCGCCGATACGCTGGCCGCTTTGCGTCAGGCTAAAAAGGCTGGCTTCAAATCCGCATTGGCGATTTGTAACGTTCCTGGCAGCTCCCTGGTGCGTGAATCCGATCTGACCGTAATGACCCAGGCTGGTCCTGAAATTGGCGTTGCGTCCACCAAGGCTTTCACCACGCAGCTGGTTGCTCTGTTAATCCTGACCATCGCGCTGGGAAGACGTCATGGCTTGACCAAAGAGAAAGAAGCAGAATTGGTGGAAGGCCTCAAAGCCCTGCCAGACCTGATTCAGAAAGTGCTGGATCTGGATGACGTCATCAACAAAACCTCCGAAGCTTTCGCAGAGAAGCACCATTCTCTGTTCCTGGGACGCGGCTCCATGTATCCCGTTGCTATGGAAGGCGCTCTGAAGCTGAAGGAGATCTCATACATTCATGCGGAAGCCTACCCAGCAGGTGAGTTGAAACATGGTCCTCTGGCGCTTGTGGACAAGGATATGCCGGTTATCACCGTCGCACCCAACAACGAGCTGCTGGAGAAATTGAAATCCAACCTGCAGGAAGTCCGCGCGCGCGGCGGTGAGCTTTACGTATTCGCGGATGCGGACGTGGCGCTGGAAGAAGAGCCTGGCGTACATGTCATCCCTATCCCAGCTGTACACGACATCCTGGCGCCTATCGTTTACACCGTCCCGTTGCAGTTGCTGTCCTACCACGTCGCCGTACTCAAGGGCACCGACGTAGACCAGCCGCGCAACCTGGCGAAGAGCGTGACGGTGGAGTAACCCTGTAAGGAAGCTCTCTTGAGAGTGTCGGAGAGTAATAAAGTTGTTAACTAAGTAATAAAGTAGTTAACTGAGTAATAAAGTTGTTAACTATGGCCACCTAGGCTAACCTGAAATCTGGTTGGCTCAGGTGGCTTTTCAATGGGTAAAAAACGGTATTGGAACTCCGAAGCGAAGAATGCTCGTTGGATCAAGGAGGGTCGTGGAAAGGGGACAGGCAAGGACTATAAACCTTGGCTTACCGTTAGAGATGTTCCTTCTGAGGGCCGCTCACACCGCTTATTTGGCCATTTAACCCACCGCACACACCACCTCCTTTCTGATTTAGAACTCGCCACTTTTCTGTTGGTTCAGTGGCGTGATCTGACCACTGATATTCGTGAACAATTCCCGTTAGATTTGGCGATAACCCAAAGGCTCTGCAATGAGGCTGGCGTAAGGCACCCCATTCAAAATGGCGTGCCTCAATTTATGAGTAGTGACTTTCTGGTGTCGACGAGTGATAAGAGCAATCCTCAGTTTGTGCTGCAGGTGAAAGCTAGCTCAGCACTGGAAGATCCAAGAACTATTGAGAAGTTAGAGATTGAGCGCCGCTATTGGTGGGAGAAAGAAGTTCCATGGTATCTAGTCACTGAGAAGGATATCCCGAGGGTCGTCTTCACCAATATTGATTGGTTCTACAGCCTCCAGGCTCCGGACTTCAGTTTGGAGGATGAGTCTCGCTTTTTTGAGTTCTACTCAGTCCACCTTAAGCAAAATCCTCGACTCACAATCATTGATCTGTGTAAGCAGTTAGATGCCGCCTATTCTCTTGAGTTAGGTGAAAGTTTGTATCAACTAAGATCCCTTCTGGCCAGGAGGTACTTTCACTTTGACATTACGATTCCATTCAACAAGCTACGGTGTAATGACATGATTTATGAGTCGCTTGATGTCGTTGTGGAGCTTCAGAATGTATCAGGTAAATGAAGTACTAAGTCTCGATGGCGCGCTATACCGAGTTCTCAAAATTGTAGGGAATCATCTGGTGTGGATCTCAGTTGAGGAAAAAGCAGCATTTCCAACAGTCGAAGAGCTGTCTTCAATTGAAAAGCTAGTGCTGGATGAAAAGCTTGTTCGGGCTGAAGATCCTTATGCCTATCTATTGAATGAAATGCCTGAGCCAGGCTCGAAAGCTGCTGAGAAAAGAGACAATCACTTCCAAATAATCAGCCCATTAGTTGGTGCGCCTGATTTTTATGTTCCAGAAGTTAGAGCCAGAGTAATAAAGGAAATTCTGGAGACTAAAGCCGTCTCTAAACCGTACCTTTATCGCATCGTTAGACAGTATTGGCAGCGTGGCCAAATCCCAAACGCCCTCTTACCCGACTATCGTAATTCTGGCGGTAAAGGAAAGCGGCGAATCGCCAAGGAAAAGAAACTAGGCCGGCCAAGGGTGCACGCAGAAGGCACTGGCGCGCTCATTGACGAGTCGATAGAAAAATTGTTCAGGGTCGTCATCGACAAATACATACTAAACGACGAAAAGTTCACGCTGCCGTTCGCACACCGTCGACTCAAGAAGTTATACGACCAATTCTTTCCTGGTACTCCTGAGTCAGAGAAACCGACAAAGTGGCAGTTGAAGCATTTCTACGACCGTGAGTATGGCTTTAGTGAGAGGGCTATTAAAAGGATACCGAGCATTGTCTTTAAAAAGGATGTCAGGCCACTTGTCAGTACGGCAACGATGCAAGCTCTGGGACCAGGCTCTCGCTATGAAATAGACGCTACTATAGCCGACATTATTTTGGTTTCGGACACTGACCGAAATCAGCCTGTAGGCAGGCCAATTCTTTACGTTGTTGTCGATGTATTCACTCGCTTTGTGGTTGGCTGGTATATCGGTTTTGAAAACCCTTCGTATGTAGCAGCAATCCAATCACTTCATCTAGCGATGACAGATAAAAATGAGCTTATCAAGTCATTAGGGATTGAGTGTCAGGATCTGGACTGGCCAACACCTGGTTTACCTGAGGCTATTTTGGCAGATCGGGGGGAACTGCTGGGTCATCAAATTGAAGGGCTAGAAGCAAGCTTCATGGTGAGGATTGAAAATACCCCGCCCTATCGAGGAGATGCGAAGGGGATTGTAGAGAGAAATTTCCGATCACTCCAAGCCGAGTTCAAGCCTTTTGCTCCAGGAGTTGTGACTGGTAACACAGTTAAAAAGCGTGGAGGAAAGAACTACTGGCTGGATGGCGTTCTCACAATTTCAGAGTTTACTGAAATCATGATCTCATCAATTATCATGCATAACTTTGTTGATCCCATGGAGAGATATGATCGCAGCGAAGATATGCCCCCGGAATTGCCAAGTATTCCTGTTCACTTGTGGAATTGGGGCCTCCAAAACCGAACGGGGCGCTTAAGGAAAGCTGATAGTGAAAGCCTCCGGATTGCTCTGCTGCCACGACACCAAGCGACCACATCCGAAAATGGGATTTGCCTATTCGGGCTCTACTATTCTTCCGCTGAAGTGCTCGCTTCAGGATGGATGCATAGATCTGCATTCTCCAACCGGCCAGATAAAGTTACCGTAGCCTACGATCCAGATAGCGCTGATGAAATTTACCTTTTTTTCAAACCCAACAGTCGCGAGTATTGGACATGTAAGCTGACGGATCTTTCCAGGGAATATAGGGGGAGTTCATTGTGGGAAGTATGGCGAAAGCAGGACGCGAAGAAGAAGCATTTATACAAACAGAAATTAGCCGCTGACAAGGCGCGTGCTGAGCATGAGGAACGTGTTGAAAGCATTATTAAGTCGGCAATAAAGGAAACACCGACTCCTACCACAACCAACTCACAACGATTAGCGAGTGTTGGAGCGACGAGAAAGCAGCAGTTGGAGAAGGAACGCAAAAACAGAAAGCCAGCTCAACCCGCAGAAGCAAAATCTGCAGAGATCATTTCCTTGCCAAATGTCAGCGATGATGACGGAGAGTACCCACTCTACGTAGATGAGCTATTTAATGATGGTGATGACTGATGCAATTGCCAAAGCATTACGTCCTGGCAGTTTATAAGGACACCGGTGTTCGCCAGTACCGCGGTAACCCTTTCATTGAGGCGCTACCGCCCATTCTAACAGTCGAGCAGGTCGGCTTGAGTTTGAAAGGAAATGTGCAAATCGAAGCTTCTGACCGTTTGGCTGGCCAGAAGGCCAGAATGCATATGGTAGTTTCGCTCTTGGACGACTACTTCCAACCTCTTTCCCAGCATATTCAGCTAGAGGAACGGATAGCGATGATGATCCGTCGCGGGTACGTCGGGCGGAACCTAAGTGATGGATCACTCAATCGTCGGCTTCAAGAAGGATATGAGTTAATAAAGGCGGGAGGCATTAAGTCGGCGACGTTTTCGAGTGAGAAAACCACGGCGCGAAGCATGTCGCTGATTGGCATTTCAGGTAGTGGTAAAAGCAGCTCCCTGAAGCGTGTACTGGAAACTTACCCCCAAGTGATTTATCACGAGTCTGCAAACTTCATTCAGCTAACCTACTTAAAAGTAGAGTGTCCAAGTGATGGCGACTTGGAAAGTCTTTGTCTGAATTTTTTTAGTGCGGTCGACGCCATCCTGGGTACTGACTATGAGAGAAGATACGCTAAGCAAAGACTCTCGGTTCCGAAAATGCTGGCTTTAATGCGCCAAACCGCAACAAATCGAGCGATTGGTGTTTTGGTTATAGATGAGATCCAACGTCTCAGCCAAGTACGCTCTGGTGGTAAAGAGCAAATGTTGGAGTTTTTCGTAGAGTTGGTAAATCAGGTGGGTGTGCCTGTGGTGCTTGTGGGTACGCCAAAAGCGAGGCCCATATTTGAGTTGGAGCTTCAATCGGGACGACGAAGTGCAGGTATTGGATCAATATATTGGGAGACAATACCGCAAAAAATGAAGACAAAAGAGGGAGTCCAGGACCATCCCAACTGGAAAAATTTCTCAAATAATCTTTGGAAATACCAATGGTTACTCTACGGCAATGAGCCATTGACTGATGAGGTTCGCGATTGCTGGTATGACTTATCTCAGGGGGTCTTGGATATAGTTGTTAAGCTGTTTGTGCTGGCGCAGCTCAGAGCTATCGCCACGAAAAGAGAGCGTATTACGGCCGCGATTCTTAAGTCTGTTTATGAGCAGGAGCTTAAACCCGTCCACCCTATGTTAGCCGCGATCAGGTCCGGGAATCCTGACCTAATTATTAAGTACTCTGACCTTCGAGTAATTGATATTGAAAGACGATTGTTAGAGCTGGGTGAGCTCATTCTTTCCTCGTCTCAGAAGAAAGAGCAGGATGCTTTTGGCGGCAACCAAGAAGCGGCTAGACTTTACAATTTAATGCTGCAGCTGGATGAGCAGTATGATCCTGAGTTACTAATTCCTCTGATCAAACGGTTATTCAAAGAACAACCAGAGCTGAAGACGGTGCATATGCTACCGGTCCTTTCTGAATGGTACAGCGAACAGAAGGCATCACATCCTAAGAAAGAGAAAGCTATTGCCAATAAAATTTCACGGAATGAATGGCGCACATTGGGAGGTGAAGATTTGCGTTATATATTCTCAGAGTCAGAAGGCTCGGGTATGTACGCTGCGATACAGCGACGAGGACTGATCTTTAACTTGGAAGATTGGGCTGTTGGTACATAGTGTTAGGCTTTCCCGTCCCGTATCCCAATGAGTTGCTCTACAGCACTATTGCACGGGCTGGGATTCACGACGGAGAAACTTCCCCTAAACAGCTTCTGAATACCATATTTGGGGGCAGAAACATCATTGCTTCGGTTGGCCTGCCCTCTCACCTTGTCGATATTGCTCTGCAATATCCGGAAGCTTTAGGCTTGAATCCGCACAGACTGATTTCAGACCATACGCTCTGGCCAATCTATGCTCCATTTATACCGAGTCCAAGAAGAGAGATTATTGAGCAATGGATGACGAATGACTCGCATGGCGCCGTTTATTCAGCCTCGGGTGTAGCTGCCTCTCGAGTAAAGCAAAACTTAAATTTGCTCATTTGTCCCGGATGCGTAAGAGAACAAATTGAAGAGTATGGCGAACCGTATTGGGACAGGAGATGGTGCTCGCCACTAACGAAAGTCTGTGTAAAACATGGAGCGCTTTGGTCGACCGATATTCAGTTTAAGGGCGAGCACAGACACGCTTTTATCGGTGTAGCTGACGCTAAAGTTGGTGCAGCCCTAGTTGTTTCGAAAATGGATCAGCGTTTTGGATTGCTCGTAAACAGCTTGTTCCAGCAAAGTCCTCAAACATCACCTTCTTACTATCAATGGTCCCAGTTCTATCGGTGGCTGGCTGTGGATCATGGATTCGGAACCTATAGCCATATTGACCATGAGAAGATCTTTACTAGATATACGTCAGTATGGCGGGCTGAGTGGTTAAGAAATGCGAACTTGTATCCTGGAGAAGGGAAAGGCGACTCGTGGCTCAAAGCAATATTTCGTAAACACCGGAAAACATTCAGTTTTGCAGCGCACGCGACAGTGCTTGATGCAGTAACTGATGGCCAAGTATCGATAGTCGATGCTATTAAAACAGCCCTTTCACTTCCTATTGGCAAGCCAGAATACAGTTCGCATGCTTCGATTTCAGACACCCCTCTGACTAATGATCAGCGCCAATGGCTAGCATTGCTTGATCAGAAAGGGCCAGGAAAGGCGAGACGGTCTGCTTCAGCATTGTATGCTCGTCTTTACCGAAACCAGCACGACTGGTTAATACATGTGAATGTAGAAAGGCATATCCTTCCTACCCTAGCGAAGCACAGAGTGAACTGGCGAGAGCGCGATAGACAGGCAGCAAAGGATCTAAATAGACTGATTTCCAGTCTGGAAGACGACCTGCTGCTTCCTCGCTTAAGTAAATCCTATTTATTGCACCAGTTACCGAATTCAGCCTTGGTTGAGAAAAAGATCCATCTGCTTCCACGGTGTCGGGTTTTATTAAACAGCTACTCGGAAGATGTTACAGAATATCAGGCTAGACGGTTAACGGCTGTAATACTTCGACACCAAAAATGCAATGAATCACTGAAGCGCTGGTTACTGCTTCGAGAAGCAGGCTTAAGTGATGTAAGAATTACAGACATAGTAAATGAGTTCTTGAAGGGAATGACAGAAGAATGAAGTCTGACGCTAAATATAAACACCTGGATGATGATTCGAAAATATATGGAATAGGCTCTTTGTTTCGAGGGAAAGAGCGAAAAAGGTGGTCATTGAATCTGTTCTTTAGCGGAAATAGTCAGAACAGCATTCACTTCGGCGCAGCGCCAATCTTAGCTAGGTATCGAACGCTGAACCCAACGCAGTCATATCCTCGCGCGGGGAAGCAACTTTCCTTTACGGTTATAGATACAGAGACTTGGAGAATGGGGAGAGTAAGTGAATGCCCTGCCTTGGCAAATCGGGCTAAAAGTAGAGATATGGACCAGTTTTGCTTCATTGCCAATGTAGACGGAAAACAAGTCTATATTCCGCAGTTTGAGCTAGCCCGAGTGCTTTTTTACCACGACCCATACATGGCAAGATTAAGCCTGCAGCACAATGCACTAAATGAAGATTTCTACATAGAGGAGTCAGGGGGAAATACAACTATCCATGTACTGTCTGAAGCCGAATACCCTCTTCACCACTACAACCAAGACGATAATCGACGATTTTTAAGCTGGGTTCTGCTGGATAAACAAGCCCGTCGTTCATTTGAAAGTATTTGCTCAAACCTGATACGAGGCTGTTATACGTCCGGCAACTATGAAATGTGGAATTTCACCTTCAACCCACCCCCATTAACAGGGACCCATTTCAAAGTATCTGGGTGGCAGGACTTTGCTTCCAACAGCTTTTTTGTGTGGGAAATTTGGGGGCTGGAAAATTTACCTTCGTCAATATCGGGAGAGGTTGACTTTGTTAATCCAAAGTATGAAAGGAAAGTAGGAGGAAAGCCTACGCGTGGGGAAGGATCGACAGGAGAAGCTGCGGAGCACTTCGAGTTGGACGACGATGAGCTTTCTGATACTGATAAGGCAACATTGCTCCTGATGTCTGACACAGTCACCGTAAGTTTTGATAATGCATTTATTACGAATCGAATTAGTGGAAAGACCAGGGTAGTTAACCATGTCAAAGGGGATGGCGATCAAGAAGTCTGTTCCAAAGATTTAAGCGCAAATGAAAAGGAGGTCACGGGCAGATTACCTAGTGGGAGTTGGAATAATTTAGAAGATCAAACCGATGATGCGCACCTGTATCTGAACAAATTCAATACCTTCTTGGACATGGTTAATATTTTGGAGTCCGTACATGGCTGCAAAATCCTAAGTAATACAACAGTGAAGCTGCCAAGGGTTGGAGATAGCAAAAAGCATTGGCTAACTGACTGTCAAAACCCTCGCTGTTTGTCCATCGTTGAACTGATTTACTCTGACCAAAGAATAACGCTCTTGGAAATAGACACTTCTGATGGTATTACGAGCTTATCAACGATGATGTTAAAGACCCCTAACGCTGCTTGGCTGGCCGAGAATATAGAGCGACTCAAGGTGGGCATTATTAAAAAATCACTGGGATGGCCAACAAAAGTATTCAAAGAATCCCTTACTGAGGCAGGCTACGCAGGTATTCCCCACCCTAAGTCAAAGCATTCAGGAAAGCTCGACCCCAACGAGATAAACCCTTGGGCCCAGCGCTTTGTGAACTGGATGAGTCGTTAAAGGCTAGCCTCTGCCAGTGGCTGCCTGCGAAAGAGCCTAAGTATGCATCTTCGTTGTTGATACGGAATGGCCAAAGGAGGCGGAAGATGGCTTGTTCATCTTTGGAAGAAGGATAGAGGTCGAGCTATTTGTAAAGAACTTAAATTGTTGGTTATCGCTCTAATGCCACGGAATCTTACTTTAACAACCTATAAATATATTTAAATAACAAATAGATAGGTTGTTTTCCCTGCACCCTTGAATTTGGCGATCGCTTTTTAATCATTAATGGTTTACATTTTACATATTAAGCAAAAATTATAGTTTCCTTTACAATTGTAAAAGCTATGTTTGCAAAAAAGCTTCAAGAGATACTGGGAAGTTCAGGAAGGGGCTGGAAGGTCCGGGCTGCCAAGCTGCTAAATATCACAAGGCCTACCCTTGATCGATATTTGCAGTTCGATGCGGAAGGGCGAATGGATCGAATCCCCTCCCGTCATTTGGCGACTGTTGGTATTGAGCTCCAGGACTTGTCAGATACAAGCCCGAGATTCGAAATCAAGAAAACGCCCTATGATATGGTCAATCTCTTTGCTGCGGGTTTATGTAAGCTCCAAGAGCACATTGATCGGTATGGGCATATCCTTTCTCCGTATCCTACCTCCCTTATACAGGGGCTTAACCTGGCCGCTGCACTTAATATTGAAAGAGAAACTTCCTACCCTACACATCTATCAGACCTGATTACGTGCGCCTCTCAGAATATCTTTCAGTGGTGCCCAGAATATGGAGAGGGAGAGCAAGCTGAGAGTTTCTTTGCGGCGCAATTACTGAATGATGGAGAGGTAACTGTTGACTGCATTGCAATGGCAGGGTTGGCAACGCGAGACGCAGAAGAGGAGTTCTATCAAGTGCTCCTTTGTTCTGGTCAAATCCCACCGGACACTTTCTTTAGAGAATTTTCATAATTAACCGGCGACATATCATTGTTCGCCGTATGCAGTCTTTCGAGGTTGTAATATCTCATGTAGGCTGCGACATCCTGCTTCATGTGTTCCCGGGTGGGCTGGGGGATTTTGAATATCCAGTCATGCTTAAGACTCCCAAAAAAGCGTTCAACCACCGCATTGTCCCAACAGGCTCCCACATCGCCCATACTTGCCCTGATTTCATACTTTTCCAGTAGTTTTCGATAATGTCCGCTGGTGTACTGAGAGCCTCGGTCACTATGGAATACCAAGCCCTTGGGCGGCTTCCGCAAATTATAAGCCTTGATCAGCGCCTGGCTGACCAGGCTCGTTGTCATGCGCTTGTCGATGCGCCACCCGACGATCCTTCGGGAATATAAATCCATGACAATGGCCAGATACATCCAGCCTTCCCCTGTTTTCAGATAGGTCACGTCGCCAGCCCAAACCTGATTGGGCGTTGTAGGATTAAAATTCTGATTCAACAAGTTATCCGCCACCGCATGATGGTGTTTGCGCCTTGTAGTGGGTTTGTAAGCAACGCGTTGCGTGACCTGAAGACCAAGCCGCCTCATGAGCTTGCGAACCCGGTAGCGTCCCACCTGAAAGCCTTCTTCGCGTAGCTTCTTCATCATCTCTCGACTGCCCAGACTGCATCGAGAAGCTTTAAACAGTCGCTTCATTCGCCGATGCAGGTGAAGCTCATCAAAATGGATCACCGGCGCGGAGCGCCGACGCCAGGCATAGAATGCTGATCGACTTGCACGCAGAGCCCGGCAAAGCACTTTCACAGGGAAGCGATTCGACTCTGCTTGAATGAAGGCGAACTTTATTTCATTTCTTTCGCGAAGAAGGCCGAAGCCTTTTTTAGAATTTCCTTTTCCATGCGCAGCTCTTTGTTTTCTTTGCGAAGCCGTTTTAACTCGGCGCGCTCGTCTTCAGCCAGAACCTGGTTTTCAAGCTGGGCTTCAATTTTTTCCTTCCACTTGTAGAGCATATTGGCGCTAATGCCGAGGGATTTAGCCGCTTCTGGGACGGAATAACCTTGGTCGCGCACCAAGGAAACGGCCTCTTCTTTAAACTCTTTTGTATACTGTTTATACGACCTTTTCTGACTCATGCTGACACCTTAATCGTTGACGGGTATTGTCTCTTATTAATGTGTCCGGGACTATTAGACCACTACACTTGAAATTTGCCAGGAATTGGATGATAGGGAGGGCCAGAAACTATATACCGAGTGGCGTCGTGCTGTAATTGAAAATCCTGTCGCCAGTTCTCACACCGTTTTCTTGATGAATTATCCCACTCTGCAAACACACCCGGTGGCAACGAAGCAGTTAATCGATTTTTTCTACGAGAACATATCCCCCCTACATGCGGAAAAAGGCAAACTGGCTTTGTGTCCTGTCACCGGTATTCGACTACGCAAACACGGAGCTCACTGGCACAGTGAATTCCGCGACCCTATCGCCGAGAGGACCTTACGCCAGCAAGGCCCAAAGTGGGTCGACCACACACCGAGCACCCTGGAGCTGAAACGCCCTGTTAGAACCTTCTGGGCTTTGCCTGGTTGGCATGAAATCGATTTGTACAAAAGAATAAAAAATCAAGGTTATGCCGTCACACTCTGGCCTAACTATGATGCGGTTGATTTGGTGGTTAAGGATTCTAGCTCCCAAGTACTATTTGCCATTGACGTCAAAGATTATTTATCTCCCACCAGACTCGCCAATATGCTAAAGCGGTTCAAAAACTATCGACAGCATAAAACATTGGTTGTTATTCCTGATTACCTCGAGCAGCGGTTACCTAGCTACCGAACTATCTTCGAAAAAGCGCGTAGAGCGGATCTGAAAACCGTGCCTATGTTGACCACGATAAGCGGATTCTTGAATATGCTGGAAGGCGAATCATGAGAAACGGCAAAGACTTTTATGACCAATATCGTGATCTATCCCTGCTAAGAACAGATAACATCAGCCGTTACGCGCTACGAGACATCGCCATTACAGATCTCTGCTTGCATTTTTTGGCGCAATACGTCCCGACTGAATCACCGCAAACTATTCCTTTTATGTTGCAAGGGCATCTGGAACACTTTATTGGCTCCAGTGCACGGGCTCCGCTCTTTAACCTTCGGCAACTGGCTGGAAACTTTTGTAGTAGATTGGCTTGGCGGAAGGCGTTGGGACTATTTGAGTCAGCAAAGAATAGTGCCGCGTACAAATTGGCGAACGGACAGGTTATTGCTAACGAAAGCGCGCCACAAGCATTGGTTCAACTGTTGCAGATGACTCTCACTTCTGCTGCCGCCTATAGGCTCAGGAACGTTGCCTTTGCCAAACCTGGCCCCGCAAAATTCGAACCACGTACAAGAAAGAATGCTCTCTTTCTAACTGTACCGCAAAAAAGCCTGCCATCAGAAAGTCCAATTACACTGCAAAAACGCGCTATCAATCCACCTATAAAAATTCACTTGGATTCTTTGCGGGAAATCGCTGGCCAGGTTGATGCACGAGAAAGGCAAAGTAGTTTTCCGCAATGGCTGCCTAAGTTGAATCTCCGTGACCGATTTGAGCGCATCGACTTTGAGGGTCTCGACGACAATTTTTATAGCAATAACTCCATCACGTTGGATGGAACTCAGCACGTTGTTGGCATGCTCTCAAGTGGGAAGAGCACATTTCTACAAGCTCTGCTGTTCTTACTGCTAAGTCCAGGCTATGACAAACGCGTAGTAGTACTAACCGCCGACACTGCAGCTGCATCTAACTTGGTGGCGCGGATGCAGGCACACGGATTTACCAAAAGCACAGTCGTGAGTTCCTTCTACAATCGGGATGAGCACTTGAGCATGGCTCATTGGAATGCGCAAGGCTATCCTTCTAATCAGGCCTTGTCGGCAACGGCGGCACTAACACAAAGTTTGGGGATTGCCTGTCCTTTGGAAGGCTTCCAGAGCATAGTGGGCGCTTCAGATGAAGAGACGTTACCACTAAAAATGACGGATAAGCCATGCCATCAGCTACTTCAGTCAAGCTCGTCGACTGAAAAAACTTGTCCATTGATCGGTGGTTGTCCGTCGCATATACAGCAACGCCAACTTTCTCGCGCCGAGGTTATTGCAATGACACCGCAAGCGCTGGTGCATATGACGCCAGACAAAACGTCGCTGCAGGAAGATATGTCCTTTCCCGAACTGTTCCAATACATCGCAGATGTTGTCCTAATCGATGAAGCAGACAGCGTTCAGAAGATTTTTGACTCTGAATGCACACAGGAGAAAGATCTGCTGTCTACCAATGAAAGCGCCTTCACCTTGGCCAATGTGCGCGCTGTCACGAAATCTATCAGCGACAATACGGGCTTTCAATATTCCTCACCAGTCAACGTCCGATGGCATCGTGAGCTGAATCGACTACAGGACAGCATATCGGCGATCTACCACCTGCTGTTACAAAGGAGGGAGGAGCTCCAGTGGCTGACAGAGAAACAAACCTTTACCTCAGCCAGCATTCTGGTGGACCTTTTTAGGAGCCGATCGTCTAACGCTGATGATCCTAAACAAACTGAAGTGGCGCTCGAGCAGATCGCGATATTGTCAGGCATGCTGTATTCCAGCCTAATGCCTGAAGATGACAATGAATCGCAGACAGAGGGCAGCAGTGTACTAGCCTCTGAGTTTTCCAAAGCGTTTGAATTTCTCCACTCGGCACAAAGAACCATTATTGACGATATCACTCTTTTTGAACCAGAAATCGTCATAAGAAGGCTTGAAAACGCCATTGCGACAGGCGATCTCAGCTTATTCTCCGTTCCCCCGTCTTTAGACTCAGAACCGAACCACAAAAAGCTAAGATTTGAACTGCTCGCGCCTGTTCATAGCAGAGATCGAGCCTTTGCAGTTGCTTTGGCGCTTCTTACGAATGTTTGCTTGTCAAGCTTCGCCTTTTTGGTGAGGAATCATGCTGCGGTGGAAGATGACTTTGAACTTGTGGGCCATGATGCTTTCCGAGAGGCGCGCCGTATTCTTCGGCATTATGGCACCTTGATCCCACGGCCACTCTATGGAACAGTTTTTGGCTTGATGTTCGAACCTGCGTCGCAGTCTCGACAAGGTGGAACATTGAAGCTTATCAATCACCTGGGAGTAGGTCGATATCTCTTAACTCATTTCGACAAACTATTAAAGCATGAAGGACAAGCAGGTCCTCACACACTACTGTTATCCGGTACCAGCTGGGCGGGAGGGATTAGTGAGAATGCCTCGCCAACTTACGATGTGCAATGGCCTGTAAGTGCAATATTAAAGCAGCCGCATACAGAAGTAATTGCGCTTCAGCACAGTCGATACGAGTTTATTTCTCTTGGGTCAGAGCCCATTCCAGTGTCAGGGCAAAGACCAGATCAGCGTCGAGCCAATTTGCGGAAAATAGCTCAGTTGCTCGGGCAGTCCACACACACTGGTAATAGAATTTCTCATAAGTGGCACCAATTGGAGGAACTCTGGCAAGACGAAGCTGATCGCACTCCTCAACGGCATCGTGCACTGCTTGTCACTAACAATTATGAAGACGCGAAGTTGGTCGCCAATGAGCTAGCCCGCGTCTGTAGTCCCGCACACCCCATCTACTGTCTCGTCAGTGACAGGTTGGCCAGAATGGGAGGGATAGAAAGGGATGCATCATACTCTGGAAACGGTTTTCATCCCAAAGTTATCTTACTTCCTCGGTCACGCGTGGAGGACTTTGGTAGCTCTTTAGCGGGGTCAGTTTTAGTTGCACCTTTAGGACCGATATCAAGAGGGCATAACATAGTTACCCCTGATGGTTTTGCTGCTATCAGCACTATTTATTTCCTGCATCGCCCTCATCCACGTCCAGACGACTATTCTAGTGTGACGGGAATGCTGAATCGGCTATCAATGAATGTTATCCATGGAGATACTGCACCCCAGAAAGAGTTCGAGAGTTTGGAGAGTGCTAGCAAATGGTTTCGTCGACAAGCGCGCCAGTCTCTTGATGATGGGTTCGCCCTTCGCTCAGCCTACCGGCTAATGTCGAACAAAGCGCGAGAGCAATATTCATGGGAGCTGTTGACGTCTCTCTGGCAAACCATTGGTCGAGGGATACGAGGAGGCGTGCCTGTTTATGTGGGGTTTGTTGATGAACGATTTGCCCCGGGGGTCTATAAAAGCCCATCAGAAGTAGATACTGAGTATTCAAGCTGCCTGAAGCAGTGTGAGACAACGCTCATGAAAGCTTTAACAGAAGGGACGGAGCAAGGTATAGCCGACACGTTATATCGACCCTTTTTTGACGCGCTCCAAGGTCTTTTCTCTCGGGTAAGGACTCAAAATCTGTGAACATAGCAGGGATTTACTCAAATTGTGATGATCGTACTCATCCGAAAGTAAGGCCCAACGGTGTATCCTCGTTTGCCCAACCTCCCTCTACCCCGGTTTGTCATGGATATAAAAACTGATTACGCGAATGGAATTGCCGATGATATGGCTGGTGGCAGTTGAACATAGCGTAGAAATCTTCTGGGTTGTAATTACTTGATAGGATAGGAACATGAGTAAAGCAATTCTGCATCCCTACTTTTATGAGTTTGATCTTCAATCATGTCCTGACACTCGGCTTGTACGATATGCAATGCCCGCGCGAATCTATAATGCAATTAGGCAGGCCCAAGGTCACTCAGACAAATACAACGCTGATCTTGGCGGGCTGGCGGCGGTCTTGGGTTGGGTTGCCCCGGTTGTTGATTTGTGTACCGTTGATTGGCCAGTATATGGTCAGCCTAAAACACTTTGCCTTACGTGTATCGCCCCAGGGAAAGAGCTTTCGGAGATAAGAAAAGAGGTAGAAGCAGCTTTGAGGCTATGGATAAGTTTTATCCTTCCGAGTCAAGCTCCCCAGATCAACAACCTCTTCATGGATGGTAGAGTATCATCTCAAGATGCCTGGACAGAGAGGCCCATTGATGACTTCCTCTATTCAAATTACTTTTGTGCCTACCCAAAAGACCTGCGAGCGTATGATCTACTGACGCTCATCGCAGCTCGTGCCTTGGAAGGCAAAGCAATTAACACTGGAAATCCAGATGAAGGAACACTTGTGTCGTCAGGTCCGCGTGATACCTTGTATTCCGGTAAATCGCTTTTGAGATACGAAGTCACTCCGGTCGACAGTCGGCGCTCATCTGGTTGGTGGACTGAGCTTTTTACCGTGTCCGCAGCCACGACCCCTGAAAGCAAGAATATTAGAGTATCCGTTAATATCAGCACCCGAAATTATGGAAGTCTTACAAAGTACGATTTAAAGAAAGTACGATCTCGCTATCTTGATATCTTTTTGCCTGCAGACGCTAATCTGACATCCAACTCAACAAGGATGCGTTGTATTGAGCTGGAAGTCAGTAGGCGAGATTGGTGGTACGACCAAAAAGACAACGTTGAAGAACTCAGTCAAAGCCGGCGTGTTCTAAAATCTATACTTGAGTTTTCAGGCCTTCAATGTACTGCTGACCGCCTAGGCTTGGAAGCCATTTTCGGGAGCAATTTAGCCATCTTACCCAGACTGGGGTCAGTTCATGGTGATGATCAGTTACCAGCGGGGACGGGTGTGAGCCATCCTGAGCGAGGGAATCATCTGGTTTTCCTTGATGAGCACTTGGCGTCTGCCGGATTTCGTCGAATTGACATGCAAAGGACGGTTCGAGCCAAGCCTAAGACCAAGCTGTCAGTTCTCAATCGAGATGCAAGCGAATTGCGACAGGCAATTATGTTGACCCTGGGGAAGGAAGATCGTGGCGTATCAACACTGGCAATTAGGCATTTTCAATCCAGGCCGGAAGGGCAAAATCTCCTTCATTCGACACTGGAGTCCTTGTTGGGGCATCCAGATGAAATTGTTGATGGCGTTTGGACATACACAGATGGCCTGAATATAGATATCAGGAGTCTAACATCTGGTCCCCTAGCCCAAAGAACTGACAACATCGATAAGACAAAACTTCCCGAGAAGGTTGCCTACCCACTATTGATGAAAGCGAAAGAAAGTCTACTACAAACAAAATGGGACGAAGCCACCATTAAGATGGTTAAGCATGCCGGCAGCGCCAAACCTACCTCTCATTCTCCTTGGGCTGCTTTTGTCGAAATGAACTCGGCTCTATTGGATGAGCCCGAGCGAGACCCCTATCTACTAGCATATGCTGCTTTGGCTCGAGAAGGCGCTGTGGCGCAAACCCGCCTGTTTGACCCAGCCGTTGATAGCAAGATTGATTTCACTGACCCTGATGATAAGCAAAATATTGCGGAACGCTGTGCTTATGAAAACTCTGTATTAGATCTTCTGCGCGCACTTGGCGTTTCTCCCGTCAAGGATGACGCAATTCGGCTCGCTGCTTGGTATGTCATCAATCGCAATGCTGGCGTGAGCGCCAACCAAGCTGGTAGAAAGAGTGGAATACTAACGCCTCTATACATTCAGTCTCAGAGTGGGAAGCTGTCTGTTGCCCTGATGAACGAGCAGGAACAGATAAGTTGGTGCACATACCCGGAAGCCCTGATGAGGATCACGCAGGGAAAAGTCGCCAATCTGCAATTCAATAAAGGTAACGAGCGAACTATCAAGATTGAGCGGTTTTATGCAGAAGCCACTCCTAGAGATCAATTTCCGACCATACTGTTTGCTGAAGCCACCAACATACGGAGATTTGTTAAGAGCTTTGGGAATAACGAAAAACTCAGAACCGATCGCCTAGAACTGGGCAGTATTGGTGATGCTGAACCGCAACGCGTCTTGACGCCAAACGACAACATATCTGTTGTGCGTATTACTGACGAGCCGGTGAAATCACCCTGTTATTGGGTGGAGCATAACAAACAAGGTATTACATCTGGCGTCTTTCACGAGCAAAGAACTGAAAGGACTTTCTGGTTGACCCGTGGCTTGCCCAAACCGTTACAAATGAGCAGTGCAGTGAGGAGTAGTAATCAGAAATCTCGCCATGAAACTGGAGCACACCAATTTAAGCATAGACGGTTTCCCTCACTGAACGAAATTGTCGTGATGATGAAGTCTGAACAATTTGATGCTTTAGATTTGGTTTCGCTTGCGCGTCAAGCTATGCGTGCCCATATAGCGACAGACGATATGACAATACTGCCTTTTCCTTTACATGAGGCTTACTTGCTCTCAAAAGCGGCTGAATAGGAAAGCTCTAAGCTGAACATTAGGTCCGCACCCTGACAGCCGATGAGCGATGACGGCTTTGGCAAGCCTGTTCGAATCCTATCGCAGAGACACTGCATGAGTGGATGCGGGCACAGCGGCTGAAAGTCCCAGATGGAACGGCCATCGCCAACGACTTCGACTACAGTCTCAAACGCTTGGCCGCCCATACGCACTACCTGAACGACGGCGCGACCCCGAAGGTGGAAAGCAATGCTGGAGGCGATCGTGGTGAAGCGGACGTTTGGATGGTTGTCTAAATGCCGTGCGCTACTGATTCGTTATGACAAAAAGGACAGAGATTATCTGGGATTGCTGCAATTGACATGTGGCCTGTGGTGGTTTCGGAGGATCTGGCGGCCTCAGGGGCTATGAGACAGTTAATTACGCGCAGAGCCTAGCGCAAAACTTTCACTGGGAAGTGGTTCAACTCCGCTTGAATTTACAGAAGTCTTTTTTAGAGTTTCCTTTCCCATGCGCAGCTCTTTGTTTTCTTTGCGAAGCCGTTTTAACTCGGCGCGCTCGTCTTCAGCCAGAACCTGGTTTTCAAGCTGAGCTTCAATCTTTTCCTTCCACTTGTAGAGCATATTGGGCCTAATCCGAAGGATTTAGCGTGTTCTAGAGCAGAATAAACTGGATCGAGCATCAACGAAACCGCCTATTTTTTGAACTCTTTTGTATACTGTTTATATGACCTTTTCTGATTCCTGCTGGCGCCTTAATTGTTGAAGGATATTTCCTTATTAATGTCCGGAACGATTAGATCACTACAGGATACAGGGAATGAACGGGGGGAGAGCCGCCGGTGGGCGCAGCCGAACATTATAAGATGGGATCCTGACCAAGAATGAACAACGATAAGTACAGCATGTCATTTACAACAGGCAGTCTATTTCACTGCGAATCGGTGAAGCTGGCCGCGCTGCATCTCGATCTTGACGATTGGAGCTCTGTTCGAGACAAGGTCATCGCAGAGAATCTACTGCAAACCAGAACACTCAATACGCTCAAACGAGTCTGCTGCGAAGTTATTTCTCGACTTAGGATGCTGAGTCCAGGTGAGCTTGAATTCCTTGTTGAGAGCAGTCACCAAGAGCAAGCCTATCTCCTGTGGCTCGCCGTTTGCCGTCGGTACCGATTAATCGCTGATTTTGCCGTCGAAGTGCTTCGAGAGCGCTACATAACACTGAAAAGTGATCTGACCCACGAGGATTTTGATTCCTTCTTCAACCGAAAATCCGAGTGGCATTGGGAACTGGATGAGATCACTCCGACGACAAGAGGCAAATTGCGGCAGGTCCTGTTCAAGATGCTTCGCGAGGCCGATCTTTTAACAGCCTGCAACATGATCCACGCGGCTATGCTCAGCTCTAGACTTCTGGAACTGTTCAATCAAGGCAGCCGCAGGGATGTTTTGTACTTCCCTGTATTTGAATCAGAGCTGAAGTGGGTGGCGTAGTGGCAGCAGATATAGCCAGGATGACAATGCAGGACAGATTTCAGCATCTCTTCGCTGTGATCTCAGGCCAGCGTTTCCTCTACAAGCAAGGTCTAGGTAACGAGGTCCCATTTTTCATATGTCCCTTCAAGTCGGAAGAGGCTATTGATATGGAGCGGCTCCAGCGTCAGCTGGTCAATCGCCTTGAGCAGGCTGGTGTTCGGATTCTGGAGATCAATCTATATGATCTGTCGATAGAAATCCTCAAAGAGCGTGACATCTGGAACCAGATTGTCGAGATGGAGGATTCTGTCTCCAAAGAGCAGCTCAAAGAGTTGTTGCAAGGCGTGTTGGACCCGGAAACACACCTTGTTCCGGCCATTGCAGCCAAGATGGCAAGCACGGATTTCGAAGTACTTTTTCTGTCTGGCGTTGGCGAAGTGTTCCCCTACATCCGGTCGCACAACGTTTTGAACAATTTGCAGAGCACAGCGAAAGAAAAGCCGACTGTCCTGTTTTTTCCTGGAGCCTACACCCACTCCCTGGAGTCTGGAGCATCGCTCGATCTCTTCGGAAGGCTACATGACGACAAGTACTATCGGGCATTCAACATCTTCCACTGCGAAGCATAAACGAGGGAAGCGTGATGACTCTTAAGGCCATTTTTAACAAGCCAGTTGACCGCCCAATTGAAGGGGTCATCAAAGCTGACGATGAAGCTAGCCTTCGCCTCGAGATTGAAGAATACGTTCTGACCAACGAAGTCGAGAAGCGGCTTGAGTCCTTTCTAGACGCTTACAACAATTATGAAGGCGCTAATGGAGTTTGGATTTCCGGCTTCTTTGGGTCCGGTAAATCCCACCTGTTGAAGATGCTGGCGCTCTTGCTCGAGAACCGGCAGATCGACGGAGTTTCCACACTTGACCTATTCCTGCCCAAGTGTGGCGAGAATGAAATCTTACGCGGCGATCTCAAGAGAGCTGTTTCGATCCCATCGAAAAGCATTCTGTTCAACATCGACCAGAAATCGGATGTCATCAGCAAGACCCAGATGGACGCGCTCCTAGCCGTTTTCGTCAAGGTTTTCGACGAGATGTGTGGCTACTACGGCAAGCAGGGCCACATCGCCCAGTTCGAACGCGACCTTGACAGCCGTGACCTCTATGAGAGATTCAAATCAACCTATGAATCCACAGCGGGAAGAACTTGGCAAAAGGGTCGTGAGCAGGCTCTGCTCGAAGCGAAAAACATTGCCAAAGCCTATGCCTTGGTAACCGGGAGTGATGAAACGCTGGCCATGGGAATACTTGATAAATACCGCAGCCAATATCGTGTCTCCATCGAGGATTTTGCCGAGCAGGTACATGCGTATATCGATCGGCAATCACCTGATTTCCGCCTGAACTTCTTTGTCGATGAGGTCGGTCAGTACATCGCTGAAAGCGTCAAGCTGATGACCAATCTCCAAACTATCGCCGAGAGTATGGCCACCAAATGCCGAGGCCGCGCATGGGTCATCGTGACCGCCCAGGAGGACATGGGGACGGTTGTTGGCGAGATGGGCAAACAGCAAGGTAACGACTTCTCGAAAATCCAGTCGCGGTTCGCCAATCGCATGAAGCTGACCAGCGCCGACGTGGCGGAGGTTATTCAGAAGCGTCTGCTCATGAAAACCGAAGATGGCGTGCGCATTCTGTCGGACATCTATCACGCACAATCCAACAATTTTAAGACCTTGTTCGACTTTGCAGACGGCTCGCAAACCTACCGGAATTATCAGGATCGTGATCACTTCATTCACAGCTATCCGTTCATTCCGTATCAGTTCGCGCTATTCCAGTCAGCCATTCAGAACCTGTCGCATCATAACGCCTTTGAGGGCAAGCACAGCTCGGTAGGTGAACGCTCCATGCTCGGAGTATTCCAGCAGGTAGCAATCCGGATTGCGGATCATGAAGTCGGTCAGCTGGCGACCTTTGACCTGATGTTTGAGGGCATTCGCACTGTGTTGAAATCCAGTATCCAGCGAGCCATTATCCAGGCAGAAAACCATCTTGACGGTCCCTTCGCGATCCAGCTATTGAAAACGCTTTTCCTGGTCAAGTATGTCAAGGAGTTCAAGCCCACCGTTCGCAACCTGTGTGTCCTCATGCTGGACGGCTTCAAGCAAGGACTACCCGCGCTTAAAAAAAGAGTCGAAGAAGCCCTTAGTCTCCTGGAACAACAGACCTACGTGCAGCGCAATGGCGAGCTCTACGAATACCTGACCGACGAGGAAAAAGACGTCGAGCAGGATATCAAGAACACAGAGGTGGAATCATCGGATGTTGCCGCCGAGCTTGAGAAGATCATTTTTGACCACGTTATCAAGCATCGGAAGATCCGCTACGACGAGATTGGCCAGGATTACCCGTTCTCCAGAAAGCTCGATGATCGGCTATACGGGCGGGAATACGAGCTGGCCATTCATGTTATCAGTCCGTTCCATGAAAACGCCGAAAACGAGTCCATTCTGCGGATGCAGAACATGGGCCGGGACGAACTGCTGGTCTTGGTGCCGGCGGATGAACGGCTCGTTCGCGATATTCTCATGTACAAGTGGACGGAGAAATACATCCGTCAGAACATCTCGATCACTCTGCAAGAGGCGGTGAAACGCATTCTGACCGACAAAGGCTTCCAGAACCGGGAACGTTATGCCAACCTGCAGCAGCGCGTTCAAGACCTGATGGGCAAGGCTAAGTTGTTCGTGGCAGGTTCTGACATTGGGACCGATTCAGAGGATGCGCAGACTCGGGTAGTGGGTGGGTTCCACGAACTCATCTCCCGCGCCTATCCGAACCTCCGCATGCTGCGCGGCATCACCTACACCGAGAACGACATCGCCAAATGCCTCAAGCACTCGCAGCAAGGGTTGTTCAGCAACGACACCATTTCTCTGGCGGAGTCTGAGCAGGAGCTTCTGGCGCTCATCCAGAGCAACAACCGATGTGGCGTGCGTACCACGCTAAAAAATCTGCTGGAGAAATTCGAACGCAAGCCCTACGGCTGGTACTATGCAGCCGTGCTCTGCACACTGGCCAACCTATGTGCTCGCGGCAAGGTCGAGGTTCGCGCCGACGGCAACCTGCTCGAAGAGGACGAGCTGGAACGGGTGTTGCGCAACACCCACATACACGGCAATGTAGTGCTGGAGCCTCAGGTCGAATTCACTGCATCGCAGGTCCGCGCCCTCAAGGTTTTCTTTGAGGACTTCTTCGATGCCCCGCCCCACGCTAGTGAGGCAAAAGCGCTCGGCAAGGAAACAGGCGCCGCGCTCCAGGAACTCATGCATCAGCTCAAACCGCTGGCGACCCAGGCATCCCAGTACACGTTCCTGAATGCGCTGAAACCGGTGCTTGAGAAACTCGAGGAGCTGACCGGCAAGCCCTATACTTGGTATCTGGCCGAACTCATCCGCCAGGAAGACGCGCTGCTCGATATGAAGGAATGCGTCATCGATCCTGTCCGCAAATTCATGAGCGGCCCGCAGAAAGGCATCTTCGATAACGCCCACAAGTTCGTTCAAACCCAGGAGCCCAACTTCGCCTACATCGAAGGCGAAGAAGCCGCCCAGATGGTTGCCAGCTTGATCGATCCAGAATGTTTCAAGGGCAACCGCATGCAGCAGGTGAAGACGCAAGTTGAAACCCTGCAGGAGAAGGTCACCGCCCAGACTGAGGCCGAGATTGCCTGGGCGAAGGAAACCGTCGCCACTCTAAAAGGCCGCCTCTGTGGCATGCCGGAATTCAGCACACTGAACGGCGATCAGCAAGAGCAGATCACCCGTCAGTTCAACAAACTCAACACAACCATTGAGCGCCAGAAGCTGATTGCCGTTATTCGCGACACCCTGCGCCGATTTGAGGAAAGCGACTATCAGCGCCTACTTTCGCAGATGACATCTTGGGCGCAACCGGCGTCAACACCCGAGCTTGCGCCGGAACCTGGCGAAACCGCCACGCAGGGTGAAGGTGCGAAACCCGCGCTACCCGCCAAACCGGAACCGCGCATCGAGTATGTGCCCAGCCGTTCGGTGAAGGTCTCTTTCTATAAGGCTTGGCTGGCCGACGAGACCGATGTGGAATGCTATCTGAAATCCATGCGCGAGGCGCTGCTAGGTGAAATCCGCAAAGGAAAAAGGATTCAAATATGATCGCGCGTCTTGAATTGAGAATCCTCTCGGTCTTCACCGGCCTGACACTGGCGTTCTTGCCCAGAAACTTGGGTGAAGACGACCACGTGCGCTTCCATAGTCTGCACCGTGATACGGACACTTCCGAGATCAAAGTAGTCTCCATTGAGGATTGCCTGAAAACCACGCCGAGCTCGATTTACGACGTTCTTGGCGCGGCGACCGAAGACGAGACAATTTCGCGGCAAGTCAGCTTCAAGTGGTTGAGGAAATACCTGCAATACAAGTTCCGGGCTTCCTACTTCTACCGGCATGCTGAGCAGAAGGTAGATAAGCTGGTTCACTACGTCTGCCTGACCACCTTTAACACCAGCTTGAACTGTCAGACGCAGAAATTCCTGAAACAGAAGCCTTGGTGGGTAGATCACCACGCTTTTGGATTTAGATCTTGGCCACAAGCTTTCATGTCGCCAACTTCGAAAAATGGGATAAAAACTTTCCGAAGTGGCTGGTCACCCGTCTGACCACTGCTGCAGCGGGAGGAGTCTAAGTAGATGGAAACGGCAAAACTGAAAAAATTTGCCCAGTTCGCCAGGTGCAATCTACTGAAGCAGGTCTCAGCCAAGTTGAAACTGGTGCTCGCTGAAAACAGCGCAGCCCGCCGGGAAAGCACTGAGGCTATCAATAAGCTTGAAGAGGCGATCAGGGGCCACGGCAAGGAACAGGTCATCGAGCGGGTGGCCTACATCTGGTTCAACCGCTTCTGCGCCCTGCGCTTCATGGACGTGAACCGCTACACCCGTATTGGCGTGGTGTCGCCCTCCGAGGGACAGTTTCAGCCCGAGATTCTGGCTGAAGCCAAGTTGGGCCACATCGACGAGGAGTTGGCGCACGACAAGATTCGACAGCAGATCTTCGCCCTGCTCGACGGTAAAGCGCCCAGCCGCGACCCCCAGGGCGAGGCTTACCGATTGCTGGTGGTGGTCGCCTGCAATTTCTGGAACAAGGCTATGCCGTTTCTGTTCCAGCGTATCGACGACTATACCGAACTGTTGATGCCTGACGACCTACTCTCGGGTAATTCCATCCTCGCCTATACCCGTGAGGCGATGACGCCGGATGACTGCGAGGATGTCGAGGTGATCGGCTGGCTCTACCAGTTCTACATCTCCGAGAAGAAGGACGAGGTGTTCAATGGCCTGAAGAAGAATAAGAAGATCACGCCTGAGAACATCCCCGCCGCCACCCAGCTATTCACCCCGCACTGGATTGTTCGCTACCTGGTGGAAAACTCCCTCGGTCGCCTGTGGCTGCTCAATCGTCCCGGCTCGAAGCTGGTCGAACAGATGGACTACTACATCAAGCCAGCGCCTGCGACGGATGGTAAAGAGCAGGTCGAAACGGACTTTCTGCGCATCGCCAAGCCGGAAGAGATCAAGATTTGTGACTCGGCCTGCGGTTCGGGCCATATGCTCACTTATGCCTTCGACTTGCTCTACGCCATCTACGAAGAAGAAGGCTACGATCCCGCAGAGATTCCCGAAAAAATTCTAACAAAAAATATATATGGCATAGAGATTGACGAACGCGCCGGGGAACTGGCGGCCTTTGCGCTGACCATGAAAGCCCGCGCAAAGCAGCGCCGGTTCTTCAATAAGGGTGTTAAGCCGAACATCTGCGTGCTGGAAAAGATCGACTTTGGCGAGGATGAGCTGAATAACTACATGGATTTTGTCGGGCGAGATCTGTTCTCTGCGCCATTGCAAACCACACTGCGCCAGTTTGCAGAGGCCAACAACTTCGGCTCTTTGATCCGTCCAGATGTCACCGATGTGGACGGTATGCTCAAGATACTTGAGTCAATGAATGCTTCCGAGCAGCTGTTTATCAGTATTACCCATCAGAAGGTTCTGCAAGTCCTGCGGCAGGCTGATTACCTGAGTCCAAAATACCATGTCGTGATCGCAAATCCGCCGTATATGGGAAAGAAGAACATGAATGACAGGTTACAGGCTTTGATGAGAGAGCATTACCCCCACAGTTGCGCTGACTTCTTTGCAACTTTTATCGAAAGATCATTTCTCCTACAAGCATCCAAAGGCTTTACTGCTATGGTTACTATGGATAGTTGGATGTTCGGAGATGATTACACTGAATTCAGAGCACAAGAATTGTCTCTTCATGACATTAGTACCCTGGCTCATTTAGGCCCGCATGCCTTTGAAGAAATTAAGGGTGAAGTTGTGCAAGTTGCCGCGTTTGTCTTTGGAGATCATAAGCAACGTCAGTCACTTGGTTCGTATTTTGATTTAACTCTATTGCAAACACCTAAAAGCAAAAGAGAGGCACTCAAAGCAGGTACGAACAAGTATGTTGTTTCGATGAGCCTGTTCGCTGAGCTTCCGCGTAATGTTTTTGCGTACTTCATTTCTCCCCACACACGAGAAGCTTTTGAGAAAGGCATTCCTTTAAAGGAAGTAGCAGAAGCATTTACTGGGCTTCAAACAGGTGATAACGAACGATTTATCCGAAGGTGGTCAGAAGTTTCTCAGCGAGACGTCTGTTTCGAGAAAAATGAACTTAGTGGAGATAAATATCAAAACAACAAGTGGTTTCCATATGTAAAAGGCAGTGAATATCGTAAGTGGTATGGAAATCATGAGTTCATTTTGAATTGGGAGTTTGATGGTGCTGAAATTAAATCATTAAAGGGTGCGCGTCCGCAGAATCAACAATACTATTTTCGTAGCGGGCTGGCTTACAACAATATATCAAACAGGCTTTCTACGCGGCTTGTCAGTGCTGGTCATATATTCGATCAAAAAAATTCGATGTTTTTCTCAGAACATGAACAAGGTATTAAATTTGCGATGTGCTTCCTGCATTCTAAGGTTGTAGCACCATTGCTGAGGGTTGTTGCCCCGAAGGATTTTGGTCCAGGCAGCATGAAGCTACTACCAATAACTCCAAACTATAAAGAGTTGTATTCGGTCAATGCGGTTGCTGATTCGGCCGTCAAGTTGGCAAAACAGGACTGGAACTCAAACGAGTCATCTTGGGATTTCAATAGCCTGCCGCTGCTGAGTCCTGACTACCACCAGCAAAGCCTGAGGGTCACTTACCAGAGGCTCCGCGCTCACTGGCAAGATATGACACTGGAGATGCAGCGGCTGGAGGAAGAGAACAACCGTATCTTCATAGATGCATATGGCCTGAAGGATGAACTAACACCCGATGTGCCGCTCAACGAGATAACTCTGACCTGCAACCCATACTACCGCTACGGAAACGACAAGAGTGAGGACGAGCTGGAGGCGTTGTTGCTGGCCGACACCATGCGCGAACTGGTCTCCTACGCAGTGGGCTGCATGTTCGGCCGTTACGCGCTAGACAAGCCGGGGCTGATCCTGGCCAATCAGGGTGAGACTATCGAGGACTATCTGAAGTGGGTTCCGGAGCCGAGCTTCCCGGCAGATGACGACAACGTCATCCCCATGCTTGACGGCGACTGGTTCACCGATGACATCGTCGAGCGATTCCGCAAGTTCCTGAGCGTTGCCTTTGGCAAGGAACATTACGAAGCCAACCTCCAGTTCGTCGAGCAGGCGCTGAACATCAAGGGCAAGCGCAATTACAGCATTCGCGACTACTTCCTTGGCGAATTCTACTCTGATCATGTGAAGCGCTACAAGAAGCGCCCCATCTACTGGCTGTTCACAAGCCCTCAAGGCAGCTTCAATGCACTGATCTATATGCACCGCTACCGCCCCGATATGGTAAGCGTGGTGCTCAATGACTACTTGCGCGAGTTCCGCACAAAACTCAACTCGTACAAAAACCAATTGGAGGCGATCAGCATCAGTGCCAGCAGCAGCCAGAGCGAAAAGACCAACGCCCTGAAGGAGATCGAGAAGATTACCAAGATGATCACCGAGATGGAGGAGTACGAGCACGAGGTGCTATACCCACTGGCCACCGAGCAGGTGGAGATTGATCTCGACGATGGCGTCAAAGTCAACTACCCCAAACTCGGCGCGGCCTTGAAGAAGATCGTCGGCTTGGAAGCGAAAGAGGATTAAGGAGCACGATTGATGGAAAACCGCATTGTCCAGGCCCTGACCAAACTCTTCGACCGGCACCGGATCGTCTTCTGGTACGACACCAAGCAGGAGTTGCGCGACGACTTCGCAGCGCTTCAGCTTCCCGACATAGAGAAGCTGGAGCTGATCAACAACGAGTACGGAGTCAAATACAAGATCCTACGCGAGCAACCGGAACAGAAATACTTGCTCTACCACGAAGGCCCTCAGCCCGCCGATCTGGATAACTGGCTGCTGGATGTACAACTAGCCCACGGTGAGTTCCGTACCGATCAGGTGGCCATCTGGTTGTCTGAGCTGGAACTCGGCCTTGAGTTCACGGATGTGGTGCAGGCCCATGCGGAGTTTTTTCAGGCGATCAAACGCAAGGACTCCCTAAAGAAACTACTGAAGGTGGACGACACCGCTGGACAGATTCGTCGGAAGATGTTGGCGGTGTGCACCGGCAGCGAACCGCGCATGGATGCGGTGGTGGAAGACCTGCTGCAGGAGCTGGCCGACGGACGGGACGAAAAGATCAAGCTGGTTGGTCGGTGCAGCCTGGACAATTTCCTCTGGGAACAGATGGCCCGCTGCTATGGCTACAAGTCCGACAAGCCGGGTATCCGCGACTTTGCTATCGAGCTGTTCAAGTCCTGCTACGCCATGGGCACCGACGGGCAGGTGAAACTGACCGGCGATGCCCTGGTGTTTCTAAAGCAATGGAAGGACAGCCGCCAGTTCGAAGGCGGTTTCGAGACCCTCTCAGGAGAGTGCGCGGAGGTGCTCGGTATTGAACAGGATCTAGTCAAGCGGGACTTCCGCGAGTTGATCGAGTTGGATTATTTCCGCTTGATCGACCAGAAGATCATCAGTGATCTGGTGCGGGCGGTGTCCGCACGCACGGCCTCTAGCGGTGACGTGTCGACCTGGGTTCGACAGCGGCGACAGGGCCACTGGTATCGCGAATACCGGCATCTGTACGAAGCGGTCGATTACGCCGCCCAGTTCGTTTACGCCCTAGGCGAGGCCAAGCTCACCATGGATAGTCTGGCTGAAGCTGTACAGCGCTACAGTCGCTTTTGGTATCAGTTCGATCAGCTCTATCGCAAGTTCACCTACCATGTTCGCATGTCGGGACAGGCATCGCTGATGGGAGGTCTGACCGAGCAGATCGAAAACCTCTACTCTAACAACTACCTGTTGAAACTTGGCGACCGCTTCCAGGCCTTTGTGGACTCGGCATCGAAGTGGGAAGCCTTCCCTGTGCGCAAGCAGAAGGAGTTCTTCGAGCGCTGGGTCCGGCCGTTCCTGTATAAGGACAACAAGGTCTGCGTAATCATCTCCGATGCGATGCGTTATGAAATCGGCGATGAGCTGCTGAGCCTCATTCGCCAGGAAGACCGATACAGCGCCGAACTGGAGCCGGCTCTATCTATGCTGCCCAGCTACACACAGCTCGGCATGGCGGCGCTCCTGCCCAACAAGGAGCTGGCAATAGCCGACAACGAAACCGGCGCTGTGCTGGTGGATGACCAAAGTTCCCAAGGTACGGCCAACCGCATCAAAATCCTCGGTCAGGCAATCAGTCAACGGGCTACGGCCTGCAAAGCAGATGAACTGATGGCCATGAAGGGCGACGACTGCCGGGCGCTGGTGCGCAATCACGACGTGATCTACGTCTACCACAATCGGATTGATGCCACCGGTGACAAGCGGGAATCCGAGGAGCGTATTTTCGAGGCGGTGGAAGAAACCCTGCAGGAGCTGATTCGCCTGATCAAGAAGTTGACCGGGGCTAACGCTAACAACTTGCTGGTGACCTCGGATCATGGCTTCATCTATCAAAACCGCGCTCTCGACGAGAGCGACTTTTCCGGGGTTGATGCTGAGGGCGACCAGATTCTGTTCCGGGACCGTCGCTTCGTGCTAGGCAAAGGGCTTGCCGAAGCATCCAGCCTGCACAAGTTTACCCCCGAACAGCTTGGCCTTGCCGGTGAGGTGGAAGTACTGATCCCCAAATCGATCAATCGCTTGCGCCTGAAGGGGGCCGGTAGCCGCTTTGTGCATGGCGGCGCATCGTTGCAGGAGGTGGTTATCCCGGTGCTCAAGATCAACAAGAAACGCCAGAGTGATGTCTCCGCCGTCGAGGTGGACATCTTGCGTGGAGCCAGTTCGGTGATCACCTCAGGGCAACTGGCGGTGACCCTGTACCAAGCCCGGTCGGTGACGGACAAGATCCAGCCACGCGTGCTGCGTGCTGGTATCTACACCGAGGCGGGCGACTTGATCTCCGACAGCCACGACCTGACCTTTGATCTGGGCTCTGACAATCCCCGGGACAGGGAGCTGCAGGTGCGCTTTGTGTTAACCCGTAAGGCTAATGAGGTCAATGGCCAGGAGGTCATTCTGCGGTTGGAGGAAAGACATGCCGGGACTTCACATTACAAGGAATACAAGTCTCTCCGGTACTTGATGCGGCGCTCATTCACCAGCGACTTCGACTTTTAAAGGACGGGTGACTGATGAACGAATTTGACCAGAAAATTAACACACACTTCCCAGGACTCGTTGTCCGCAAAGATCTCGTCAAGATGGTCAAGGGCAACGCCATCGTTCCATCCTACGTGCTGGAATACTTGCTGGGTCAGTATTGCGCCACCAGCGATGAGCCGACCATCCAGACCGGAATCGAGACGGTCAAGGAGATCCTTGCCAAGCATTACGTGCACCGGAATGAGGCCGGGTTAATCCGTTCGAACATCAAAGAAAAGGGGCGCTATAAGGTTATCGACAAAATCAGCGTTGACCTGAACGACAAGAAGGATGTCTACGAAGCGCAGTTCTCCAACCTGGGCATCAAAGAGGTTCTTGTTGATTCTGGAACGGTGAAAAAGCACCCCAAGCTTTTGGTCGGCGGTGTGTGGTGCATTGCTGATCTGGAATATGAGTTTACCGAAGACAAAAGCGCCAGCCCATGGATATTGTCGACCCTCAAGCCGATCCAGCTCTCTCATTTCGATTTCGACAGCTACGTTGAGGCCCGCAAACAATTCACCACCGAAGAGTGGATCGACTTACTAGTGCAAAGCATCGGCTTTAACCCGGAGATGTTCGGCAAACGCAGCAAACTGACCCAATTGATTCGTCTGATTCCGTTTTGCGAGCGCAACTACAATTTGATCGAGCTCGGCCCTAAGGGAACGGGTAAATCGCACATTTATTCGGAGTTCTCTCCACACGGCATCCTTATTTCTGGTGGGGAGGTTTCGGTTCCCAAGCTATTTGTGAACAACTCTTCTGGAAAGATTGGCCTGGTCGGCTATTGGGATTGCGTCGCCTTCGACGAATTTGCCGGAAAGCAAAAACGCGTGGATAAAGCCCTGGTCGACATCATGAAAAACTACATGGCCAACAAGTCTTTCTCACGAGGTGTCGAGACGCTGGGCGCGGAGGCCTCCATGGTATTCGTGGGAAACACCCAACACACAGTGCCCTACATGCTCAAACACTCTGACCTGTTTTGTGAGCTACCCAACAAATTCTATGACTCCGCGTTTTTGGACCGCATCCATTTTTACATCCCTGGCTGGGAGGTCGACATCATCCGAGGCGAGATGTTCTCCAGTGGATACGGTTTCGTGGTGGACTACCTGGCTGAGATCCTTCGCTCGCTACGTAATCACGACTACTCGGACCGCTACAAGGAGCACTTCTCCCTCTCCTCCGATATCTCGACGCGGGATCGCGATGGCATCAACAAGACTTTCTCCGGTTTGATGAAGATACTTTTTCCACATGGTGGGGCGACCAATACAGAGGTTGAGGAACTGCTACGGTTCGCAATTGAAGGTCGCAAGCGTGTCAAAGACCAACTGATGCGTATCGACTCCACCTACGGAAACGTCCGCTTTAGCTATCAAGACACGAATGGACGGGCCAGGTCTGTCGCCACGCTCGAAGAGGAGGAATACTCTGGCTACTACCACAAGAGCATTACTGATGGTGGATATAGGGAAATCTTTGAAGCTGCGCCATTGGACTCGCCCCAAGGTCCATCCGCACTGTCGGCTCTGACTGAGCCTGTTCTCAAAGAAAAACACCTCATATTCCAAGAGAACCAGAAGGGCATTTCCTTCGATACGCTACTCGGTCCTTTTCTCAAGGGCGCGACTGCGATCACCGTCACTGATCCGTACATCCGCCAGTTTTACCAGATGCGCAACTTCATGGAGTTTCTTGAGACCGTGGTCAAGCAAAAGGCTCCTGATGAGGAAGTATTCATTCATCTGGTGACGACGGAAGACGATTTCAAAGGCGAACAGCAGAAGGAAAACTTCGAGAAGATGAAGGCGTCTGCCAGCAGTGTGGGTGTGAACTTTACCTGGGAATTCGACGGTACCGGCACGATCCACGCCCGCCACATCGTGACCGACCACGGCTGGAAGATCTCCCTGGACTGTGGTCTCGACATCTTCCAGCACTACGAGATGAGCGATGCCTTTACCTTCGCCAATCGACTACAGCAATACCGCCCGTGCAAGGCTTTCGAGGTGACGTTTATTAAACATAAGCCGAATGGTACTGAGGGGGGAATAACTTGATGTACTTTCAGCTCATGTTTACCCGTTGCTAGCATGGCTTGAGAAGTAAGGGCGCCGCGCTAAGTGGCACCCTTCAGGCTACGCTCTAATTCGTTTTATAGCACGTGCTAATGAAAGTGCTAGAATTGACGCAGGAAATAGCCCCAAGAAAACTATCCTTACATCATTTTCAATCCAGTATAGTGCTGAAGAAAATATTAATAGGACTGTTATTATTACCATTACTACTGACGATAACGAGAGTAAACTCTCCTGCCTCATTGGGAGCTCAGTCTGATGCGTATTTTGGTATGTTTTATTCGATTTAATTTCATCCATAAAGATATAATTATCTCCGCCAGAGCGGGACGCAAACCCTGACTGTTGTATTATAGAAAGGAATCCACTAATATCTACGGTGCGTGTATAGATGTGGGCTATCCCATTCCTTGTAATTGTCTTGGACTGGGAACCATTTCTACTACAAAGTAGAGGGCTGGCTTCAGTCCTCTACGCTTACCTTCTTTTGGCCAAGCCTTTTATTACATCCGATAATCTCTCGGCAGCCTCTTCAGTAAGTGTTAATGGTATCCCCGTCAGCTTTATACACTGGTTCTCATCAACTGGAAACTCAAGGCTCATGGTTTTTACGGGGAGGTATTCCTCTGCAGTGAAGCTTTCCTTCTGCGCCACTAGTAATTCCTTTTCATCGGATTGGGTAGAGATAGGGCAATTGTCTAATGAGATAGAAGCGGGTTTGCTCTCCATATATGCCAGAAAGGCTTTTATCGAACTTCTAAAACGGCTTAAATAGACGCTTTTAGCTTTGTCGTTAACATTCTCACACTGGAGTTCTATAAACCTTTTGCAGACATCTTCTATATCTAACTGTCTTAAATCATTTAAAACATCAGCAGGTTGACTGCTTAAAATTCGCTTTACTGCGTGTTGTTTTCCTCGAGCGGTATGCGGACTGATTAGGCCGTTAGATACAGCATAATCTAAGTAGTGAATAAACGCTTCGTAAGAATATCCGTATGCTAGCATTATTGAAGTCCGTTTTTCTCAAAATAGAACTATTACCAGAGGCGATATAATTCAACCTTCTTTGCTGAGTATAGTCAAGCATCAATAGAATATTTTAGCAGCGTTAAACGTTCAAATTCTCAAGGCGAAGAATAATTGAGCTCAAGTTAGAATGTTATCGTTCTACTATTCTGAGAAATACCTGAAAAACTTGTCTATAACCATATTTATAACTGGTATTGTGACTTGATAAAATTATCCGTTACTTGGCGGCGTTGTTATGGAAAAGCTGCGCAGGAATTTGTTAGAGGTGATCGGAATCCTTCGCGTATCTGAGCACATTACACCCTTCGGCGCCGACTGGCTGGTGGATGTGGTCTCTGAAGTCGAAGGAGAGTCTCTGCCAATGGTTGTTCAAGAAACGTCTGACATCTATGAGTTTGAGAGTATTGAGCTAGCGCCTGCGTTGTCGAAGAAGCCTGTCTTGGCGTAACTGCACCTTGCTGCAGGCAAAGACCTGATCATCCAAACGGACTATTCTGGCAAGGCATATTGCTGATTGCGCCAATCTAATAACTGCTTAAAATGCAAGCTATCCGAGTTTTGTGGATTGTCCCTGATTTAAGGAATAACGCTAGTGGAATCCCCTTTAAAGAATCCCTTCTTCAGTGGCGATGCTGCGCCTGTGGTGGGCCATTTGGTTCAGCTGGCTGATGGCCGCGCGGTCGTTGATTACCCCGGTAATACGTCAGGTCCGGTCGCTGCAAAAACGATAATTACTTTACCTCCGACGATAGCGGTGGCTGGTCAGAAGTTGCTAATTCTTTTTGAGGAAAATGATTACTCCCGGCCAATCGTCGTTGGCGTTGTGAACGAAAGACTCGTCTCCGATGAAGAGTATTCCTTTTCTTCCGACCGTCCCGGTCATGCCGTAGTGGATGGGAAGAAAGTCCGTTTTGACGCCCAGGAAGAGATCTATCTTGTGTGCGGGCAGAGCAGCATCTTATTGCGTGCGGACGGAAAAGTGGTGATTAAAGGAAAAAATATCCTGAGTCGCGCTTCCGGCGCTAACAAGATCAAAGGCTCAAGCATTCTTTGTAACTAATCCTCATCTAGGGAACTCATCATGGGCGTTACTGTTGGCGTTAATAATCGGTCTGTTGTGCATAAGGGCAGTGGTGGAATGACGCCGTGCTTTCCCGATGTGTGCAAAACGCCGACCGGCGCAGGACCGATTCCTATTCCATATCCAAATGTGGCGAAGTCAACGGATAGCGCCAAGTGCGCCAAGACCGTTAAGTGCGACGGCAATCCAGTGTGTGTGAAAGACTCGAATTTTTCCCAAAGCGTGGGCGACAATCCTGGCACCGCCGGCGGCGGGATTATTTCAGGAACACTGACGTCCAAAGCCGAATTTGTCAGTTACAGCCCCAACGTGAAGGTGGAAGGTAAGAATGTGCCTCGCGCTTTTGACTTGATGCTGCATAACAGCAAGAACACACCGCCTTTTCCGGTCATTCAAAAGATGATCATCGCACTGCCGATCAAAACGGATATCGATTGCATTATTTGCGGTAAACCACTGTAAGGCCTGGGTTGGCGCATCATCAGGAAGCAGACGTAAATGGCGCAGCCAAACATCGTAAATCACACCCCATTTGTCGTAGAGCCCTTGTTTTTCTACGATGAGCGGAATGTCCCCATTGTCACTGTCGCAGTCAAAGCGAGCTGTGAGATTGTCGGAACGAATCACTTACGCTTCAGCGAGCAACAGGCTCCTCTGTGTTTAGCGGGTGAGTACTGGGGCGACCCCGAAACGGCGAGCTATAAGTATGAGCCCGAAGCCGTCCCCTTGAAGCTGACCACGGATGTGGTGTTGGTCGGTCATGCCGTCCCTGAGAAAGAAGGCGACTCTGCGGTAAAAGTCGGCGTTAAAGTCGGCCCTGTCAGTAAGATCGTGCAGGTTTACGGTAATCGTCATTGGGATAAGGTGGGGGACACATTTCAACCCACGCCGCCTCAGCCAATTGAACGCATTCCCTTAAACTATGAGCACGCCTTCGGTGGGCGCGATCCACGTGTTCCCGAGGGGGAGCCGCAGTATATGAGCACCTCTAACCCGGTCGGAAAAGGCTATATGGCGCCCGGCCAAGACTGTCTGGTGGGAATGCCACTGCCTAATCTGGAAGACCCCAGACACCTGATTCAATCCTGGCGCGATCAGCCTTCGCCAGCGGGGTTTGGTTTCATTAGCCCGCATTGGCTTCCGCGTACGCCATTGGCGGGAACCTACGACGAAGAATGGCAGAGAACCAGGGCGCCGCTTTATCCATTGGACTTTGATCGCCGCTTCTTCAACGCGGGCTCACCGGGGCTAGTGACAGCGGAATACTTGAGTGGCGGCGAAGACGTCGTCGTGATCAACGCATCGGAGCGGGGCGCTTTACGGTTTGCGTTGCCGGGACTGGCGGCTCCTCGCTGCAAGTTGTCCTTCCATGACGCCAATCATGTGGAAATGGAATGCCGGCTCGACACCCTGATTATTAATACGGACGAGCACCAGGTGTATTTGATCTGGCGCGCTTACGCTGTTGTCCCCGAGGGGCATCAGCATGTCGCTGGAGTGAGCCTATGGTTGCCGAGGGTTGACGTCCTGGCCGGTCAACGGCTCTCAAAAGGGGAAGTCTGATAACTATGAGTCTGACGAAAGCTGATTTTCATCGAGAGTTGTTCCTGGAGCATCTGGAAGAGGCGTCCTTTCTGTACTCGTCTCGTCTGGCCTGGAGAGATGACCGGGAGTTGTCTTGGGTTGACACCTTTGACTTGGAAAGCCGGCTGGATGCGCATATAGAAGCGCTAATCGATGGCGAAGAGGAAGCGAAGACGCTCTGTCTGAGTCGCATTAAAGAAGCCGATGTAGGCGAGCTATATGCGTTAACCAGCTACCTATGCAAACTCCAGGATGGAGCGGCATTGACGGGATTATGGCGCACCTTGATCGATATCCTGGATTATCCTCCGGAAGAGGAGGAAGACGAAGCGGACCAGGATGCTATCGACAAGATTGTATCCGTTTCGGAAGCGCTGAGAGTTTATTACCCGTTGGCATGGCGTCAACGCGCCGCCGCCTTGCTGGAGTCTGAGCACCAAAAGTTATTCCCCATCGTGGCGCCCGCCATCGCACAAGCGGGTGGCATCTCGCGTCAGGGAGCGGAGAACTTGCTGTCGACGTCCGGTCCGGAGCTATTGCCTCGCGCAATCCGAATTGTCGCCGATAACGGCGATGCGGGACATGCAGCGCTGTTACAACCCTATCTACAGCACGAGAACAACGAGGTTGCAGAGGCGGCGGGAATTGCGTTACTGCGATTAGGGCAGCGGCAGGTAGTGACTTCCGTTAATGGCAGAACCGCTGAGTTAGCTATCCCTATTGCATTGGCTGGAGTGAGGAAACAGGCGGCGCAGTTACAGCAACTCGTTCGTGACGGCCAGGTCTCATCCACTACCTTGGTCGCATTAGGACTGGCGGGTGATTTAACCTCCGTAAACCTCTTGTTACGGGAGCTGGGCGATAAACCCTTTGCGCCAGATGCGGCGCTGGCATTGGAGTTGATGCTGGGGGCGGCCCTTTATCAGGAAACGTTTGTGCCTGAACAGTTCGCGAAAGAAGACTTATTTGAACACGAGCTTGAGGCTTTTCAAGAAGGTAAGTCGCCACAACACCCAGAGGGACGGGAGTTCGGCGTCACTGTCGATCAGCTATGTCAGGAACCGGCTCAGTGGCGCGAATGGCTGGTACAGAATGAAAGCCGGTTTGATCCGTCTTTGCGATATCGAGGGGGACAGCCATATAGTGCGCAAGCCGTTTGGAGCGGGCTCTGCCATCGCCGAACGCCCCCTCAGGTGCGACAGTGGTTGATGGATGAACTTGGCATTCAGTTTGGCTTGCGTCATAAGCTCAATATCAATGACCCCGTGTTACGGCAATCGAAACAGCTACGCGATCTATCCGGGTGGGTGAGAGAGCAATCAGTCGCCGCCTCTTGGGCGTGAATATATAACTAACAGGAAACCTGCAATGTCATCGAATTACCTTCCCATCGCGATAAAAAATACGGGAATGTCGCTGGAAGATATCGTTCCACATCTCCCCAAGGAAGAGCCCAAGCTGCAGTACTATACATACACCTGTACGCTATTTCGTCGCTTGGCGGCGGGAGAGCTGCTGATTACCGATAACCCCAAGCCCTTTTACAAGCAACTCTGCCATAGCGCAAACGCCTTTATCTACTTCCTGGAGAGGGCTCCGGAAGAGGAGCAAGCGGTTTCCTTAGCCTTGCCCTTTTTCGATGCGATCGCTTGTGGATATGAAGAAGGCGCCCGACGCATTGCGGAATTGAGTACGAACAAGCTCAATCCACGGAAGGAGTACGAGGAAGAGTTTCTCTACACTCGCATATTGATGGAGCACTTCTACCTGCAAACTGATCCGAAAAAGATTGAAGAGAGGCTGGAGGAGTTTTCTGGTTATAGCGACGATAACTACGACCCTCATTATGCGCTATGTCAGGCGTTGCTGGATAAAGATCAGGACGCTTTCGACGAGGCATTGAAGGAGTGCATTCAAAAGCGGCTGGACGATATAGAGAAGATTGACGCCGACAGCATGGACCCCCATGTGTCCGCCGAGGCTGCGACAACGGCCCATGTCTCCACCGAAGTGCTGGCGTGGCTCATCCTGGCTGAGCGGCAGGGACTGACGACTTCGGAAGAAGTGAGCCTGGCGCCATCCACAGCCAGACTCCTTCGCTTGGCGGAGTTGCCTCAAAAAGAGGAATGGAAAGTGGTCGCCCGTTACCGGTCGCTGACCTGATAAAGCGGTACTGAGAAGGTGTCAATGAGTCAGAATCACGATCAGCTTGCTCCACTCTGGGTCACGGGCTTGGGGATGATGTCCTGCGTGGGGTACGGCGTAAAGAACAGTTGCGCCTCCGTGCGCTGCGGAATCTCCAGGTTTGGTTCCGTACCAGGTTTTTCAACCTACGATTCCGATGAGATGAGCGCGCCTATTCCGGGGGCGCCGGCGCATACCCTAACGCAGGGATATGTCCAAAACGCGGCATGGTTGAGGTTGGCGCGCATCGCGATGAAAGACTTGATCGCCTATGCAAAGCTGCCAACCCGGGACCATGCATTTTGGCGGCAAACGGCGCTTATCTGGATTCTGCCCGAAATAACTTACGAGCGATTTAATTGGCCCGAGGATCAGGTAGACAACCTCTTGCGGGAATACTGCCTGAAGCCGCTCTGCGAAAGCCTGGACTTGCCTCTGTCTACGCCCGCGCAAGGGTTTGTTCGTATTGGCCATGCCGGGGCGGCGCATGCAATGAGGATTATTCAGCGTTCTCTGGAAACCAGCCCTTATGAACGCGCCATTCTGTTGGGCGTTGACTCTTACCTGGACTATCTGTGTGTGACGCAGCTGGATGAAGAGGCGCGTTTGCTGACGGCAGAAAATGCGGCCGGCATGATCCCAGGAGAAGCGGCAGCCTGTGTGTTGGTCGAAACCAGTCGAAGCGTTCAAACGCGCGCAAGTTCGCCTGAATCAAAAATCATTGGCGCGTCATTTAAACCGTTCCCGAATAAGTTTGAGCCTGAAGGCGAGAATGGGGAGGGAACGGAAGGAGAAGTGACGACGCCAGCCGTCTGGCGTATGACCAAAGCCGGCGAAATGGGAATGTTGTTGGCGGAGGCGGTCACGGAAGCCATCGCTTCCGCTGGCGTCTCATCCTTCCATGGCGATGTCGTTATCGACGTTAACGGGGAAAACTGGCGCTCTATGGCTTGGGGAACGGCAAAGTCGCGGCTGGCGGGTCCTTCCGGCATAAATTGGGAGGCCAGTAATGAGATTGTCCCTATGAGCAGTTGGGGGGATATTGGCGCAGCAGCTGGAGTGGCGGGGCTTTGCATCGCTTCAAGAAGCTTTGCGCGTCAGTATGCGTGTGGTCCTTATACGTTGATATGCTCGATCTCTGAAAACGGGGATGTGGGCGCCATGGTGGTGAGTAAGAGCCGTTGACTGTAACAATCTGGTCGAGGAGAAAGAATTATGGCGAAAAAGAAGAAAAAAGATGAACCAGAAGGGCATTTTGGAGATGCCTTGCTTGATGATCTTCACGAACGTTTGCAAGGCACTACAGAAAACGGAGCTTGTCTGGTTTTCCATGGATCGGCCACTTTCATTGAATTCAGGAATAAATTTACCTGTAATTATCGTTATCAGGGATATGAGCAAGCGAAAAGCCATACCGCCATCAAGAACACCTTGCATGGTTACATGACTGGGATTGAACATGAGCGCAGCAAAGCCATAAAAGACCGGGGACATATTGTCACCTCCGCGTATGAGACAGATAGCGGAGGAATGAAGCCAGGCGCTTATTGCATAGACTTGAACTTCCCCAATAAAGGGGATTGGGATGTTGGCGGCCCTGACAGAGATATCACTCGCCTGAAGTATAATGGTCGATCGACCACAACGATCAAGAAAGGCCATAACTTCACCAGGGAAACTTGGCCCTACTGGAACAACGCTCACCATCTGATATCCAAAGGCACCTTCAAGAACATGATTCTTAATGAAGGGCCCAAGATAAGTAATATCATCCAGAAGGCGCTACTGACGGCGAAATACAATATTCACCACAAGAAAAATGTGCTGTTGATGCCGCAGGACAAGGAGGTGGCTCAGATACTAGGGTTGCCCCGGCATTTGGTTCTCAAAGAGGAAGACCAGCAAGAAGTTAGTAAACAGTGTACTTCGCATCCCATCTATGACCGCTTGGTGAGAGAAACCATGAAAGGTTTAAGAGATATTTTGAGTGAGTACCGGGAATTATGCGATCCAGTAAAAGATTACCCAGATGGGCATCCCATACCCGATGTGAATCTGGACAAATCTAAGCTGGAGGAATTATCTGAGGAACTTCTCAATCTTATCCTGGGCATGTCACCTGGCGCCCCGTTGGACCAGCAAGCCCATAGAAGGATGTCGGGCTCCTAATCATTACTATATTACTATTTTTGAGGAAGGTTATTTTGGATTACTACTTTATTGATGAATATGAGCGCCTCGACAAGGATTACTGCTTCATTGATTTTCCGCCTAAGGAAATACACCTCCAGTCCTGGAGACTGGTAAAGGGGGAGCCTATGGCGGAGATCTACCCTGAAGATATTGGCGTCACGATGAGCAATGAGTTTCCAGGCCGCGTTTTGACCGACTTTATCGCCAATGTCGAGCTGTGCCTGATAGTTAGTAAAGCCGTGAAAGAAACAATGGTAAAGGTCAACCAGGGACCGATCGAGTATCTGCCGCTCTGGATCTACAACCATAAGTCCCGTCTGGAGTCGAAAGACTATTTTTACGTCAATCCACTGGGAACATACGATGTCCTGAGCCTGGAAAAGTCGCATATCAAGTTCTTTGAAGACACCGACAAAGTGGTGAGAGTTTATTCCTACGTGCTAAGCCGTGAAAAACTAAACCAGCCAAATTTGCCGGATATTTTCCGGATAAAGGAATGGCCCAAAGCCTACGTCATCAGCCAGAGAATGCTAGAGGCGCTACAGGCCATGAATCCTGCCCCCGTGAATCTGGTGGTAGAGAAAATAGAGATACATGAGGATGTTGAGTGACGGCAAGAGCTGGCCAGAAACGGAATAGCAGCCATACAAGATAGCAGAAGGATTGAAGACTGTTTTTCAGCAGCTCCTTGAGGGTGGTCTAAATGTGGATGTTGCATTTATAAATCGGAAATCCCGCACTCATCCGATTTTTCGTGCTCACATTAAGTAACTCTATAAAATTCCTCACTTTATTTGATTTTATCCGGGGCTTCGATTGCCGCTTGTTGGCTAATAGAGTTGGCGGTTATCGCAGCTACCCGGTCACGCCCCCTAAACTTTACAAATTTGGGGTTCCTCGACAGTTGTTTTACGGATTGATCAGGTCATCATTGGTATTGAAGACAGACACATCAAGCGACTTTGATGCTTCTTCTTTAAAACAGCGCGGTAGGTCAAGTCGTTGCTGGCAAACTCCACCTCGTCGCTTCATCACCTTTCTCAATGATAAGCAGCTTTTCCTTGCGATCATTTTAAGCGAGGCAAATCGCATTACACAGTCATCAAAGCGATACATTTCTGCAACAGCTTGTTGCAGAACTCCCTTGGGGGCAGAATGTCGCTATCATGGCAAAGGTAAAAGACCGCGACGCCCGGCAGAACTATTTAAAGGTAACCATCAAGATGGGCTGGAGCCGCAACGTACTGGTTCATCAAATCGAGTCGCAGACCTACGAGAGACACTCTTGGCAGACAGGCAACAGCTTGAAGAGCTTTCTGAGAAGCTTAGATAAGTCGCTAGGTGCGTGGCTGGATCAGCAAGCGCATAGAAAGTTTCGTATGCGGCTAAAAGCTATTTTGCCATCACGCCTTGTCCAGCAGATTTGGTCTGGTTTATGGGAAAACTCCAGTAATTGACGCTAGAATACTATGAAGACCTCTCTGCCATTCTCGAAGATCAGGCAATAAAGCGCTACTCAGGCTATAACCATGACAAAGTTATTTTTATCTTTTTGGCATGTTCAGTTGGAAAACTTCCCTGAAGGGGCCGTCTCTCGGCGGTCACTAAAGAGTGCAGAAGCGCGAGAGTTGATATTGCAAGCTCAAAGCGAAGGCGTGTTTCAGGGCGCTTGCGCTGATGACCTATTCGCGCCCTATAAGGAAACAGAAAAAAGAAAACATGACGAGTTGCGTCAAGTGTTGCAGGATGATTACGACATTCCCCTCTCCGTCAGCGACTTTTCTACTAAGGGAGAGGACTATGTGACCGTGTATCCCCTTAATTTCGTCACAGTATCGAATGGTAGTAGCCTGATGGTCGTCACTTGTGGTTATACGTTTAGTGATTTCGACGAAATCGAAACGTTAGACGATACAAACATGTTCAGTATCGCTGCAGATAGTGTAAATTTCTGCTTATTTGAGGCTATCCCAGTTCAGCACTAGTTCGCAAGCGGATCACGGATGAGGCGTGAGTATCGGTATTCGACGACCTTGCATGCCTCAGTCACCACAATTGATATCCATTTTCAAATAACCGTGTAGTTGTCAGTGCGGGAGTGCTATGCCCTCCTATTTATCTCAGCTCGGCGGGCAGCTCTCGAAGACTCAAAACACACTAGAATCTGATTTACTTCTACAGGTAGAAATGGGGCTCCAGGAGAGGAGCCCTATGTAGAGTTATAGTCGTGTCTTTCTGATTCTGTACGCTAACGCTAATGTAAGCGCAGAGGCCGGCGCCAAGCCTAGATAAACAACTCGGATTTCATGAGATGCAAAATAGATAATTAATATAAACATTAAAAATGCTATGTTTATTATTAAAACAACCATTGGCAGGCTATTTAAGCTCAATCTTTTCAAAAGTTTCTTCCTTATATAAACTTTATTGACAAATTTAATCGGTTGAAATTCCGTTTAATAGAAGATTTTTCAACAGTTTCTTGAAGGCGAGCGAAAGCAAAAAGCAAGCACAGGCCCTTGTGCAATAAAAAGGAATCCACTACTATTGGCTTGTGACGCTATAGGAGTGAATTATCCTTTTCTTATATAAAGTAGGACTGGATATGCATTTCTCTACTTGTAGAGGGCTGGTCTCCAGTCCTCTACGCTTACTCCATAATATCTACCTCCACAATCATATCTATTTCGCTTTCTCCTCCCATTATGTCTGCTTGGACTTTTATTCGACCAATGCGAGTGCTTCTAGCTGGTATACTTAATTTGTAAGTGATCTCTGTCCTCTTCGGGTTTTGCATGTTCAGAATCTCAGGGGATAGCTGTTTGGAGGCAGCAGGCTCCCTTAGCTTTTCATTTATAAGCATCCCTTCCTTTTCCCTCTCCTCTTCTTTTGACATGTAAGAAAAAAAATCCTTCAGGGCACGGCGAAAGCGGCTCAAATATACCTGAATGGATCCTTTCTTTATTAGATTTATATTCTTTTGGGTGAAACTTAAGCAAGTGGCTTCTATATTTATACAACGAAGATCAGTTAGCTCGTGCTCTGGGAAGTCTTGTAAAATCTTACGTACGGCATGTCTTTGGCCGGACGCTGTGTTTTTATCTAACAATCCGTCTCGGACTATCTTAGTAAGGTAGTGATCTAAGTTTTGATAGGAGTAATGCATGGAGGTCAAAAATCCATTTTATATTCGTGAACCGTACATATTTTTAATATATTGAATTTCGCGTGTCAACAAAGCGATTTCAAATATATCAAAATTATAAATGAATTGTCTAATTAGGAGTAAACTTGTGAGAAACGTATGACATAAACGCCATTTTGAGGTAGGGCCAGGTATAATTATACTTGGCGTGATCGTGAAAGTTTATGCCGGTTTAATTTTTTGATATCATTAGTTCTTATAATAATAGTACTATTGTGAGTCTAATTTTGTTTATTGATTTGTGCGCATTGAATGCTTTTCGAGAAATTCTTTCTTAAAATTATAGTACTCATGAAATATAGTGTGAACTAGCTCAATATTGAGATTTAGCACTAAAACCTTTGATAATAAGTAATCTATTATATTTGCCGCAATTAATTCATCTTTATATGTATGCTCATATATTTTTTTCCAAGCTGGTGCTGGACTCTCCAACGGGATTTTTCCTCCAATTTTACTCCAACGCTTCAAACACTGGTGAATACTCTCACGACTAACCCATGGACGTTCCAAACTTTCTTCAAAAGAGTTCCGACTTGAATATCCAGTGTGTTCGACAACAAGATTGATTAATCGTTTCTTGGAACCAATTAAAGCCCCTTTTTCGTCCAGTTGTGGTAATGCCTGTTCAATCCATGGGACTGGTTCAGAGTTCATAAAGAGATTCATAAACTGCTCAATTAGTACAGCAATCGGAAACCACTTTCGGATGTACAGCTCTGCTTCTATCTCTGGATGCCGACGACCAAAATTCTTTAGCACCTCCACTAGATTGTTATTTAAGTCGATAGACGCGAGCCTCTCCGCTGCTTGTGCTGATAGCATTAGCTCAGACTGCCAAGCTTGAGATAATCGGTCCATGCATGGTTTGGCGCGCATCTCACCTAAGAGCTCCTTTTCTTTATTAAATAGCTGAGCAAGTATGTTCGCCCACTGAGTTGATCTTTCCTGGAGGGAGGCTGCTGTGTTTTGATCCGAACCTATCTGCAGTGCACGCCACCTAAGGATCTCAAACTGCGTCCAATATCCTTCAGGCTTATAACCTCCTTCTAGCCTGTATTTCTCAAAAGAAAAATTAGAAGCATTTCTTTTCATTAATCTTTTCAACTTTGGTTCAATATCTTTGGTGACGCCAAAGCGATCTAAATGTCTTAGGATTCTGGCATTAGAGTGAGTCGGGTCAATCCGGAGCTCTTTGGGACTTAGTTTGTTCAGCAAGTCCGCAGTAGATTTAATCACTCCTATCGATAGAAGTGTGCCTATGAAATTTGGAAACAATATTCCGGGTAAAATTGGACGGGGCAAGCTCAACTCCTTCTGTGTTGTTCAGTGAGATGTACCTAGCTCAAGTTCTAGGCGACGTTACACTACGTCTGGCTATATAAACAAAGGAGAAGATGCTATGCCAGATACTTCAGAAATGAGCGATGAAGAACTCGATCTTTGGTCCGATATTAATAACCCTAATAACGACGCAGACATGGATGATTGGGCTGACGCCCATAATCCGAACAACGATGACTACTTAGGAGACTGATCCCTCGACTGGGCCTTCATTGGCCCAGTCCACAATCATAGTTGGTTGTGCGCGTGGGACCACCTATCGGTTCTCTATTATTGGTGGGTAGGATCATTACTCTCCGATAAAAAACGGCCAGTATGGCTCTAGCAATACGGTACTTTCCCTGAATCACATCGTGCCAAATCTGAAGAACACGCCTAGCTACAGCATCATGTCCCCATTGCCTAACCTCAATCAATAGAAACCCTTTTATGCCGGTATACGCCGGCGTGTAGTCGTGGATGAGGGGCGCGCTGTAAGAAGGGCTTTGCAAGCATGAGCAGTCCTACTACAGTAATAAAATGCGACAAGGTAATCTTTGGAAGCTATCTCTTCCTCACCTATTTGCAGAAGCAAATGGTAAAGGCGATTGGATAAAGTGTAATGCGCTGTGGTGCAACTACACCGGCTTGTCTGTTGAGGAGTCTACTGGGAAGAGCTGGTTGAAAGGCGTTTACCAGGACGATATCGCCACGACCTATAGAGAATGGCTCCGAGGCATTGAAGGCCTATTGCCCTTTGAGCTGGTAATGCGGGTCCGTCATCTTTCAGACCTGTCCTACCGTTGGCATATTTGCCGCGTAGCGCCGCAACCTGATGCAGAGAGAAGCGCTCTACATTGGATCGCATCATTCACGGATATACACGACATTGTTTCTCGGGAGGAACAGAACCACTCTTCACTTGCGCAAATGCAAAATGAAAAAGAGGTCCTGGCGACGTCTAACGACTACCTCATTGAAGTATTGGGAGAGTATCGCGAGACCGAAATCAAACTAGAAAAAGCAACGGCGAAACTAAACCAGATCATTCAGACGCAATCCGACCTTTCTCAGGCAGAGCTGGACATGCAAGCTTTCATGAACCTAGTTACAGAGAGGATGCTTACCATTACGCCGGCGACAGGCGCAGTCGTCGAATTAATGGAAGGGGATGAGATGGTGTACCAAGCCACCAGTGGTTCAGCGGCTCCTTTTAAAAGCTTGCGTTTGAGCCTGTCTGATAGTCTGTCTGGCCTCAGTGTTATTAACAGAGCCGTACTAATCTCAGAAGATACGTCCAGCGACCAGAGAGTCAATTATGAGGCCTGCAAGAAGGTCAGGGCTAACTCCATGGTTGTAGCCCCTTTATTCGATGATGAAAACGCAGTTGGCGTATTAAAGGTTTTGTCAGATCAGGCGAGGGCTTTTGATGTTGATGATGTCAAAACCCTTGAAATGATGGCGGGCCTGATTGGGGCGGCAATAGGCCGCAAGATCAGAATGCAGGAGAGGGAGAATATGCTTGCGGCCAAGTCATTGGCCCTTTCTCAATTGGAGCGAGAGATTGCGCAGCGAGAGCAGGTGGAACAGCAGTTAAAGGATAGCGAAGCGCGCTTCAGAGGCATATTGGAAAGCTCCCACGAAGCGTTCATCTCCATGGACGCCAACGGGAAAATAACGGATTGGAATCGCCAGGCGGAAGAAACATTGGGTTGGAAAACCCAAGAAGCGATCGGAAGGCGTTTATCAGATTTAATCATTCCGGAATCGCTGCGAGAAAAGCACGAACAAGGTATGCAGAAATTTATGGACACTGGGCATGGGCCGGTTATAGGGCGTCGTCTTGAGCTGACGGCGCTGAACCGGAAAGGAGTGGAAATTCCCATCGAGATGACCATTTCCGCTATCAATACAGTCAACGAGTGGCAGTTTAGCGCTTTTCTTCACGACATCACTGAACGCAAAAGTGCTGAGCAAAAGCTTCGTCACTTGGCGCAGTATGACAGCCTGACGAAGTTACCTAACCGCGCGCTATTTTACGATCGCTTGGAGCACGCCATCACGCGAAGCCATCGCAGTAAAGGCCATCTCGCCCTTATGTACTTGGATGTGGACCGCTTCAAGTCAATAAATGACAACTACGGGCATGGGGTTGGCGACGAGCTGTTGGTGGCATTTAGCAGCCGTATTCAATCCGTTATTCGAGAATCCGACACAATAGCTAGATTAGGGGGGGACGAATTCGTCATTATCGCAGAGCACCTCGGGCGCCCTGGCGATGCGGAGCATATTGCCCAAAAGATTCTATGGGCTATGACCAAGGATTTTCAGCTTGGTAATGTGAAAATTAAAGTAGGAACCAGCATTGGCGTCGCCTTTTTCCCCAGTAAACCTGTAACGGCGGATGAATTGGTTAAGATGGCGGACGAAGCGCTCTATGCAGCCAAGCAGGCGGGACGCAACACCTATGCGGTCCACAATGCCGTTAAGCGATTATCCGGGAATTAAAATATTTCCAATGCAGCGTTTAATACAGACTACACTTACAAGGTAAGACAGAGTCCCCAACTCTTTGTCTTGTACCCATATCATTCTCCCGGGGAGGCTCACGATCATGCCTCCCTTTTTTTGGTTTGTAACTTACTCCACACCCAATCTCACCAACTGCGCCGCCATTTTGAATTTGGTTACCGTAACTAACTCCTCGTTAATTCTGAAACGGATATTTTCGTCTTTTTTATATAGCTCGATTAATCCGCCATAGATGATATTGGACCGTGGATTCAAGCAATAAGTGCAGACCACTCGTTGTTAATGCGCCGGAATATTCTCCTCAAAATACTACCTCTGGAGTGCGAAAGCCCAATTGAGTTCCATAACAGCTAGTTAATAACTTTATTACTCTCCGATATCTCTGGATGAGACAAGAATGTATTGGCCATATTCTTGCCTGGAGACTGAATAAGGGCTATTTTTTGGTTCTATACAAGTCCGAGGGACAAACTCATCACAAGTTAAACCCATCAGCTATCTGGAGGCCAACGCCGCCGAAGTGTTGAGAAACTTGGCCGAGCAACGCGAACCCTTAGTTATTACTCAGAACGGTGAAGCCAAAGCCGTTCTACAAGATATCGCGTCTTTCGAAGAAACACAGGAGGCTTTGACGCTGCTCAAAGTTCTGGCGCTTGGCAAGCTTGACGTAGAAGCCGGACGAGTCAAGTCCGTTGCGGATGTGGTGGCGCGTCTGCGCTCAAAGCGGAAAACAGACTGATGGCGGGCAATGTTCGACGACTAAACCGCCAATAGATGGGTAGCAGGAATGCCATATAATCAGTGTCGTGGCCTAGTAGCCCCGGACACCCAGTGAGGTAGTGATGGATTGGTATGAGTTGAATTTGGCTGCACGTTCGAATCCCGATCTTGCGTTTTTCCACAGGCCTTTTCCTGAAGAAGTAAAGCCTTGGCGGTACAAGTTAGTATTTGGGAAGGGGCGAATTAGTGGGCATCTAACCGAAGAGCCTATTGTCTACATGGAGCCTGGAGAGCCTGGTAAGGTTTTGGCTGATGTAGTTGGCAATACTCACTCTGTATTGATGGTGAGTAAGCGTTATCAAGAGGTGATGGCGGGGCTCAAAATGGGGGAAATTGAATTTCAGCAGGTGTGTATTTACAACCACAAACGGCGTTTGGTAAGTAAAGACTACTATCTGGTTAATCCGCTTGAAAGTTGGGATGTGCTTGACCATGAATCTTCCGAGATTCGTTACTACAACGACAAAGTATTGGCAATTGATCGCTTGATTTTTGATGCGCGGAAGGCGGTAGCTGCACCTGATTTATTCCGTCTCAAAGAGGCGCCCAATCGGTATTTTGCCAGTTCGACTTTGATGTACTACTTGTCTCAGCTACAACCCCCGATGACAAATACATTTATATTTGATGTGAAATCGATCCATAAGGATGAAGCACAAAAAATAATAAGAAAAACCTGATCAGAGACGCCTAGGAGGATTCTTTCATCTCTGATTCTGCATCGGTCACGCTATATTAATTAAAAGTGCAGTGGCTTACGCTGAGACGTTGGCTACTCCCAGGACTTCCATATTAGCCTCTGTGGCAAAGTACTAGCTTAACTGAGAGTTATCGTTAGAGCCCCCCGTTGCCAGAAGAAAAATACCCTTACCCAGAACTGAATAAAATTAATGGTTTAAGCATTAATTTAAACCACCATCTGTCTTAACTGTAATCACTCACCTATTACGGTAGTATTGAAAGCGATTTTTGGACAGGTGGTGCTGGCTTTTTACAAGCTAAGCGAAGTCCTAAGCCATAGAGTATGAGGTGTCAGGTAATGATCACCCCTGGCTTGTTGAAGGCTACACGTTAGCGTGTAGAAGATAACGTGACGGCTAGATGTGATTTGTGGTGTTCCTGATACGACGCAGAAGAACTCCGTTTGAGCAGGCTTTTAGTAAGTGTTTATAAAAATCGCCGGCCCTCGTCTCTATGGTTTTACTCATGAAGGGAATAATTATGAAAGTACGCTCTTATAAAACCCAGGTAGGACTCCCCCTGCAACTGTTGTTTTCCTCCTTGCTATTCGCAGGTCATTCCGCAGCGGATAAACTCACTAATGAACCCATCCCACCAGGAGAAGGGTTTTATAAAGATGTTCTGATAAATGCTGGCCCTGGTGTAAGCGCACCTCCAGTCAGCCACTTTGATTCTCTGGGCTTGTCCTATGAGAAATTGAGCTATAAAGCCTACCATGAAGAGGATAAGGAAGAGTTTAAACAAAAGTTTATTGGATCAGATATTGATCTTAATGGTCGCTTATTGTACCCAGATGGCGCTCCTCGTTATCGGATGCTGAGTATTGGTAAAGCATCTTTTTTGGCTGGCAGCTCAGGCAATGGAGGTGGTGGATATCATTCACAAGTTCTACATGATGGTATCAGCCCACTTCGTCGCACAGGCGTACAACATATCCAGGACTTCGTAAAAAATGGTGGAGGATATGTCGGGTTTTGTGCCGGTGCCATTATTGCGGGTAGCAGTCCTTTCCAATTGAGCTTGTATCCAGGTAAAACATACCCTTTGCCAGACACTAGCGCTACTGTAAACCTAAAAGACCTATTTACGGGTTATCTTGGTTTTGGTGAAGTCCCGAATGTTTGGAGCAAAGGAGGTGGCTACATCATGCAGTCACCTTCAAGTCGCTACCCATATAACTATCAATACCCTGAGGGGGTAGAGATTCAGGGAGTAGCCGCTGGCCATCCAGCGATTTGGTCCTGGAAAGATCCGGGTAATCCCTATGGAGGAACTTTGGTGCTCAGTGGAAGACACCCTGAGCTCAGTCACGATCCAAGAGCTAAACCACTAACAGAGGCAATGTATACACTCGCGATCCGGCAAGGCTTTGATGAGAATTATGAGCCTAAAGCCCGTATCAAGGGCGAATTGGATAATGGTCAAATCCGTTATATGCATGAAGATACGGGCTATCATGATCCCAATTACATAAAAATCGGCGATAAACAGTACCATCACTTCAAGTTCAGGGTTGATGACTATCGTAAAAAGTACCTGAGTATCGAACTGAACCGTGAGCATGGCTATCACTTCAATCTGTATCTGAAGAAAGGTAAGCCAGCCTTTGCCAGTAACGCAGACAAGAGCTTTATTGATGTCGGTCTCGAAGAGCTGACTTTTGATAATTTGAGTGAAGGCGAATGGTATTTGAGCGTTGAGAATGCGACTACTGTCGATACCAATGGTGCAAATAACACAGAGTACTCTGGCAAACTAGAGGTATTGAACGGGGTTGCCTATGACATTACTGCCACATGGGGCGCTGAAGAGCCCTGTGACAGTGGCATTGGTAATGTTAGTTTCGAGGGTCCCGTTGTGCCCGGGCAGAATTTACCGATTTCCTGGAACGCTGAATGCTTCGAGCCTGGCCGTCGTGCGACGGTCGCATTGGTCAGGGCCGATGATGAAATGCAGGTGGCCACTATATCTCGCGATGGCGGTTTGAACGATGGTCTCAATCGTTTGAATTGGAATGTCACTTATAATCAGCCTGGGCTATTCAAAGTCAGTGTCAGCGATAACCAGAACCCGAATATAATGAGCCTAAGCGAGCCGTTCGCATTTAAACAGCCGGAGATGGTTATAGCGCCCCCGGTTTCCAGTGGCGGCGAAAGACTAAGTATTATTTGGTTTTGGCGCGGGATAGACAGCCGTGTCAGTTTAGACCTGTATGTTGGCGATACTCTCATCGCTAACCTGCATTCGGGACTTGCCCAAGAGAGCGGGGCTAACTCCATTTTAGTCATGGCCAATTGGAGTTGGAATCCACAGGCGAACTATAGAGTCCGTATTAAGACTTTGGATCTGGATGAGAACAAGGTTTTTTACAGCCCTATTTTTAAACCATCTCTTTAGCTTCTAAGTCTAACGTTAGCAAGGGGGAGGGAGGTCTAGGTTGAGACCGATGATGTTGTCCCCTCCCCAATGAAAGGCGGCCGAATTATTGAGTGTGCAGTATCCGAACACCTCACTGGCATAGGGCATGCCCGGCCGCCAGTTTGATAAAGTGGACCTTGGAATCAACCAATAAGTGCAGACCACTTGTTTTTATTGCGCCATATAAAGGAGCTTTCCAAGGCTAGTTAACAACTTTATTACTCAAAAAAAGTGACGAACTAGACTGAGAAGCTGACTTGGTTAACAACTTTATTTTACTACTGGGTTTTGTTGGACTAATAAAAATCAATCACTTAGGTGGCAATGAGTTAACAACTTTATTACTCTCCAACAGAGAGCTTATTGAACAAAGGCCGCAGCATTTGCTGGCGGCCTTTTTCTTTGGAAGCGGCTGGTGTAATGGTTATTTTGCTGAAGTATAAACTTAGGTCCGAAGATCAATGGCGAAGTAAGCGTTTCTCTCCTTATGAGTACTTTGATTTGGAGGAGGGAGAGGTTCCTGAAATAGACTCTGTTCCTGACAAAATGCATGCAGCGGAATATTTGGACCTTCCTGGCGAGGAGGTTGAACATACGCTCTTGCAGTTGGTGGACGAAGACAAATCAGAACTTCTGGAGGTAAAGGAAACATTCTGGAATGCCGGTGAAAACCGGATCATCGAAGTGCTCAGAAAATCAGGGAATGATGTCCTACACAATGAACTGATCATTCAAACCATAAGGTCCAATCTTGCTATGGGTGAGGAAATCGAGACAGTTCGCTTCAACAGGGAAAAACTCTGTAATACTTTGAATTTCCACTCAATTGACTGCATTTAGCCGCAGTTTCTCCGCTATTTTACAAAACTTTACACATAAAGCTGACGGCGCTTTGCTCAGGTCGGCGCTTACCTGATTCGTCGGGTAGTTCGCCCGTTAGTTTTCACTTTCATCGGAAATGGACGTTCCGGCTTTTTGTTTATCTGATGAGAGAGTCCCAATGTCCTTTACTTCCTGGAAGACCATTTCCGCACTTAAAGAGTTTCGTGTTGCTAAATTTAAACAGCGTCGTCAGATTATGACGCGCCCGCTTTTGCAGCAGATGAAGAATATTCAAATTGGCGGTTGCACTGGCTTATCGTTCGCTTGGATACAGCGCCATCAACGGCAGCGCGGTGAAACGCCCGCTAATCGTATTGCGTATCTGAACACGGATATCGCCTGGAAAAATACGGATTACTTCGCTAGTTACTTCAATAACACCAAGCATCACTCCTACGCTGACCGTATTGCTTCTGTGGCGCCGACATCCTTGGGAATGCGTCATGGCGGGGTTGTTATCGAAAAGAACTACGATACCTACGGCTCGGCGCTTCAGCATCTGAGCAATAACCCTGGCCATCACATTGTCATGATGGTTTTGAGCGGCAAGGGTATTTCCACCAACCACGTTTGCGGGCTCTACGTGGACGCTGACGGCATGAAGTTCTTCGATCCCAACTCAGGCGAGTACCGTTGCACGACAGGCAAGCGTCTCGACTTCTTCAAGCAATTGACGGCTCAGTATCACACCTATGTGTCCGCCTCAGGCGCGGCTATCGATATCACATTCAAAGAAGTACAGTTTCACCACGTAGGTTGAAACAAGCGGCGTGATTTCGCCGCTTAATTTACCCGATATTGAATTTCTTCTGTGATGACTGGTTGGGCTCCGTCCGTAAAGGCGATTTCCGCTCTGGTGGAAAAATCGCCTTTGGAGAGCTTCCAGTTGTAGGTGGGTTTATTGGTGGTGGCGACCAGTGCGCCATTGATGAACCACTTCACGCTTTCGATGTTATCCGCCTCGGTCAGGGCGAATTCGAAATATTCGGATTCATCCGGAATCCTCGGGTCCATCGCCATCAGCAGGCCCTTGCTGGGTTTGCGAATCCTTACTTCGCCTGTCTCCTTATTGGCGCCCCCCGGTGAGGTTCCTGGCAGAAACCATTCGTCCCGGGATTCACAACCATTACCGGCCAGCTCTCCGGTATTGATACAGACAGGGAGCTTCTGCAGGTTGCTGCTGAGATAAAGCGGCTTCACTTCCCGGTTTTTATTCAACTCATTGAATACGGAACGCAGCACGTACGCTGGCCCCATGGAGCCGGTGACTTTGTTCATCTCCGCGTAATCCAGGTTGCCCATCCATACGCCTACGGTGTACTTGTCATTGAATCCCACCGACCAGGCGTCCCGGTAATCGCTGGAGGTGCCGGTTTTGACGGCGGTCTGATGAGGGAAGTTCAACACGGAATCCCAGCCAAACTCTTTCTCTCTCGCCGCCGGGTCGGACATGATATCGGCCACCAGGCTGGAGATATCCTCGGACAGCACGCGATGACCTCGGTAACCTTGTCCACCCTCTGTGAAGGACAAAGGTCTAAAGTCACCCATGCGGGCCAGAACGGAATACGCCTGCACCAACTCAAAAAGCGTCATCTCGCCGTTGCCCAGCGCCAAGCCATCGCCATAGACGTTGGGGTGGCCGGAGAGGCTGTCTACACCGAGATCGTGCAAGAAGTTCAGAAACTCACCCGGTCCTACGTACTGGATAGCCAGGACGGCGGGAATATTGAGGGAGTTGCCCAGGGCTTCCCGCAATGAAATCGGTCCGTAGTAGCCTCGGCTGTAGTTGTGATAGGTATGCATCCCCAGGCCGACGCTTTCCTGCAACGGCGAATCATTCAGCATGGTGGCGGCGGTCCAGCCTTTACGGATGGCGTTGGCGTACAGCAGCGGCTTCAGCGTTGAACCCGGCTGGCGGGGCGTAGTAATGGCGTCGATACGGTTGAAGGGCTTATCGTCGCGACCGGCGTAGCCCACCACCCATGACAATATCTCGTTGCTCTCGTGATCAATCACCAGGACGGCGCCGTTTTGCACCCGGTAAGAAGCGAGATTATTCAGACGATTGTCCAGGGTTTGCTGGATCTTGGTCTGCAGCTCCGTATCGATGGTGGTGTAGACGGCGCCGTTTTCCAGATTCTGCGCATTCAGCCGGTTTTCTGCGAACCGGATAAAGTGAGACAAATCATAGTGGATGTCCGTTTTCTGCAACTCCAATGTCTGCGCTGCGATGGCGGCGCGCTCGTCGTCATCAAGGTCCAGCCGATCCAGCAGGTTGTCGATGGCGCGATTCAGGTTGCGGAGTTGACGTTGCGGGTCCAGCCAGCGCGGTGATCTGACCAATACCGCCAGCGCCAGCATTTCTTTGTAATTCAGAGTGGAGAGATCACGGCCGAAATAGTATTGCGCCGCCTGTATCACTCCTCGGCGGCGAGCGGAGTAGGGAACCTGATTCAGATAAAACTCAAGGATTTCGACCTTGGAAAATTGCGCTTCCAGATTGGCGGCTTCAAACCCTTCGATCCAGCGTGACCAGGGCGTGCGCGGACGCGGATGCAGCATTCGCACGACTTGCTCGCTGATGGTGCTGGCGCCGCGCACCACGCCGCCAGACATGACGTTCTGGCGCGCAGCGTTGAGCCGCGCCAGCCAGTCCACGCCGCCATGGGAGTAAAAGCGCTTGTCCTCCGACAGGACGAACGCCCGCCGCAGGAACTCGGGAATATTGTGGAAATCGTTGACGTCGTAGATATTCCACTCGTTCTCGTAAGTGATGTTCAAACGCTTGCCGCGCCGGTCCAGATAGGTGTTCTTGCTGGCGCTTGAAATAACGGCGGAAAGATCTTCCGGCAGAGGTTTGATGGCGAAATAGGTGGCCCCGGCCAGGGCGGCGCAGGACAGGGTGACTGTCACTGCGACGCCGGCCGCGAGCTTTTTCCTGGCGCGCATCAGTTTTCTCAACATAAGCGCGAACTACTCCCCTACATTCAACGTAGCTGGCAGCCCCTTGCCGTAGACGTCGGGGTCGTACATCTCTTCTGCATGTACTGGCATCACGCTGAATTCGCCTTCCGCGATTGCCTGGGCCGTGTAAGAGAGGAAGTAGTTGCCCGCCGGCAGATAATCCGCGTAGAAGCGGGCCGAGTCATGGCGCAGCTCTTTGTGATAGAAGCTCCAGAAATAGCGCCCGTAGTAGGACCAGTCTGAGAAGGTGTAGAACCAGGAGCCTTCCGCAGCTTTGAACTCGCCTTTATCCGCATCCACCTGCGATGCGGTGGCCAGATCGGCGTTCACTGGCTCCAGACCTCCGGGAATCGGGTCATTCACCACTACAAAGTGACGTGCGGTGGGAATGGAAACGAACAGGTCCACTTTCACCAACTCGCCCCGGCGGATCTGCATGGGACTCTTCAACAGCTCAAACTTGCCGTTGCGCTCGACGGAGTACTCCCGGCGGATTTCGATGCCGGAGTTGATGCGCGCGGCGTTGTCTTCTTTCAGGTCGTAAGCGATGCGAGCGGAGTAGTACAGCCGGCCTTCGCCTTCTTTCTGAATAGTCAGAGCGGCGGCTTTGCCCGGATCGGCCGCGGTCAGAGGACGACTGACGGTCGTCATCGGGTCTGACTTCTTATTGAAGGACGCTGATCCCAGATTCTTACCGTCAAAGCTGACGGAGATTTTCATGGCTGGGTCTTCCTTCTCATAAATCGACGCGTAGTTGACCAGCGCGTTCAGACAGAACACGTTTTCCTGAGTGTTTTCCCAGTGATCTCTGGAGCCGCGGCTCTGCGTGATGCTTCTGACCAGCTTGAACGGTATGTCGCCGATGGTTGATCCCATACCCGCTTCCGTTTGCGCTCCCAGCAGGCTGCTCAGGACTGCGCAATTGGAGCGCAGCGGCGTCGCCAGAATATAGCTGTAGCTGTCGTCCCATGCCTCATTGAACTGGAACTTGCCGCCACTCTGGCTGGCGTGACTGAGAATATCGTCCATGGACTTGCTGATCACCGTTTGCGGAACATGTTCGGTGCGCACCGCCGCCTGCAGGAAGTGGGCTTTGCCGAACAGGTCCATTTCCGGCGTGTGGCGTTCGTAGCGGCTGACGTCGCTCTGGTCGATTTTGCCAGCTTCCGCCAACGCCGCCAGGGCAACTGCCCGCACGGAAGAAGACATGCCTTTGCTGTAGAACGTGGGGAAACTGTCCTGACGCAACAAGGTCAACAGATACTCATGCAGTCGCTGTTCCACGCCGGCGGGCGCCTCGTGACCACTGGCGCGCATCCAGTTGAACGCCATGGCGGTGTAAGCGGACAAGTAAGGGCTGACGTACGCGTTGGACGCCACCCAGTAAGCCATGCCGCCATTCGGCGCCTGGAAGTTGGCGGCGGCGTTCATGGCGCTGTCGATATCTTTCTGCGCCTCAGGCCATTGTGTGTCTTCCGCCAGATACTCTTTCAGCTCCAGATAGGAACGCGCCATCGCGGCTTTGGTCAGACGCTGTTCCCAACACATATAGGGGTAGTCTCTGATATAGGCGAAGGCTCCATCGAGATTGCCGATAACGGAAGGCGACAAGACGGCGCCGATGTAGCCCACGTCTTCAAAAATACCTTCTGGAACCTGCACGTTTTCGCTGACGCTGGCCGCCGTGGTGGTCCCATAGGTCGCCGCTGTTTCCAGTGAGCGACGTTTGTTGACGATGGTCTTGTGCTCCAGCGCATCCGTATCCAGCTGATCGCCGCCTTTGGCGATGAAAACCAGCTCGCCGCCGCCTTTGGTGTCGATGGGCAGCCAGATATTTTCCCGCTTGTACGGGCCGATTTTCAGCTCGCGGGTGAAAGCGTGTTCCGCGCCTTCCGCCAGAGGGCCTTTGACGCGAACATCCATTTTGATGGTGCGTTCTTTGTCGGTCCGGTTCATTACGTTGAAGCCAGCTTTGAAGCGGTCGCCTTCGATGACCTGATTAGGCATGACCGGACGGATCTCTGTCGGACGATTCACTTTAAAGGTGACGTCGCCCAGTCCCATGCGATCCTCCTTCGTCACCGCAAAGGCGAAGATGCGCCAGCCAGTGAGGTTATCGGGTACTTTGAACTCGATTTCCGCTTCGCCGTTGTCATCGGGTTCGATGGCCGGATTCCAGTAACTCACGAATTTGAATTCGTTACGCAGTTGCGCGGAAGCCGCGCCGCCGCCGCCCGGATTGGCGCCTTTTTTCTCGAATTTCTGACGGCCCACCAGGCGGCTGATCAGGTTGTAGTTGTACACATCAGGCTGATCAAGACGGTTAAAACCGGCGTAGGGATCGTAATAGTTGTCGCCGCTGCGGTTGAGCGCGAGAACGGATTCGTCGATAACCGCCACCGCAATTTCGTAGCCTTCAGCTGGGTCGGTTTTCTTGCGGTTGATGCGGATCTTCGCCTTCACCTGCTCGCGAGGCTTATACACCTCTTTGTCGGTGGCGACGCTGATATCCAGCTCTTTCAACGGGTCCACTACTTTGGCGGCGACATAGCCCATGCGATAACTGGGTTTACCCAGGTCCACATGGCCAGGTCCCAGCGGCTTCTCCACCCGTGGCGACACCACGACGACGGACAGGTAGAAACCGGGCAGATAGTCCGCTTTCACCGGCACTTCGATGACCGGCGTGCTGGAATCCAGGGTTTGCACCCAACTATCGAGAATCCCGTAACGCTCAATTGATATCAGCGCTTTGGCGCCAGGGAAGGGGTTCTTGATCAGATAACGGGCGGTATCGCCGATTTTGAACTTGGTCTGCTCGGGAACGATCTGCAACGTGGCGTCGTTGCTCTGATCCCACACCACGGAGCCACTGCCGGTCACCCAGCCGTATAAGGTAGTGCTGTGGTCCCGATTCTCCGTGTCTTTAACGGTGGCTACGAACTGATAATACCCCGGCTTCTGCGGTTTGAATTCGCAGGTGGCGGCGGTTGTATCGCTCTTCAGCTCGCATTGGGTTTCTTCCACCCATTCCATGATGTTTTGCGTCAGGTAGGCGTTGCCGGGGCCTTTCACCCGTGAAGCCTTGTACTCGCGATGATTAATAGCGATGCGCACAGGCGCGCCGGCGACAGGGGCGCCGCTTTGATCCACCACTAAGGTTTCCAGACGGGCGGGCTCGCCTTTTTTATACAGCCACTGAGTATTGCGCAGGCCCACGTAGCGGGTTCTGCCGGCGTAATCCGCCGTCGTGGAGGAGGCCACGAACTTGCCACGCTCATCCTTCACCGCTGCTTCCACCATCAGGCGACCGTAGAACACGCCGCTGTCCGGCAGGGTGAAGGCTTCTACATACTGGCCGGCGTCATCCAGCTGGCGACGAATATCGAGCAAGTTGCTCTCGCCGCCGGCGTTATCGTCGCCGCCGAATGTAAAGCCTTTGGCGACCGGGTTGCTGCTGGAAAACTCTGTTGGGGTCAGTTTTGCGGTCAGACGCACTTCCGCTTCCGTGTAGGGGCCGCCGGAGTGCAGGGTGGCCAGAGAGGTGACTTGCACCGAATCATTGGCGCGGAACAGGGCGCCGTTCAGTTCGGTCTTCACTTTGAATGGCGAAGGCGTAAAGTCGCTGACCAACACAGACACAGGCGTCCAGGATGTTTCCTGCACTTCACTGCCGGAAGGCGCGTTCAGGGTGAGCTGGAACTGGTGCCAGCCGACGGCGCCCTGTTCCGGCAAGGTGAACTCGCCATCAAAGGCGCCAAACTTGTTCAGGCCGATGTTGTTGCGTTCGTAGACGACTTTGTTCTGCGGGTCGAATACTTTCAGAGAGTAGTTCGACTCGTAGGGCTCAACCCAGTGCTTGTTGCTTTGCTCGCGCACGTAGATTTTGAACTGTACTTTGTCGCCCAGTTTGTAAACGCCCTGGGCAGTGGTTCCCCAGGCATGGGCGTGGCCGCCTTTGCGCTGCAGGCTGGGATACAGATCCCGATCCCATACGGAAAAGTTGCTGTTCAGCGGCACGATGGCGATATCGCCGGCCTGCTCCACTTTCACGAAGAAGCCTTCGCGGTCTGCGCTTCTGCCGCCGTAGATGCTTTCCAGTTGCGGGTCAATCTTCTCCAAACCAGGCATTGACGCCATGCCGTTGGCGTCGGTTTTGGCGGTGATGTTCAGGTTGCGCAGGCCGGACAGGTTTTCGTATGAGCCGAACCACAGAGAGACGTTGGCGTTAGCCACTGGCTCGCCGCTGCTGAACGAGGTCACCCAGGCCATGGAGTTGAAGTGGCCGAGTTTGAAGTGCACCTGATAAGGGGTGACTTCCGCAAAGATTTTGGGATCGTAATACCAGTCCGGTGGCGTCGGGCTGGGTGTGAGCGAGCCGAACAGCACGCCGCTGGCGTCGCCCAGAAGATCTCTCACGCCCATGGGAGTGGCGTAGGAAATGTCCTCCGCAGGGGCGACGGGAATCACTTTTCTCTGATTGCGTCCGGATTGGTTAGCGCCCAGGGAATTGTAGGCGATATCGATTTTGTTCAGGTTGGTGACGTACAAAGGCACGTCGCTTTCCACGCCTTTTTCCAATACCGCCACGTCATGGGCGACTTCCAGTCTGGGTTCCCGGTGACCGGTGAAAAAGTTGAACTTGACGTTGTTTTTCAGCTTGCGTCCGAATTCGTCGGTCAGGTCGTTGATATTCAGATTAACGGCGTACTTTTGATCCGCTTTCAGTAGTTCCGGCAACCAGACCTGATAAAAACGTCCGTTGCGATGGGGAGACGTCAGGTGAGTCCAATCCTGAGTATTTTCCCAAGGATCATAATCCTTACGACCCCCATTTAAAGGCGGCTCGAAAGTCACCTGGTCCCGCACCATGGAATTCGTCACTGGCGAGGTGAACAGCAGCGCCACTGAGCGCAGCGGGGCGCACTGGATAAACTCCTCATAGCCTTCTCGCATGGTGAGCAAAAGGTCCAGGTCTATGTCCATCGCTTCGTTGGCGCCCTTGGGGGTGCAGCGAATGCCGACAAAACGAAAGTCCGGGTAGGTGTCGAAGCGCTCCAATATCCGGTTTTCCGCGCCAGGCTCAGAACCTTCGCTGGAAACCAGGCCAGGCTTGATCTGCAAGGTGATGTCCTGATCCAGCGGCAATTCTTTTTTCGGCTCAATGACCCAGACGGAGCGGGCTTCGTCGCCATCTAACTGGGTGAGTTGGTCGTTGACCTTGGGCTGCTCTTCGTCGTTGGCGATCGCCATCCACCAGGGTTGTTGGCGCGGAAGGTTATCCGGATAGGCGATGACGTTAACGGGAGGCAGGCCGGTGCTTTCTGCGCTCATGGTCAAGGTTTTTTCCACGGACGACTTGGTGACCGGCTGGTTAAACGTGACCTGAATCATCGGCGCGCCAGGCGACAGCCAGTTGACGAACCGCTCGTAGGTGACTTTGGGACGAGCGGTAGTGAAGCTGTGCTCCACAGGCTGTTTCAGCTGCGCGCCAGTAACAGTCTTGATGCCGGGGCGCATGGTGATTTCGTAATAGGTCGCCTGCTGCATTTTATCTTCATTGCGCAGTTGGCAGGCCAGCGCGCTGGTATTGAGCCAGCGCCATTCGCATTTGAGCGCGGGAGTGATGGTGACGGGAATATCTTTGCTGTCCCGCTCCATACGGCCAATCGGGACCACGGGGCGGTCGAACTGAAACACCAGTTGCTGCGCGGCGGGGACATCCGCGCCGCTGGGCGTGATGCGCATGATGCGAAGTTCGCCGTCAGCAGGCTGGTTGGAGGAATCAAAAGCGAGCATCGCCGACAGTTCCGCGTTGCGCTGCCGATAACGGCCAAGCAGGCAGGATTCGCCAGCGTCGCCATTCAAGTCGCAATCCCGGTTGCGGTTTCTTAACCATTCCCTTTGTTCGGACTTCAGTTTGTCCTTGGCGCTTTCGTCCAGGCCTTTCATGACATTGCCATACAGCTTGGCGAGCTTGGCGTCTTGGGCGGCCAGGGGCTCCGAGTCGCAGATAATATGTTCCACCTGCTGCGACGCCTTGGCGCAATCGAAGCTGGGTTGACCGGCCCAGGACAGGCCGCTGCCGCTAATAGCGAGTAGAAATAGGAAACCGGATCTTGCGCTTGTCATGTCCTTGTAAAACCCCCGGAAGACGCGTGAGCGACAATGTTAGGTGTGTGCCGAGCCTCCAAACCCTTCAGTCGTAGTGAGGCGCAGATGATGTGAAAACATACTACGGATGAAGCGCCGGAATGTTAGCTGCAGGCGTTAAATGCCCCTATAAATCATTAATCAGGCAGACAAATCGCTTCCTTTTATTTGTCCGCCACGACAGGGCCTGCACATGTCAGGTCCTGTCTCCCGCGGCAAGCCGCCGCGCAGACGCATCCATGCGCCTGATTATTAACGGGCCATTATCATTGCCATGTTAATAATGAGTATAACCTGCATTTCAAAATGAAAGGGGGCGCATTATGGCAGAAAAGTGGCGAATTATGGCGCGGAAATTTGTTGTTTTTTTGCTTCAAATCCAAATGCTTATCTCTACTCCAACGTCTCTGGATCATACCAGCCGCAATGCTCGAAACCCGCGTCGCAGCAGGCTTGGCCGCAGGCGAGTATGCGCCCGTCCGCAAAATAGAAAATGCCGCTGTAGTCGAAGCTGAAGGGAGTGGAAACGCCATTGAGTTTCAGGGCGCCCGTTATGGAGCAGCCGGAGATAGAATATTCATCGTGTATTTGGCGATGAGTGACGAATTCGCCGGTTTGCAGTATGTGTTGTAACTCTTCGGGATTAACGGGGCCGCACTGCAAGCCATTCAGGTCGGTGATCTTCGGCTGTAGGCGCAGGTCGGAAAAAGTCGTGTTCTCCTGGGGGCGGATAAGCGCAGTATCGGCGGTGCAGGCTGAGAGCCACAGCAACATGGGCGATAATACAGAGAGCAGGCGTGGAGACATGAGTTCACTCCTAAAAATCCGCAGGGTATACGAACAGACTGATATGAATGATATTCACCAGGAAATGCAGCAACACCGATAGCCAGAAATTTTGCGTTTTGTAGTAAACCCAGGCGTAGCAGTAGCCGGCCAGGGTAATCAGCGCCATACGTAGCGCTGCGCCCGGACCTGTATGGAAGTGGGCCAGCCCAAACAGCGTTCCCGCCACCCACACGCCCCACAGTCCCGCTTTGTTCAGATTGTGAAAGCAGGATACAAAACTGCGTTGCACTAACAGCCTGAAAAAAGTCTCTTCGGCGATGCAGGTCACCAAAAGATTAAAGAATGCGAAGACCAGGATATAACTTCCGGTCTTGGGGTCCAGATCGACGCCCAGTAGCGCGCCGATCCCGAATATAACTCCCAGGGAAGCGACAAGCAGAGGCCAATGGCGACGCAGGTCGGCGCCGGTTTGTCGTAATGTGGGGAGATAGGGAAGAAAAAGTGCGACCAGCAGCAGTCCGGCCAGCGCTTTGTCCAGTTTGGCGCTCAGTGCGAACGGCAAAGTGGCGGCGCCGAGATGAAGAGTGGGAATCAGCGTCTGATGCGCGAACCCCGGAGCCAGATGCAGCGCTAACGCCAAAGACAGCACTGCCGTCGCCAGCCAGGCGAGGGCTTTTTTCCAGCCGGACAGCTTCAGCATAGCCACTCCAGCAGCCCATAACGCCGCCAAAGGCAATAGTGCGATCCAGGTTGCAAGACCGAAATAAAATGCGACTCCCAGCGACGCTGCGGCGGGAAGCGTCCAGGCATAAGCGGGAAGCCGGCTGGAGCGCGTCGCCATCAAGCTGGCCAGTGACAGGGCGTAGAGGCTGAAGACCCAGATAACCGCCGGCGTCAGGGTGAACGAAACCATGTCAGAGTTGATCTCCGTAATAGAGCGGGGCGCGAGAAACGCAGGTTAACGGTTGCCTGAGTTTGATGCTATTTTTAATTCTGTAGACAACATTGATTCACCTATAAGTTGAGTAGTCCCCATGTCGCTACACGCCAGTATGAACATCACCGATCAGTTGATGTCCAGGTACTCCCCGTTAAGTCAGCTATCCAAGAAATACCTGAATCAAGTGATCAAGCGCAGCAAAGTCATGACCTTTGGCGGTGGAGAGGTCGTTTTCGATAAATCCGCCAAGCGCACCGATACTTACTATCTGCTCAAGGGCGCGTTGAAAATTAAGAAGAATATTCTTTCCTCCACTACCATCGACAGCGCTGATCCGGATTGCCTGTTTCCCTTGAATGGCAAGATGCCTGAGGGCGTGACGGTAACCGCGCAGGAGCCGGGCCACATGCTGGCGGTGGACGGCGTATTCCTGGATCGCGCCCTGGCGTGGACGGAAGCGGAAGCCAGGCAGGACCAGGAGGAAAAGGCGGCGAAGGCGGAGAAAGTCCAGCAACAGAAGCTGCAAGTGGAACAAGAGGAAGACGTAGCGGAAGTTGTTGAAGAGGACGGCGCGGATTTTGACGAAGCCTACTTCGACTGGATGGCCAGCCTGTTGGAGTTTCCGTTGTTCTTCAACCTGCCGCCCGCCAATGTGGAGAAAGTATTCGCCCGCTTTGAAAGAATTGAAGTCAAGAAAGGCCAGGTCATTATCAAAGAAGGGGATGAGGGCGATTATTTCTACTTGCTCATCGACGGCGGCGCGCGCGTGCTCATTGGCGGCGATGAAAGTAAGCCCATTCGCGTCAGCAAGGGCTCGTATTTCGGTGAGGAAGCGCTGGTGTCCGATACCGTGCGTTCCGCCACGATTATCATGAGCGAAGACGGCGTGCTGGCGCGCCTGGATAAGAAGTCTTTCCAAAGCCTGCTGCATGACCCGCTGGTGAATTATGTGTCTCTGACTGAATATCGCAAACGGGCGGCGGAAGATTCCAAGTCCACTCTGCTGGACATACGCTCCACCGCAGAGTTTGAACACTCACCTCTGCCCAAGTGTCTGCATGTGCCTCTGGCGGATTTGCGCGACAAGATTTCCGGGCTGGATAAGTCCGCTATCTACTACCTGTCGCAGGAAGGCGGCCGTCGCAACGACGTCGCCGCGCACATTCTCTATCAAAATGGGATTCAGGCTTTCGTCATCAGGGACGAGTAACACAAACGAGCTGGTTTCCCGTTCTTTGCTGGAGTAGATTGCCGGTTCCCTGAACCAACGCAGTCTATCCCATGAAAGTTTTACTCTCCCTGCTGCTGGGCGTGTTCCTCTACGCCGGCTCCACCTTTGGCGCGACTCCCGACTTTGCAGATTTTGAAAAGGAAGTAACGCGTCTTTATCAGAAAGAGGTGGCGTCTTTATCCAGCCTCGATACATCTACGTTTAAGCGCGCAGAGGACTTGATTGCGCTTTGCCAGTTCATAGAAAACGCGACCTACCTTGAAGACCTCTACATTGAGCCCGCGGAGGAAGATTACTCCAAGTGCCTGGATGAACTATCGTCCCGATACTCTTCGGAGCCCGTCACTCAGTTGTATCTATTGGAAAGCGAGTATGGCGAATCTCTATTGGATAAGGCTGTGGAGCTAAACAGAATTGCGCTTGAAGATTGGGATGCTACGGATATCTCCAAGCTGTATGAGCAACTGGCGTACTCCCTTCGTTATGACAAGGAATATAAGGCTCAATCAGTTGTTTATGCCGTGTCCACCTTTCAAAAAAAGCCCAGTGTGCGGCTGGCGGAGGCGATTGTTGATTATTACGCAAAGAACAATGAAGTAGAGCATGCAAAGCTTTTTGCGGAAAAAATCATACCGATGAGCTTTTCTGAAGAAGAAAGAACATTGGCGATTAAAATTTTCGTTAAAGCCGACTTGCTCGAAGAAGCCGCGAAAATATTCTCTAATACTGATGAAGAAAAGCGAGGAAATCTACACGCTTTATCGCACGCCAGGTTGTTGGCGCACCTCAAGGAAAGTGGCGCGTTACGTGAGTTGATGCAAGAGAAACTCGATAGCGCCTACCACAGTAAGAGTCCCGAACTTAGCGCTTTTTGGCTCGAATACGAGCTTGAATCCGGCGATGAAGAGAATGCTGTCAAAGCCTATCGCGCCTTTGCGGTCGGTCATTACTCGAGAGACCCCTTTTTGCTGTATTGGTTCGACCTGGCGATAAAGTATCCTGGAGCGGCCGCACAAATATTCGTCGAAAATCCTCAAGTACTTTTATATAGCCTTTGTCGTTATTTGGCTCTGGCTCTAGCGCCGTTGTGCATTTTCTTACCAGTTCACTACATAGGGCTATGGCGGATGCGCAGGAACAAGTTCCTAAACTCACCGAATGAGCCAATATTTAGTGGGTGGGGCTTGGGTCTGGCGTGGTTTTTACTGGGACTGGTGTTGGTGGTTTCCAGCGTTTTATATGAGTACTTCTATCCCGGAGCGACCAGCCAAAAGAATGTGATGCAGGCGCCCAGCGGCAATGGTCCGAATTATATGGTGATCTTTGTTCTGGTTATGTTTGTCAGCGTCATTTGTGTGACGGGGAGAACTTTACGCAGAGGAATATTCCACAGCTATCGCCACGTTTTACTTGGAATTGTGACGCCCTTAGCGTTAGCGGCAGGGCTGTTGTTTATGACGCCGATACTGTGTCTTCCTGATCTGAAATTAATCGTGATCGCAGATGTCAACGACTATATCAAGTCCACTTATGAGGCCTATGGATTAGCCGTCAGCCTGCTGCTGTTCGGCGTCATGGTTCCAATATATGAAGAAATTCTATGTCGGGGAGTGATCCTCAACGCTACCCAGCGTTATGTCGGCTTTTGGTTCGCTAACATAATCCAGGCCGCGATTTTTATGTCGATGCATAGTAACCAAAGCCTCTATCCGTATTACTTTGTTTTAGGGTTTATCGCTGCGATCTTGTATCGCTATATTGGAGGCCTCTATGCGCCAATCCTGATGCATATGGCTGTTAATTTTATTGCTGTGACAACATTGGTTGTCGGCGTAGTTGCTGATAACGGCGTCAAATCTCAGGCGCTGCTGGAATGTGAACAAGGCGTGCAGAATGCGCAGCCTGAAAAGGCATTTTTAAGCTGTTTCCCTGCCGCGCTGCAAGGTGACGCTGAAGCGCAAGGCTTCGTTGCGGACTTATATCTCACGGAAAAATTTGTTGTTAGAAACCTTAAGGAGTCCTATTCGTGGTATGAACGCGCTCTAGAAGGAGGGGATGAGCGTATTCGAAATAATTTTGCGTGGCTGTTGGCGACGTCGAGTAATTCATCCATTCGCGATGGAAAGCGGGCGATCGCCATAGTGGAAGGTATTCCAAGTGAAATGCGAAATAGTGCAGTGCTTGATACGTTAGCTGCAGCCTATGCCAGCGACGGACGTTATGACACGGCGGTGTCCATGCAAAAGTCGGCCATAGAAAAGCTCAGGGAAGACAACTTGGATGCTAAAGAGGCCCTCGAAAATATGGAAAAGCAGTTACAGCTTTATCGTGAAGGAAAACCAATCGTTCATGAGGTAACGCTCTAGCCCCCACGCCGCTCCCGCCAGTCTCCCTTGTGCTTCAACAGGCAGCTTTTTAACTCCTGCGCGCCGGTGGTTTTCCACCGGCCTTTGCGTTCGATGATGTAGTAAGAGATTTTCGGTAGGTCCTGGATGGGTATGGCGGTCAGGGCGGAGGGGATGTTGCAGCAGCCGTTGACGATGCTGACGCCCACGCCCAGCTTTACGAAGTGCAGCATCAGCTCCCATCCGCGCGCTTCCACAGAGGGCGTCCAGGCGACGTCGTTATTCATCAACGCCTGCTCTATCGCCATGCGTTGCGGCATGCCTGGTGGCGGCAGAATCAGCTTCTCTCCGTTCAGATCCTTGAGGCTGAGGTGACGTCGTTTCGCCAGCCGGTGAGACGTGGGGACAGCCAGTGTCTGCTCCACTTCCGTCAGCAAGGTTAGTTCCAGCCCCTCTGGTTTTGCACTCAGGGCGGCGACGCCGAGATGCGCCGAACCATCCTCCACGGCGCTGATGGTCGCCGCTTTGTCTGAGGTGATTAGACGTAGTGGGTGCTCACTTATGTTTTTGAAATCCTGAATTGCCATGCCCAGCAAATACAGGAAAGCGCCTTCCCCGGCGGCGAGTACAACGGGCTGCGCTGAACCGCCATGGCGAAGCTCTTCAAAGAAGGTGCTGGAGCGATCGCGTATTTCTCTGGCGAAGGTCTGCACTTTTTTGCCTTCCTCCGTCAGCACCAGTTCCTTGCCGGACTTGCGATAGAGCGGCGTCTGCAACTGCTCGGATAACTTCTTTATTTTCACGTGCAATGCGGGCTGAGAGATGTGTAGGCGTTCGGCTGCGTGAGTGAAGTTCATGCACTCACTAAACACTAAAAAAGACTCAATCCAGTCGCTTTTCATAGTTCCATTTTATTCAGGGCGCTGCTCATTAATGTGGCTGGCGTTAGGGTTCGGAATAAATGGCCAACTATAACTTATTTATATAGTCGTTACATAAACAATAGTTCTTGTCTAGAGTCTGCGCCGATATGATTTCCACATGAATACGAGAATAGAACATATACACAAATTAGGGGTCGATATCGGCCGAGTAATTATCTCTCCAGTGAAAGATGGGAAGTCGGACACGGCGTTTTTATCGGGAGGCATTGAACAGGCGCTGCAGACGCCGCCGGCGGAAGGGGCGATTGAAAGCCTGACTCGCTTGGTCGAGGTGTTCGAAGGGCGAGTCTGGCTGGTGTCCAAAGCAGGTAAGAACACCCAGCACAAAACACGGTTGTGGTTGGCGCATCACCGGTTTTTTGAACGAACCGGCATACCAGGCCATCATTTGCGGTTTTGCTTTAAGCGGCATGAAAAAGCAGGGCATTGCGCGGACTTGGGTCTGACTCATTTTGTCGATGATCGACTGGATGTCCTGCGACATCTGCATGGGCTGGCGCCGCATCTGTACCTGTTCGGCGAGCAGCTTAAATCACAGCCTGCGCCTGACTGGGTTGAACCTGCGTTGAACTGGCGAGAAGCGCTTTCTGCGATTTCTAAATCACTGGATTAACTGGTTTAAAAGAACAAGAGGAGACATCAAATGTTTGCGGCGTTGAATACCCACGCGTTCCAGCGGGATTACGCACAACTGGCCAATGTGACGCTTAATCCTGAAAGGCATACGGCGGATAACGCATTGGTCCACTGTGAAATGGTGGCGTCCCGGGCGTTGCAGCTGGCGGATCTGAACGGCTGCACGGAGACGGAGAAGAATATCCTGGAGGCCCTGGCCAGAGTGCACGATATTGGCAAGATCAACGGCTCCGCCAATCCAGAGGAGTCGCTGAAAAACTTGGCTTTATACGGCGAGTTTGAAGAGCGTTTCGTTAATCTGGTGAAGTACCACGACATCAATTTGCCCTGGTATATATCCAAAACCAAGGGACAACCGCCCAGCGACAAAGCCTGGCGGAAGATGGCGTCGAAGGTGGACATGCAATTGCTGTGTCTGTTCATGATTGCGGATCGCGTGGACTGTCCCGGCGGCTGGACCGCCAATAAAGCGCTGACGTGGTTTCTGCAGGAAGCGGCGGAGCGAGGGTATTACTCGCCGGCTCTGATGCATTATTAACATGGCAATGATATTGGCATGTTAATCATCAGGCGCATGGACGCGCCTGCGCGGCGTTAAGCCGCGGGAGACAGGGCCTGACATGTGCAGGCCCTGTCGTTGCAGACAAATAGAAGGAAGCTATTTGTCTGCCTGATTAATAGTAGGAGGCAGTCAGCTTACCGGTAATTCTCGCCCTGTTTCCTGAGTCGCGCGCCGGTCACAATAGTCGGCGCATACTTTTCTAAACCAAACGCGCCAGGGAGCCAGGTCCGTTATGAAAAACGCTCGCATCATCGTCATGGCGGAGCTGGCGTACGCCTCCGTTTGCTATCTTGCCGGGGTGGGGGCGATGCTCTATTTCATCGGCTTCATCAATGGGCTGCCGGTCCCTAAAGCGATCAATGACGGTCCCTTGCTGGATACCCCGACCGCTCTGTTTATTGATATAGGTCTGATGGCGCTGTTTGGAATTCAACACAGTCTGATGGCGCGGCGGTCATTCAAAGGCTGGCTGACGCGTCGTATTTCTCCTGCAATTGAACGTGCGACATATTGTTTGGCCACCACGCTGGTTTTAGCCGCGGTTTTCTATTTTTGGGCGCCGCTGCCCTCAGTAGTCTGGTCGATAGAGGGAGAGTCGGCCAGAGTGTTTTTTCTGACTCTGGCCTTCGCCGGATGGGGCGTGATGTTTCTCGCCACCTTCATGCTCGATCATTTTGAACTGTTTGGCCTGCGCCAGCCGTGGCGCAAATTCCGGGGGCAATCGACGCCGGCGTCGGAGTTTCGCGTCACTCAATTCTATCGTGTGGTGCGTCACCCTATTCAAAGCGGCATCCTGGTGGGCATGTGGTCCACCTCGGTCGCTACTCTGGGGCACTGTGTTTTCGCCAGCGGCATGACGCTCTATATCTTGATTGGACTGTACTTTGAGGAGCGGGATCTGGTCCGCGAATTCGGGCGGACCTATCTGGATTACAGGCGGCGCGTCGGTATGTTATTCCCCTTGCCGAAGCGGGAGAAAACCGACGCGCGCTGAGCGCTGACGAATCCGTTAGCAGCGGGGGTTAAGCCAGAAGCTCGGAGAACGCCTCGCGAGTCAGGTTGCGGCTGCGTCCTTCCTGCACCACCACATTGTCTTCGATACGAATGCCGCCATAGGGCTTCAGTGTTTCTATCAGTTCCAGGTCGCAGCTGTGGCCGGAGATATTTTTCACCATGTTGTCGAGCAGCATGGGAATGAAATACAGGCCCGGCTCGATGGTGATCACCATATCTTTTTCGAGGGTGCGGGTCAGGCGCAGGAATGGCGCGGACTCGTCCGGTTTGCGCAAAGTCCCTGTCTGATCCTGCTGATGACCGCCAACGTCATGCACCTGCAATCCCAGCAGGTGTCCCAGGCCATGAGGGAAAAACACCTGTGGGATGCGCTTGTCCAACTGCGCTTCAACGCTTAAAGAACAAATGCGAGTCTCATGCAGGATATTGGCGACGCCCGCCAGCGTGGCCTGATGCAATTCGCTGAAGGCTTTGCCATGCACGGCCTGAGCGGCGATGGACAGTTGCAGCGTGTTGACGCGCTCGATCAGCTCGGCGAACAAGCCGCTAGCCGCGGTGTAAGTACGGGTGATGTCGCTGGCGTAGCCGCCGTATGCGGCGCCGGCGTCGATCAATAGCGTACGCATGGCGTCAGGCTTTAGAGGGTTTTTCTTCTCGTAATGCAGCACTGCCGCGTTTTCATTCAGCGCCACGATGCCGGGATAGGGCTCCTGATTGGATAACTGACCGCTGGCGGCGAGAAAGTCGCGATAGACGTCGCACTCGCTTTTCCCCGCCAGGAACGCGGCCTGCGCCGCTTTGTGTCCCGCTGCGCCGGCCTGGTTGGCGCGCCACAAACAGTCTATTTCAAACTCGGTTTTATAGGCGCGCTGATAATTCAGTCTATGCAGCAGTGCTTCCGGGTTGACGCTCAGATTCGGATTAAGTCCCGGCGCCTCGTTATATTCCGGGCCGATCCAGGCGGTTTTGCCGCTGATCTGCGGCAGCCATTCCTGTAGGGAACTCACAGGCTCTATGCGCCATTGATCGCTCCAACCGCCCTCTGGAACAGCGTGCACCACATGCCAGAAATCCTGTTTCGCCGGCCATAACAGGCGCGGCGTTTCACCACGCTGAAGGTGGATAAACACATCCGGCATCAAGTCGAAAGGCGCCCACTGTTGCGCCATGGCGTAAGGATGAAAAGGGTGGGAGTGGTCATCGCCAAAATAATAGGTCAAGCGACCTGACGCCAGGATGACGCCGTCGAAGTCCGTCTCAAGCAGAGCCTGATCAAAGCGCTTACGCAGGATGGATAAATGGTTTTGATATGCCGAATCACTCATTGAAAAAGCCTCTGCCTGATCCCCAAAAGGAACAAGTCTACTCCTGTTGGCGGCGTGCATGAAAGTGGGGCGTCCGACTTGCTCGGGTCGTATTTTCCTGTCGGAATCGAATAGCCTATCACAGTATTAGTTAGAAGATTTCCGGCGTAACGCATACAATGCTGGGCGCAATTCACGCATTGCGATTAAAAAAACACAAAAAACTTATCGATTATTAGTATCCCGCCGCCCGTGTCACCCGGCGGGAATGAAGCAGGCACGCTTACTTTATGTCTAAATTTTCCGTACCTATAAAACGCATTCGCAACATTGAACCGCACCCGAATGCGGACGCTATTGAGTTCGCCGTGATTGACGGCTATCGCTCCATCGTTAAAAAAGGCGAGTTCCAATCCGGGGACTTGATCGCCTACATCCCAGAGGCCTCGCTGCTGCCGCAGTGGCTATTGAAAAAGCTGAATTTCTGGAACGCCGAGAAAGGCGTTGGACGCCTGAACGGCAAAGACGGCAATCGCATCACCGCCATCAAACTGCGCGGTGAACTGAGCCAGGGCGTCTGCTATCCCGTGCGTATGGAAGGCGACACCGCCGTGATTGAACACAGCGACGGGGACTCCGAACTGACGCGCTTGAGTCCGGTGGAAGAAGGCCAGTGCGTCGCAGAGCTATTGGGCGTACAAAAATATGAACCGCCGATTCCTACCTCCATGGCGGGCGATATCTTTAACGCCGGGCAGCGTTTAACCGTCCATTTTGATGTGGAAAACTGGAAGTCCTATCCGGATGTTTTGCAGGACGGCGAAGAAGTCGTGTTCACCGAAAAGCTGCACGGCACATTCACCGGCGTCGCTATCTTGCCAGAAAAAGACGCTCACCAAGAGGCGTTCGGCGTTAAACGCAACGTGTTGATTTTTTCCAAAGGTCTCGGCGCCAAAGGCCTGGTGCTTGCGAATACCGACGGCAACAGCGCGAATGTATACGTACGCGCCACTACCGGCATGGTGGCGGTGATTGACGCCTTGCTGGCGAGCGGCGAATTGCAGGTGGAAGATGAGCCCTTGTTTATCCTGGGTGAAACATTCGGTCCAGGCGTTCAGGATCTGGCGTATGGCAAAGAACTCGGCTTCCGCCTGTTCGCCCTCGCCAGCGGCTACCGCGGCGCCCAACGCTACCACGACTTCGACGCACTGCAGGCGATGGCGGAGCAACTCGGAGTACAAACCGTTCCCGTTCTCTACCGCGGTCCCTTCTCACAGGACGTCATGCAAGCATTCACCGACGGCGCCACCGAACTCGACGCCGATCACATCCGTGAAGGTATCGTCATCACACCGACCAAAGAAAGACGCGACCCGGAACTCGGCCGCGTTTGTCTGAAATCCGTGAGCGCCGCGTACTTGTGCCGGAAGGGTGGGACGGAGTTTAGTTGATGGGCAAAAGGGGGAGACTGAGTTCTACCCCTTTTTCTACTTATCTGAGAGATATCCTGGAAGCGGCTTGTGGGGCTAACTAAACCTGGCCTCGTAACTTCGGGCCCGCAAACTGACGTAATCATCCACCGCCCCGGACAAAATGAAGAGCCGGGGCTTCATACGCCACTCATAAACGCGATAGAGCTTATAAGACGCCGCCATCTCTTGGGAAAACGTAAGTTCACGGTCGCTAATATAAAACGGCTGATACTTGCCTGAGCTGGTCGTTTTCACTTCAACATATAATTCTTTGTTCTCCACAGGATCGAAGCTGAGAATATCAAAGCCCAAACCGTCGCCTTGTTCTCTGCTGGTCCATTCTACTTTTTTAGCGAGATCCGGCCGTCCCAGCTTCGTAAGACGATATTGTTCAAATTGCAGCGCGAATTCCTCCCCTTGTTCTCCCAGCCTGCGATTATTTGCTTCTTTGGCGGCGTAGTTAGGTTTGCAGGCTAGATACGGGCGTGCCTGCTCTGCGGCTGCGCGCACTTTCTCTGGAATATCGTGATCCAGCACCGAACCCCAGTCGATGATGTTGGTATTGGAGTTGGGCTCAGCTTCTGCGGACTGGTTGAGGATATCTATTTCCGTTTGGTTGCCTGCAAGATGGGCCAGAATGGTGGTTTTCAGAGACTTTTGATAATTAAACGCCGGTTTGTAGCCGAGGATATAGGGCAAGCCAAGTTCCACTAGAACCGCGCTTATATTTTGATGTTTAAATTCAATGGCGCCCTCTGAGCGGTTATCGAGCTTGCTTTGCAGTAATCTACGGTGGGCTGCTTTGGTATAGGGTTCAGACCTCAGCTCCTTGTTGAGCATAGCAAAGTAATCCTGAACGACGGCCTCTCGTTCCAGCCAGTCCCAACCATCGCCCTCACGTAGAATGCTTTTCCTGCTGCTGGCGTCAATCGTGAAATTCTTCTCAAGAGCTGCTTTTAGTAGCTCCCGGACGAAACTACTTTGCAGTAATTCGAACAGTTCGTCATCCAAAGTAACAAAGGCGATATGTTTATGGATCGCTCCTGGTCCGGAGAGGGCCATCTTGGCGCAGTTCTCTCTTTGCCCGGGCTTTGGATGATGATGCCAAATTCCACTGCTACGCAGGTGAAGATAAGGCCAATGAGGGTTATTGCGGTCTGTGCTGGTCTTTAGTTTGTCAAACTGACGGGTAAACGCTTCAGTCAGCGTAGCGTCAAAATAGATGCGGTTTTCTTGTAGCTCGCCTTTCTCGATCAGCGCCATTACCGCCAGCAACATAGCGATTTTATGTGGGCTGGTCGCGCCTTTTCTACGGTTAGGATTCAGCTCGCCGAACTTTGCTTCGTAATAGGCCAGACTCATGGGGTATTCCTGAGCACGGCGGTTGTCCACTCAACGTTGGCGCGTAGCCCGATATCGGTCGTTGAATAAATTTGGGCGTTTTTAAAGTTTTTCATTTCGATCGGATAAAAACGCCGCTCTTGCTCATCGGCGAGATTTCGCCATGTGATGACTATCACGCCATCTGGCGCTTGCAGCCGCCTTAGTCTTTGCAAGCTTTGAGTCTGCTGCGCAGGTGTGAGGTGCATCCAGACTGCGCTGACCAGAATAAGATGGTAGCTGTTACTTTCTTGTAGCCTCTCCAAATCAGGAAGAGTATCCGACAACCATTGGATCTGGCTCTCACTGTGTCGTGCTATGGCCTTAGCGAGAAGTTTGTCCGAAGGTTCAATGGCGGTGACGGACCATCCGTTATTCGCCAACCATCCTGCATCGCGGCCGGAACCCGCGCCGACGTCCAAGGCGCGCCCGGGAGTTGCTGGCAGGTAATCCAGCCAGGCTGCATGCACTTGTTCGAAGGACAGACTTTGATATTGATGAAACAATTGCTCGCTATTGAGGTTGTAGAAATCAGTAGAGGAGAGTTGTTTCATCATTACTTTTTGTCGCGGAATAACGAGGACAGCGAGGCTATGACATGGTTAATATCATAAGATAGCGTCAGTCCTGACCAAAGGCGTACTTTTTGTTTATAACGGTAAGCAATAACCCGCCTTACATTTCCCTCCATCCTTGGTTAATCTGATTTGTCTCTGGCTTTTCGCCGCACTTTTCGGGCGCTATGCATGCTCCGATCGCTCTTTGTTCTTCGCTGCTTTGCACACTGATAACCCTGTTGTTTGATCCGATGGATGTGGATTGTTTCTATGCTGAGTTTGTTTGAAAAGTTTATTAAGCCCTTTCCCCCTGAGGAACCGGAGCAGCCGCCTGCCGGGTTGTTCGCGTTTTGCCGTTATTACACGCGGGGAATGGAGATTCCGTTAGTCCTGATGTCGCTGACCTCCGCGTTTCTGGCGTTTTTGGAGGTCTCTCTGTTTGGGTTCATGGGGCAGTTGGTGGATTGGCTGGTGGACAAGAATCCTGAGACGTTGTTTCAGGAGGAGGGCGGCCGCTTGCTGATCATGACGGTGGTGGTGCTGGTGGGCCTGCCTATTGGGGTTTTATTCCGGGCGCTGTTGATTCATCAGACATTGCTGGCGAATTATCCCATGCAGATTCGCTGGAAGGCGCATCGTTATTTGCTAAAGCAGAGCGTATCTTTCTATCAGAATGACTTCGCCGGCCGCATCGCCACCAAGGTGCTGCAAACCTCCCTGGCGGTGCGGGAAACCGTGATGAAGCTGCTGGACATCATGGTGTATGTGCTGGTGTATTTCAGCACCATGCTGGTGATGATTGGCAATGCGGATTCGCGCTTGTTGATTCCCATGATGGTTTGGCTGGGCGCTTATGTCTGTCTGCAGCTTTACTTTGTTCCCAAGCTCAAGCGTAACTCGATGAAAAACGCGGATGCTCGCGCAGCAATGACGGGCCGCATCGTCGATAGCTACACCAATATCACTACCGTAAAACTCTTCTCCCATACCCAGCGGGAAGCGGATTATGCGCAAGAGAGCATGGAGGGGTTTCTAAAGACAGTCAGGCGACAGATGCGATTAGTGACGGGCGTTAACGTCAGCGTGCATACCCTGAATTATCTGCTGACGTTTGTGATTACGGCGTTGGCGATCTGGCTGTGGACCCAGGGCGCGATCACGGTGGGCGCTATCGCCATCGCAGTGAGTCTTACTTTACGGCTGAACGGCATGGCGCAGTGGATCATGTGGGAAGTCAGCGCATTGTTTGAAAATATCGGCACCGTGGCGGACGGCATCAATACCTTGTCCAAGCCGCAGGAAGTGACGGACCGGCCCGATGCGCGACAACTGCAGGCGTCCAAGGGGCATATCAGATTCGACAAAATCGGCTTTCACTACGGCAAAGGCGAGGGCGTCATCGAACAACTAACCCTGGATATCAAGCCCGGCGAAAAAGTCGGTCTGGTGGGGCGTTCCGGCGCGGGTAAATCCACTCTGGTGAATCTGCTGCTGCGTTTTTACGACCTGGAGCAGGGACGGATTCTTATTGACGGCCAGAATATCAGCGAAGTCAGCCAGGAAAGCCTGCGCGAGCATATCGGGATGGTGACGCAGGACACGTCACTGCTGCATCGTTCCGTGCGAGATAACATCCTTTACGGTCGTCCTGACGCCACGGAAGAAGAGATGATCGCCGCCGCGAAAAAGGCGGAGGCGCATGATTTTATTCAGACTTTGTCTGATCCCCAGGGCCGAAGAGGCTACGACGCCCAGGTCGGCGAGCGCGGAGTGAAACTCTCAGGCGGACAGCGTCAACGTATCGCCATCGCCCGCGTCCTGTTGAAAGATGCGCCGATCCTGATTCTGGATGAAGCCACTTCTGCGCTCGACTCCGAAGCGGAAGCGGCGATACAGCGCAGCCTGTATGAACTGATGGAAGGTAAAACCGTTATCGCCATTGCGCATCGTCTTTCCACCATTGCCGCCATGGATCGCCTGATTGTGCTCGACGAAGGCGCCATCATCGAACAGGGCCCACACCAGGATTTGATCAATAGCGGCGGTATCTACGCCCAGCTATGGGCGCATCAGACCGGCGGTTTTTTGGGGATTGAAGAGGGGGAGCTCGTTACCTAACCTCATGGGTCTGACTCAATGCATCCGGCGATAAACGGGATGCATTGATTGGACTTATTTGGCCGCTATCAATCCTCTACCACGTACTCCACCCAATGCGCTTCGCTCGGCAACGGGATTTCCCAGCGGTACAGCAGTCGGTCGATCACTTTATCGGTGACCGTGCTATCCCGTTTGCGATTGCGGGCGCGCAAGGTTTTCTCTCCAGCTTCCAGATAGACGATGCGGATTTTCGCATGGTAGGCGTACAACAGGTCCAAAGCATTACTGCGCATTTCCTGTGACAGATGCGTGGCGTTCCACACAAAGGGCTGCTTGCGCCGCAAGTGCTCTTTAGCCATATCGGTGGCGTGATGCGCGACTCTGCCTTCGTTCTGGCCGTACTTGAGGCCCATCTCCTCACGGGCGTCGTCGTAGGAGACGGTAGGCCAGTCAGGTCGATGTCGGCTCGCCCAGGTGTTTTTGCCGGAGGCGGGCAGTCCGCATAACAAGACCACCTCGGAGCCTTCCGGTTGCTGGTATCCATAATCCGCCGCTGTGGCGCCGTCGGAGCGGAAATACTGCTGGCGAATCACTGCGTCAGGAAACGCGCGCGGTTGTCGCCAACAGGCTTCCTGCACCGCTAACTCCCTGAATAGCGCGATGTCCGCGATGCTGTCGTCTTTCTTCTCGTAGGTTCTGCCGCTCATGTCCGCCAGCGCCACCGCATACAGTTCCTGCAGACTAACTTCCCAGGACATACGATGCGCCAGAAATTCCGGACGTCGTTGCGCACGATCGTCGAAGATGAAAAACGGAACCTGATGCTGAGCGATAATGCGACAAATGCGTTCCCGCAAGGCAAAAGGAACGCCGGCTCGCCACAGCAGTATCCGGGCGTCCACTGCGCCGCGTCGGGAGTGTCGGGGACTGCCGACGCCGCCGTCCGGGCGCACGATAGTGGTGGCCGGTTTGGCGATGTCATGCAACAGGGCGGCGTAGAACAGCACAAAGCGCTGTTCCGCATCCGCCTGCTGATAGGTTTCCCCCGCCAACAGCTCATTCACTACCATTTTGGTGTGCGTCCACACGTCCCCTTCCGCATGGTAATACGGGTCCTGGGGCGTGCTCGCCAAAGGCTGCAGATCAGGCAGGCCTTCCCACAGTGCGCGCCAGTCCGGCTCGGCGCCATCGGCGGGCATCCAGTTTTGGAGTTGCTGGTAGCTGATCATGAGCATGCCTCCTCTGTGGCGCCCGGCTCCTGAGAATCCGGCTCATCGTGGCCGAGGTCCTCCCACTTCAAGGTAAGCTGTGAGGCGTACATATCCACGCCCCGCGCCAGCTGATTGGGAAAGATAGGACGGTTCAGGTGATGGCTGCCGCTATCCAGAATGGCCTGAATAAAGTCATGTCTCACCCATTTCAAACGGCCGACGGTACGTCCGTTTTCTTCGATTTTTATATACAGTCCTTCGGACAAATCCGAGTTGTCGGTCTGTCGTTTAACCAGATCAAAATCCAGCGCTTCCTGATGTGCGACCTGCTCCAGGCTGTTGCGCCATTGTGTGGTTTTCGCCAGCGATGGGCGCACCAGTTTTTGCAGTTCCGCCAAGCGCTTGGGCGCCAGTCCGGCATATAAGACCGGAACGGAAAGCACCGGTGAATCCTTTAGCATGCGTCGACGCGCCGACGTGGAGAGAAATTCGCCCGTCTCGGTGTCGAGAATATCGAATTCAGCAAATAGATGCGGCAAGCGGTCATAAAACACCGTGTGCTTCGACGCCATCCATTCCCCGTACAGGGTGTAACGGGTTCCCAGAATTTCGAACAAACGCTCCTGATGCACTGTGGCCCAGGACTTAAACTGCGCGAACTGCGACTCGCGACCGCCGCCGGTCAGCACATGCCCGCGACTTTGCAGACGCAATGCGCCGGATGCGTCGAAACTGACGCCGGCATTGGCGCCGTCGAGTTTTTCTTCGATGACCAGATAACGTCCGGCCAGTTGCGAATAGGGAACCTGATCCGATGCGCTGTCCCCCGGCTGTAGCCGCGACCCTTGCAGGTGGGGCGTGCGGGGATATTTGCGGATAAACATACCGCCTCCTCAAAAACAAAATCCGTATTGATTCCTCCACAGGAAAACGTCTTGCGGAGATTCAAAAGAGTCAGCTTGCTATGCGCTGAAGAAGAGACGAAGCAATACTGTCGTCAGTTAAGACGCCGTAGCAAAAGCTGATATTGAGGGTGCGATCGCCATTACATGACCGTATCCGAGGTGAACTGGGTAAACCTGATGTGGAAAACGCAAAAGTTTAGCGGCGTTGAGACAAAGGTTCCAGTAGGGATTGACGCATGCGTCCAGCCTTAAGCCGGAAGCAATGCGTTTTCCAAGAGTACCTGGCTGATAAAGGCTGTGACTTCCTGTTCGCTGCTGCGGATGAAAAAGTGGTCCCCGGGGAACGTGCGCAATTGAAACCGACTGCTGGTGTAATCTTCCCACTCATGCATGCGCGCGGGCGCGTCGATAGGGTCGTCCTGCCCGCTTAGAGCGGTGATGGGAACCCGTAATGTCTGTGATTTGTCGCCGCTCCAACACTCGGAAAGCTTGAAGTCCGCACGCAACATGGGCTCTAACAGCGCCATCAATTGCTGGTCCTGTAGCGCCGCCTCCGGGGCTCCGTTCATTTGGCGGATTCTTTCTATCAGCCCTTCCATTGGCAGCTGGTGTATGAACGGCTGGCTACTGCTCAGATGAGGACAGCGACAGCCGGAAATAAACATATGTTCAGGCAAGGGCGCGCCATAGGATTGCAGGCGTCGGGTCAATTCGAAGATAACGCGGCCGCCGAGGCTGTGGCCAAAGAAAGCGAAAGGCTGGTTCAGATAGGGTACAATCGCTTGCAGCACGGCTTCCACTAATGGCGGCCATTCGCTGAAAGGCGCCTCGCTGATGCGATTTTCTCGACCGGGCAGACGCACCACCACGACATCAATGTCGCCTGGAAAACGCTTCACCCAGCTTCGAAAAGCATTGGGACTGCCGCCGGCGTAGGGAAAGCAGAATAGTCTGATCGCTTTGCCCGCCTGGGGGGCGGGCATGAACCAGCGATCCTGCATGGGATGTGGCATTCTAAACTCCTTGTATAGATGTCGGACGTTATGCCTGCGGTTCTTTCGCCGGCTGCGCTGCGTGCAACTGCTCCGCCATGGCGGCGATGTCGTCGCGCATATGCAGTTTATCCAGCCAGTCCTGGCGAATACCGTTGACGCCATAGTATGCGCCGGCGATCTGGCCGACGATGGCGGCGGTAGTGTCGGCGTCGTCGCCAAGGTTTGACGCCTTCAGCACCGCGTCCTGGAAGTTATCCGTATGGGCGAAGCACCACAGGGCGGCTTCGAGCGCGTCAATCACGTAGCCAGTCCCGCGCACTTCGCTTTCGCTTTTATTCAGGTAATCCCCCATGGAAATCTGGGCGACTTTGTCCGTGTAGGGCACGTACATGGGGTCTTCCAGCACGTCCTCTTTGGCGTCGCCGACGAGTAATTGATGCAGGATAACGCCCATCAAGCGGCAGGCGTCCACGCATTCGTCAGCGCCGTGAGTGGTGCGCGAACTTTCACCACAATACTTGACTACTTGCTCAATGCGGGGGCTGTAGTACATAGCGACCGGCGCCAGGCGCATGATGGAGCCGTTGCCGGCGCTATGGGCGTCCAGTGAGCCGGAGTAAGGCTCGCCGCTGTCCAGAAAGCGCTGGAGAGCGCCGCGCACCGTATTGCCGATATCAAAGCAGTTTCCGGTGCTACTGAAATAGCCCCACTGCCACCAGTTGCTATAGCGGGTCATCTGATCCGCCGCGTCAAAACCCTGTTTGGTTAGCAGGGACTCCGCCAGACATAACGCCATGGAAGTATCATCGGTCCACTGTCCCGGCTTCAGTCCGAATGGACCGCCGCCGACCATGTCGTCGATCGGCTCGAAGGAGCCACGCGGACGGAACTCCAACGTCGTGCCCACGGCGTCGCCCACCGCCAGGCCCAGCAGGCAGCCCTGGTATTTATCGAGATTGTTTCTATCTGGTTGTCCAGTCATGTACTTTTATCCTATTCAACCGGGGCGAATAGCTTACGCAGCTCTTCTTCATCGAAGGTGAACTTTTCAGCCTTGTCTGCAAGTAGATTATCCGCCAGCGCTTGTTTCTGCTTTTGTAATTCGACGATTTTTTCTTCCACGGTTCCTTCGGTGATCAACTTGTAAACGAACACAGGCTTATCCTGGCCGATACGGTAGGCGCGGTCGGTCGCCTGGTTTTCAACGGCGGGATTCCACCAGGGGTCATAATGGATGACGGTATCCGCTGCGGTTAGATTTAAACCCACGCCGCCTGCTTTAAGGCTAATCAGAAACAAAGAGACCTCTCCGCTTTGAAAGCGACTGACAGGCGTATCTCTGTCTTTTGTCGCGCCTGTCAGTTTTACGTACTCTATACCGGCTTTGTCCAGTTGCGCTTCGATCAATCCAAGCATAGAAGTGAACTGGGAAAACAACAGTATTTTGCGGCCTTCCTCAAGCAGGCTGGGCAACATGGACATCAGCGTTTCCAGCTTGGCGCTGTTTTTCACTTTACGCGCACTGTCCAGTTTCAGCAGCGATGGGTCGCAACAGACTTGGCGCAGCTTCAGTAATGCGTCCAGAATCTCTATATGAGAACGTTTAACGCCCTTCTTGGCGATAGCGTCACGAATCTTCTTATCCATGGCGACGCGAATACTTTCATAAAGGTCCCGCTGTTTTCCTTCCAACAAAACAGTACGTTGTATTTCTGTTTTCTCCGGCAGCTCCGTCGCGACCTCTTGTTTAGTGCGGCGCAACATAAACGGCTTGATGCGTCTAGATAACAAGCGTTGCCGTTCAAGATCGCCCTGTTTTTCGATAGGAGTGCGGAACAGGGTTTTGAACTTTCTATCGTCGCCAAGCAGCCCCGGCGTGAGGAAGTTAAACAACGACCACAGCTCGCCCAGATGATTTTCCATCGGCGTCCCAGTCAGACACAGCCGATGTCGAGCCTGTAGCCTGTGTACCAGTTGGGTAGCCTGCGCCTTTGGATTCTTGATGGTTTGCGCTTCATCCAAAATAAGATAATGGTAATCCTGCTTTAGCAGATATTCGCTGTCGCGCGGCAGTAGCGGATAGGTCGTCAAAACCAGGTCGTTGTCGGCTATATGTTCGAAACGCTCGGTGCGATGGGGGCCGTGCAGAACGAGTACTTTCAGTTCTGGTGCGAACTTTTCCGCTTCCTTACGCCAGTTGCTCATTAAGCTGGTGGGCGCGACGATCAGGCAGGGCCGATCCATCCGCCCCTGGGCTTTTTCCACCGAGAGCAGGGCGAGAGTCTGTATGGTTTTGCCCAATCCCATGTCATCCGCCAGGATGCCGCCCATTTCGATTTCTCTAAGGAAGCCAAGCCAGTTCAGTCCCTCTTGTTGGTAGTCTCTGAGGGTGGCGTTGAACCAGTCGGGGGGGAAGACATGGCTCATTTGCTCCTGCTGTTTCAGTCGATCAATCAAGCGCGTCAGTTTATCAGCGCCCAGCCAGCGCAGGCCGACTGAAGCCATGGCCTCGTTGAGCGGCAGAAGCTGGCCAACCTGTCCTCGTTCCAGGCGGAATTTATCGTTCACCAGAGGATCATGGTCGTACAGCTCGATGAGACTGCCTAACAGGTTTCTGACTCTCTCGACATCCAGCTTGATCCACCGGCCAGGGGCGACCTGGAGCAGAACATCGCTATCTCCGGGATAATCGGCCAGTGTCTGAAGCTCCCACTCCTCCGGCGCGTCTTTAATCAGGTTGTAGAGGACAGGTAACAAGTTAATGCGCTCGCCGTTGACTTCCACGCCGAGGTCGAAATCAAACCAGTCGCTGTCGCTCTCATCGAGATTGGAATACCAGGAGAGCTCTTCGGCCTCTGTATTGAGGTACTGAAAGGGGAAGTCCTCCTCAATGGTAATACTCCATCCCTGTTTCTCTAACAGGGGGATGCCGTATTGGGCGAACCCATGCCACTCTCCGACGCTTGCAAAGCTCAGGTCCATTTGATGCGCCTCATCGACGAGCGGATAGGTTTCGATGGTATTGAGCGGGCGCATATCCAGAGTTCTTAGTTTGCGCAGGGCTGTTTCTTCAACAAGAAAATCCCGGGGAATGATGAGATGGGTATTGTCTTTGACCGTTGTCACTTGCTGAATATCGGAGTCATAAGATACGCGGATATCGTGATAGGAAAACTCCAGCCTGGCGTAGGGAACATCGGCTTGACTCGTTCTATATGGAAAATAGCCAGTTTGAGAAGGGCTTGCCGCCCCAAGGCTAAGATGAACCTGCGGCTTGACTTTGCTGTCCTTCTCGACGGCGATCTCTTTGGGTTTGGGAAGTCGTGCGCCGGGGAGTCGTTGCTCCAGAAGCGAGCGTACTTTTCCCGCCTGCACTGGGGATAACCTGGGCGCGCGATTAAGCGTCATCAGCATGGACGGCGGCAGTTCACTATGCAGCTGGCCACATTCTCCGGTGTGGGTATTGATACAGTAGATCGGATCAGTGGCGACCATTATCAGATGTGATGGGACCATTTTCAGGGTTTGTTCGCCCTCCATATCCACTCGCCACTCAAACTCCGCCTGCGCTGGCGCGCCTTTGAATAACTTTGGTCCTTGTGGGGTTTCCCAGTACGCGCGTCCCGTCGCCAGTATGCGCTGAAGGGCGTCAGCTCCGCTTTCTTCCGTTAACGGTAGGTCAGAGCCCCATTGCGACCATAACAGGCGTTTGAAGATCGCCAGGTCAGCTTTGGTCAGGAAGGCGGCTGGCTTACTCTGGTTAAAGGCCGCGCTAATATTGTAACGCTGGGTTTTTGTGGAGTATTCGCCGGACTTTAGAGTGCGCGCCTGGATAACGTTGACGCAGACATTGCCGTTCATTTGGTTGTGCTTCAGCAAATAGAGCACACTAACCTGATTAGCGCTATCGGGAGTTGCTTCCTCTGTTGCTGTGTCGACCAACTGGTCAAGCCAGCGCCTGACGTCAAGGTCCAGCGTTACATCTGGGTGGTGAGACGAGTTATGGTCAGACCAAGTATCTTTTTGCGCTGGAATCTGGCTTTTTTCATTCACGGCGAGCAGTGTGGCTGCAACGTGTTTACAGTTATAGCCAATAGGGCATGAGCATTCCCCTTCTATTCTCAGGCCATAGGCGTCATTTTCAAGTGTTACCAAGACCTGGTAAACACTGTTACCAGAACCCCGCACTGTTGCTGTGGAGTGATCTTCGCCATATTCCACCAGAGTGACGCGTCGTTGCTTAAAATATTTTACGCCCCGCTCAAAATAGGTGCTCCCAAGCTCTTTGACTATCAGGCTTTCCTTTACCAACATGCGAACTCACTACCTTTAACAAACATTTATATAAAATGACGAGCCTGCAAGAACGCCCGTAGTGGATTCGCATGGTAGGTTTTTTGTCTATTCGTCTCTATACGTGGCGATGACTTCAATATCGCCGATGATATGATCGTTGAATTCTTCCAGTTGCTCCGCTGGAATCCAGTATTCGGCATGTTCCTTACCGCCGACGACTTTGACGTCGAATTGGCTGAGGTATTCCGCATCCACGTCGAAACGGGTGACGTAACCCACGCCGGAGTCTTTGACGTTCCAGTCCCGGGCGATTTGACGGGCGTAGTCCTCGTTGCAAACCGGGTAGAAAATGGGTTGTTCCGGTAAACGCGGCGGCCAGCGCTTAAAACCGCTGGCTTCCACCAGCGCCAGCTCATTCGGGCCTGTGGGTCTAAATAAAGTGACCGTTTTCATATTTGCTCTTACCTTGTCGAATGGCTTCGCGCACTTCCATCAGAATTTTACCCAGCATATTCAGGCCGCTACCGTCGCCGCCATCCGCCCAGTAACGGTCATTGGCGGTATGCTCGACCAACTCGGCGTCGCCGGTTTCCAACAGTATAGAAGTCAGCTTTTCATGCTGAACGAATTTGGCCATGACCGCTTCGCGCATGATGTCGTCTTTGACTGCTTCCCAATCCGGCCGCAAAGGGCGCGTGCGTTCACGTCCCATATTGGCGGCCTCCATGGGTTTTGACGCCATGCGCACGGCTTCTTCGTGTTCAGTGCCTGCGAATTTCTGCGCCTGAAAATAATGTTCGCACGTAGGCCAGCGCTTGTCTTTCAAGTAAACCGGATCGCGGGAGAAATTGGAAAAGCATCCGTATTCGCCGTTGGCCAGGTAAAAGTTAATGGTTTTCTTCTCAGTCATTACATCTCTCCGACGTTAACTGCGCGGTCCTTCGATGGTTCTGGGGAAAAAATGATTCTCCACGCCGCGCTTGAGTCGATACAGTTTTGCAGGTCGGTTGCTGCCGGTGCGCATGGCGCCGCTTTCCTCCAGAATATCCGCATCCAGGATGCGGCGACGGAAGGATTTTTTCTCTACCTCGTTGCCCAGAATCACTTCGAATACTTTCTGCAGCTCCGTCAGTGTAAACTCCTCAGGCAGCAAGTGAATCGGCAGCGCTGTGTATTGCACCTTGCTGGTCAGCCGTTCGCGGCACAGGCGCAGAATCTCGTTGTGATCAAACGCCAGTCTATAGTCGCGCAGGGCTTCGGTTACTGGAACCCAGTGTGTTTCCTCTTTGGCGCCTTTGGGGTCGACATCGATCTCCTCATGGGCGACCAGGGCGAAGTACACCACTGTCACTGACCAGCCGCGAGGGTCCCTTTGCTTACCGCCGAAGGTGGCGACCTGCTCCAGATAGGGGCTTTTTACCCCGGTTTTTTCCACTAACTTCCGATGAGCGGTGTCTTCAAGGACATTGTCTTTTTGCAGATCAATAAAGCCTCCCGGCAGCGCCCACGTATCTTTGGCGGGGTGTTGCGAGCGCTTCACCAGCAACACTTCGAGTTGCTGCTCCCTGAGCTTGAATATCGCCATGTCCACGGAAGTGAGAGGCACTTCGTAGTCATGAATGTTGTAAGCGGCGAGAAAGTCTTTTTCTGAGGCGTGATCTTGCATAACCTGAAAAACATACTAATATTAGTGGCATTAGGCCACTAATATTAGCGACCTAGAACAGAGGTGTCAAAACTGACGCCCTTAATCTATTCATAAAAGCATATCCAAACTCCAGAGTAATACCATGGAAATACAATCCTTTTTGGTCGGCTTTTTCGGCGGCTCCGCTATCGAAATCATCGCCTCCCTGGCGGGCTTTATCTGCGTTTTCCTGATCATCCGGCGCAATATCTGGTGCTGGCCTGTCGGGCTGGTGCAGGTGGCGCTGTACATGATCGTGTTTTATGACGCCAAGCTGTATTCCGACTTCATACTCCATGGCATTTATGTGGTGATGCAGTTTTATGGCTGGTGGTATTGGCTGCAGGGTAGGGGGCGCGACGATGATTTAGTGGTGTTGCCCACCCCGCCAACGATGACGCTGCTGTGGGTGGCGGTCGCCGTTATCGGCAGTTTTGCTCTGGGTTATGTCATGTCCACCTATACCGACGCCTCACTCCCTTATCCGGATGCATTCACCACGGTCGCCAGTCTGGTGGCGCAATGGCTGCTATCCAGACGCCAGCTGATCAACTGGGGCTTCTGGATTGCCGTGGACATCGTCGCCATTGGCGTGTATTGGCAGAAAGGTCTGTATCCCACCACCGTTTTGTATGCGACTTTCCTGGTCATGGCGAGTGCGGGTCTGCTTGTATGGCTGCGTCGTTATCAAACCCAGACGCTGGAGATAAAGGCGGACTATGCGAAAGCCTGAGTATGATGCGCCGCGCAAGGTTGGTCTGACGTTAGGGAAGTTCGCGCCGCTGCATAAAGGTCATCAGTATATGATCGAACAAGCACTGGAGCAGGTGGATCACCTGCTGGTGATGATCTATGACTGCCCGGATGTCATAGAGGTTCCACTGGAACGGCGGGCGTCCTGGATTAAAGCGCTTTACCCGGACGCAGAGGTAATTCTGGCCCCGGATGGACCCCAGGAAGTGGGAGATACGCCGGAGATATGTCGGCTGCAGGAGGACTACATTGGGCAATGTCTGGCTGGCAGGCGGGTGACCCATTTCTTCTCCAGTGAATTTTATGGCGATCATGTCAGTCGTTATCTCAACGCGCAGGACTGTCGAGTGGATGAAGCCAGAAAGATTGTACCCATCTCCGCTACTCAGGTGCGCAAAAATCCCTTCGCCGCCAGAGACTGGGTGCATCCGCTGGTGTACCGGGACCTGGTAAAGAAAGTGGTGTTTTTGGGAGCCCCGTCTACCGGTAAAACCACGTTAGCGCAGGCGATGGCGGCGCGCTTTAATACGCAATGGATGCCGGAGTACGGACGGGAATACTGGGAGGAAAATCAGATTGAGCGACGTCTGGCTCCCGAGCAGCTGGTGGAAATCGCACAAGGCCATCTGGAGCGCGAAGAAAAACTTTTGCTGGATAGTGATCGCTACTTGTTCGTGGACACCAATGCGCTGACGACGCGGCATTTCGCTCATTACTATCATGGCTTCGCATTGCCGGAACTGGAGTGTCTGGCGGATGCCGCGACGCAGCGCTATGACCATGTGTTTCTGTGCGACGACGACATCCCCTATGAGGATACCTGGGATCGCTCAGGGGAGGTGAATCGCACGGATTTCCAGCAGGAGATCATCGCGGAGCTGGAGCGCAGAAACATAGAGTACGCGCTGCTGAAGGGCGATGTTGAAGCGCGCATCAGGCAGGTTACAAATGCTTTAGAGGGTGTCTGAAAATAGCGCTTGACCACTTAGTGTCATTATGCCACTATATATCCATCGACAGGGTTCATGGGACTCATGAATCCACGGAGAAAAAGTTTTAAGCGGACCTGGAAAGACCGGGTTCCCGTCAACCACAGCAAGGAGATTGCTGATATGCAAAATTTCGAATACGACTTTTTAGTATTTATCGGACGTTTCCAACCCTTTCATCGCGGTCACCTTGCGGTGATTGAACAGGGACTGCGCAAAGCGCGTCAAATGATTGTCTTGTGCGGATCGGCGCATCAGCCCCGCTCCACACGCAACCCCTGGAGCGTCAACGAACGCGAAGACATGGTGCGCAGCGCCCTCAGCAAAGAAGATAACCAACGCGTACATATCGCGCCGCTGATGGACATTGTCTACAACGATGAGATCTGGGTCAGAAACGTACAGTCCACGGTTCAGGGGCTGGTAACCGCGCATCACGGTATGCCGCACAAATCCGCCAAGGTGGGTTTGATTGGCCACAGCAAGGACCACAGCTCTTTCTACCTGAAGCTGTTCCCTCAATGGGGAAGCGTTGAAGTTGAGAATGTGGACGGTATCAGCGCCACGCCGGTAAGAGAAGCGATTTTCGGCGTTAACCAGACGGATCGTCGCGGCGGTATGAATTACCTGGAAAGCAGTGACGCAGATCTGGCGCTGCCAGCGGCGGTGCGGGAGAAACTGGCGAAATTCTGTCTCAGCGAAGACTATGAGGAAATCAAATACGAACATGATTTCATCGCCAAGTACAAACGCGCCTGGAGCGCAGCGCCCTACGCGCCCACTTTCGTAACGGTCGATGCAGTTATCGTGCAAAGCGGACATGTGCTGCTGGTGGAGCGCAAATCGCGTCCCGGTAAAGGGTTGTTAGCGTTACCGGGAGGCTTCGTAGATCAGAATGAAAAATTACTGGATGCATGCCTGAGAGAGTTGCGGGAGGAAACCCGACTGAAAGTGCCAGCGCCGGTGTTGAGGGGCTCAATCAAGGCGCAGCAAGTGTTCGATGATCCTCATCGTTCAGCCAGAGGACGCACTATCACTCATGCATTTCACATTGAGCTGGAGCCAAGCAGCGAGCTGCCGAAAGTGAAAGGCGGCGATGACGCCAGACAGGCCATGTGGGTGCCGCTGGCGGAACTGGACCCAGGCAAATTATATGAAGATCACTACTTCATCATTCAGGAAATGACCGGCATCTAACCGGAAAATTATTAAGACAAACGAGGGACGCGGATAGACCGCAACACCCTTTACCCAAACATTGACCGGAGGATTTCCGTCATGAAAAACAGCATTATCTTAAACGTAGATTCTTATAAAACCTCTCACTACCTGCAGTACCCAGCTGGCGCCACGCAGGTTTCCAGCTACATCGAATCACGCGGCGGCGCGTTTGAAAAAGCAGTGTTCTTCGGTCTGCAGATGTTCATCAAAGAGTACCTGACCAAGCCGATTACCGCGGACGATATCGAAGAAGCCAAGCTGGTGTATCAAGCCCACGGCGTTCCCTTCAATGAAGAAGGCTGGCGCTATATTCTGGATAAACACGAGGGTTATCTGCCGATAGAAATCCAGGCTGCGCCGGAAGGGACTGTCATGGATGTGAAAAACGTGATGGTGCAGGTGATCAACACTGACCGCAACTGCGCCTGGTTGACCAGCTATGTGGAAACGGCTTTGTTGAGAGCGGTTTGGTATCCGACCACGGTCGCCACCGTATCCTGGAGCTGCCGCAACATCATCAAGCGTTACCTGGAAGAAACGGCGGACACTATCGAAGGATTGCCATTTAAACTGCACGACTTTGGCGCTCGCGGCGCGAGTTCTGAAGAAACCGCAGCGATTGGCGGGGCCGCTCACTTGGTGAACTTCATGGGCACTGACACTGTTAGCGGCATTATGGCGGCGAGACGTTACTACGGCGCTGATATGGCGGGCTTTTCAATCCCTGCGGCGGAGCACAGCACCATTACCAGCTGGGGCAAAGAAGCGGAAGTGGACGCCTACGCCAACATGCTGGAGCAGTTCGCCGAGCCCGGCAAACTGGTGGCGGTAGTCAGCGACTCTTATGACTTGTGGAACGCTATCGACAACCTCTGGGGCGAAGCGTTGAAAACCAAGATTGAGCGCAGCGGCGGCACCTTGGTGGTGCGTCCTGACAGTGGCGATCCTGTAGCGATTGTGACCGAAACTATCGAACGACTGATGCGGAAATTCGGCTTCACCGTCAACAGCAAAGGATATCGGGTATTGCCGGCGTGCATCCGGGTGATTCAAGGCGACGGCATCTCTTTACACACGATCGAAGCTATTCTGGCGGCGATGAAAGCGCGCAAGCAAAGCGCTGAAAATATTGCTTTCGGCATGGGTGGAGAGCTGCTGCAGAAGGTGAACCGGGATACGTTGAAGTTCGCCATGAAAGCGTCTGCGATATGCGTGAAAGGCATCTGGAGAGATGTTTACAAAGACCCCATCACCGATCAGGGCAAGCGTTCTAAGAAAGGACTTCTGGCGCTGGTTAAAGATCTGGATGGCGGCTTTCAGACAGTGCGCCGGCAGGATCTGGGCAATCGGGAAGATCAACTGGTTACCGTCTTCCGCAATGGCGACCTGATGAAGGAATGGACTTTCGACGAAGTTAGGGCCAACGCAGCGCAATAATCCTGTCCTGCGGCGGAGTCGGTCTTCCGGCTCCGTTTTTTGCGTTTCTGGGCGCTGCAATATTCTCGATAAAAGCTGATTGAATACTAAACAAAGGCTTGTTAATATCCGCGCCCACTAAACGAATTTATCTGAAGAGCAAGGTTATGACATTCACCACTACCAACATCAGCGGCCGTGTCGGAGCGATCACTATCGCTCGCGACAGCGCGTGCATTTTGGTATTGAAGTCATAGCCTTCGCTAAAGCTGGCGGGGGCGTATAGGCCTCCGGTTGCAGTATGAAAAGACCCCGGTAGGCCTCCGCCTCCCGGGGTTTTTTCGTTTTCGGTTCCGAAAAAGTTCGGACGCATACTCAACATCGCCAAGAAATGGTTTCGTTATGAGAACTTACGACAAGTACATCGCAGCAATAGTCCCAGCCCAAGGGCCGGAGTTCTCGCGCCTATCCCTTGGTGCTTCCACTTTTTCCACGCTTGTTTATCCTGCCTCTCTTCAGGGTATGCGTGGAACGCCAAAAGACCGGGAAACAACTTAACGCTCCCATGACGCCTCTTGCGCCCTGGGAGTAAACACTTCCGGGCGTACTCAGAAAAGCCTGTCCGGAAGAAGGATTTCAGGTTTTCAGAGGTTTGTTATGAAACTTCAAAAGTTAAGAAATATCGGCATCATCGCTCACGTTGACGCAGGCAAAACCACCCTGACCGAAAGGTTGCTGCACTTCACTGGCGCCCTGCACAGCATGGGCGAAGTGCATCATGGCGGGACCGTCACCGATCACATGGTTCAGGAACGCCAACGAGGCATCACTATCGCCAGCGCGGCGGTTACAGTGGGCTGGCGGGATCATCGCATCAATATTATTGATACGCCTGGTCACATCGATTTCAACATCGAAGTGAATCGCTCGTTGCGCGTACTGGACGGCGCGGTGGTGGTTTTCGACTCCGTCGCCGGCGTTGAGCCGCAATCGGAAACCAACTGGCGATTGGCGGATCAGTATGGCGTGCCGCGCATATGTCTGGTCAATAAAATGGACCGCATCGGCGCTGATTATTTGCGCGTGGCGAATATGATTCGCGAACGGCTTGGCGCCAGACCGCTGGTGGTTCACTTGCCGGTGTTCATCGAAGAAATCTATGTCGGTTTGATCGATTTGACGACTATGACCCTGCATCGCTGGAACACGGATGACGGCTGGAAATATTCGTCCGAAGACATTACGCCTGAGTATCAGGAACAGGCTGCGCAATATCGGGCGCAACTGGAAGAAACACTGGTTGAGCTGGATGATGAACTCCTGGAAGGCTGGTTCAATGGCGCCGCCTTACAGACGGATGATCTGCGACGACTGATTCGTCAGGGCGTTGTCAGTGGCGCATTCGTTCCTGTGTTGTGCGCGTCTGCATTTAAGAACAAAGGCGTGCAGATGGTGCTGGACGCGGTGGTCGACTATCTGCCTTCGCCGCAGGATGTGAAAGGCGTGGAAACCGTCGATGGCGCTCAGGTTGTGGAAGCGGACATCGAAGGCGCATTTGCTGCATTGGCCTTTAAAGTGGTGAACGATAAACATGGCGCTTTGACGTATGCACGGGTTTATCGGGGGTCGCTTGCAGCAGGCTCAAGGGTGTTGAACGCCAATGTCGGTCAATATGAACGTATTGGCCGCATATACGAAATGCACGCCGACCGTAAAGTGGCGCGTGATCGTATCGGCGCCGGCGATATCGTGGCGCTGGTTGGCATGAAGCACACGCAGACCGGTGATACGTTGTGCGCCCCGGAAGCGCCTCTGGTGTTGGAGCGCATCAGTGCGCCGGAACCGGTTATGGATATCGTGATCGAGCCTAAATCCAGACAGGACCAGGATCGTCTGGGTGAAGCTTTGCGCGCCATTGTCGGCGAAGATCCCAGCCTGCGTTTGAGTACAGGCGCAGCGGGAGAAACGCTGGTGTCAGGCATGGGCGAGCTGCATCTGGAAATTGTGGTGGATCGGCTACAAACGGACTTTGACATTGCTGTGACTGTTGGACGTCCGCAAGTGGCGTATCGGGAGACGATCACACAATCGGCGAACGTAGACTATGTCTACAAGAAGCAAAAAGGCGGACCCGGTCAGTTCGCGGAAGTGCGCATGCGCTTCGAACCCATCGACGGCGACGGCATTGAGTTTGAAAGCCAGATCGTCGGCGCCGCCATCCCACGGGAATATATTCCCGCTGTGGAAGATGGCGTCAGACAGGCTGCGCGCTCTGGCGTATTGGGCGGTTATCCCAGTGGCGGCTTCAAGGCGGTGTTGCTGGACGGCTCCTACCACGCGCAGGATTCGTCGCAGCTGGCGTTCAGCGTTGCCGGACGGGAAGCCTTCAAGGAAGCCATGGCGCAGGCGGCGCCCAGACTGTTGGAGCCCGTGATGGCGGTTGAGATTGTGACGCCTCGCGACCACGTCGGCGACTGTATTGGCGACCTCATGCGACGTCGCGGTTCGATCCTCGACCAGGCGGACCGAGGCGACGCCTGCGTCATCAACGCGGCAGCGCCGCTGGCGGAAATGTTCGGCTATATCGGCGACCTGCGCACTATGACAGCAGGACGAGCCAGCTTCTCCATGACGTTCTCGCACTACGCGGAAACGCCACAGGGAGTCGCCGACTCGGTACTTATTAATCAGGCAGTCAAATAGCTTCCTTCTATTTGACTGCAACGACAGGGCCTGCACAGGTCAGGCCCTGTCTCCCGAGGCTAGCCGCCGCGCAGGCGCATCCATGCGCCTAGTTATTAACATGCCAATATCATTGCCATATTAATAACGTCGATTGATCTTAATCACCCAGTGCGAACTGTGTGTCACTCTCAAAAGGAGCCCGGAGTTATTCCGGACTCCTTTTTTCTTTCATTTTTCAATCGATAAATTGAGATAGCGATTCAAGCTGCCTGTCATCTTTCCATCGCGTTTTCAAGCGCGCAACTTTGCCCTGCAAGATGTTTCTTACTGGTTATTAGTCCGCATGTGCTTCCAATCATGTGCGTTGTAGATGGACCTACCGTGGGAGAAGAACACAAGAAAGTCGCAATGACAGCCGCTAAGACTGTCACCTGAATTTCTTGATCTTCATATTCATACAACCTACAGGATCACTACTATGTCTACCTGGGAAACCGTCAACGCATTACTGTCAGATCTCGCCAGCCAGTTGAATCTGTCGTTTCTGAAACTGAATGAAAATGGAATATGCGCTTTTGAAAACTCTGAAGGCGTTAAATTTCTAATTGAAGCTCCTGAGCACAGCGCTCTGGTGTTTATCGCCAGTCCAATGCAGTTCATGCCTAAACTGAATGATCAGCGTCGGGAATTGCAGCAGCATCTGCTGGAAGGGAACTTCTACTTTCATAACAATCTCGGCGCCGTATTTAGTCTGGATACCCGGGAGGACCGGATATATCTGCAGTACAGTTTTCCCGTCGCATTTCTAGACAGGGATCTGTTCGCCAATATCCTGAATAATTTCATTACCTATGCGACCCACAGCTATAAGGAGCTTCAGGATAACTTTTTTGCGGAAACGGCTGCGCCAGAGCATAAGCCACCCATGTTTTACCAACGTTTTTAAGCGTTCTGGAGGCGTAAAGCTATGCAAGTCAGTCATTCAACGCAATCTGTTCAGACCCAAACCGGGGCGACTCCGGAAGTAGTAACTCACGCCACTACAAAGGCCTCACACCCTTATGCCGGCTTGAGCGCCTCGCAACCCAGCGCCAACACGGCTCCGGATAATGCCGGGTCAATGAGTCAAACCTCGCTGAATAACCTTTTACCCACTCTGCGCCGTTCAGACTCGATGGAACTGAGTCATTTGGAAAAATCTCATTCCCAGGGCGTGGGAATAACGTCGCAAGGCAGAGTCAGCGTCATTAGAAATGGCGCGGAACTGCAGAAGTCGGTTGCTCATACGCAAGTCATGGAGAAGATTTCTGAACGGGGGCAGACCAAAACTAAAATGTGGGATGCTGGCGGTTCGTCGGATAGTCCGGCCAAGACTTACACCAAAGATCAGGTTAAGGGTAATACGGCGCTCACAAAAGAGGATGCCTGGGGAACGGGACGAGGAGATATTCATAAAGGGAATAACGCCCCCAACACTCCCTCATTTGAAGCTAATGTCTCCAAACAAGACGCTGAGGCGTTGATGCTGTCGCAGATGCAAGATCTGGTGAAGAGCAAGATTATTGGCAGCGGCAATTTAGAAAAGGGAGATGTCGTTCGCTTGGAGTTTCATGGCAACGAGGGGCCCTGTGATGGTTGTAAAGGGCGCCTGGAAGCGTTCACTGTCTCTCTGAAAGCTCACTTGGAGACAAAGGGCGTCAAAATCGAGTCAGATATATTTTATAACCAGGACGCAGTGGCGACGCAGCGCGCCGGTTCCGATACCTCATATGGCTGGCTGGGCGCTATCGGCGACATCAAAGAAAGCTATCTAGCGGAAACATCCAGGCTTTCTTCTTATTCGGGCAATCAGACGGAAATATTGTCTGACTCTAAATACGGGTCAACGGGCAAAGAGAAGACCTTGCATGGCGCCAGACTTCACTTTGCAGAACCGCCCAAGCCGTCTACAGCAGACGTTGCAGTACAGACGGAGCAGCAAGACCAAAAAGTTTAACTGATAGGATTTGCCGCCAGGGACTGGCAATGACTCAGCCTGGGACCTAGCATAAGTTAAGCGCCCGGCACTGCGTACATCCGCGCATTGTCTGGGCTGGCGACGGCGCCTATATTTTTCGGCCCGGCACATTAACCTGACATTGCTGAGTCCATGAAGTTACAGAAGTCCGAACTCCCTGCATTGCTTGAGCGTATTTATTCTGAGGTGACGCCTTTGTATGGCGTAGGTAAGACGGCGGATTATATTCCTCCGCTGTCGAGGGTGAATCCGCGCCAGTTCGGTATGGCGATTCGCTTTGTCGATGGCGATGAGTTCACGGTTGGCCAGGCCTCCACGCCTTTTTCCATTCAGAGTATCTCCAAACTGTTCGCCCTCATGCTGGCCCTGGATATTGTGGGCGATGACTTGTGGAAGCGGGTGGGACGCGAACCTTCCGGTATGCGCTTCAACTCGTTGTTGCAGCTGGAGAATGAAAACGGCATTCCGCGCAATCCTTTTATCAACGCCGGCGCCATTGTGGTGACCGACACCATCGTTAATCACAGCGCGTCGCCGGTGAAACGGCTGGAGCAATTCATGGCGTCGCTTTCCGGTAATATGTTCAACCGGTACGACCCGGAAGTCTATGCGGCGGAAGCGCGCACGGGTTATCGCAACGCCGCCATCGCCAACTTGCTCAAGGCGCTGGGCAACTTGGAAGGTGAAGTGGATGTGGTGCTCGACAGCTATTACAAGCAGTGCTCCATGACCATGAGCTGTCTTGATCTGGCGCGGGCCACCGAGAGTCTGGCCAATAAAGGCAAATCCAGTTTCCGCACTCAGTTTCATGGCGAACGCATGGACAAGCGAGTCAACGCACTGATGCTGACCTGTGGGCTTTACGACGCCGCTGGTAACTTTGCTTATCAGGTGGGATTGCCGGCTAAGAGCGGTGTGGGCGGAGGTATTGTGGCGGTGCTGCCTGGCTATTTCTCCGTGGCGGTGTGGTCGCCGGAACTGGATAGTTATGGTAACTCGGTGCTGGGCCAGAAGGCGCTGGAGTTACTCACTCATTACACCAGCAGTTCTATCTTCTGACGTCACTCATCCTGAGAGTCTACATGGGTGGTAAGGGGCGTCAGCGGGGCGCTCCAGGTATTTAGTCTTTCACCCCGCCTATCCAGGTTCCCTCGACCTCTAATTGGTCATTCAACAATACCAAATCAGCGCGATATCCCGGCGCAATACGGCCGTACTCGTCATCAATCCCCAGGAATTGCGCGGGATACAGCGAAGCCATACGTAGCGCTTCCTCTACGTCGAGGCCAATGGCGCTGACCGTATTACGCACAGCGGTGGCCATATCCAGGTCTGATCCCGCCAGTACGCCTTGCTCTGTCGCCAGTCGACCGTTACAGCGCACCAGTTTTTCGCCCAGCAACTCGAATTCTTCACCCGGCATACCGACAGAATGCATGGCGTCGGTGACTAGCATGATTTTTCCCTGAGCCTTGGCGCGCAGGGCGATACGCATGGTGGCTGGATGCACATGATGATTGTCCGCGATCAGGCCACACCAGCTGTCAGCGTCATCCAGCGCAGCGCCGACGACGCCAGGATCGCGATTGCGCAGCGGCGTCATGGCGTTGAACAGGTGAGTAAAACCTGTCGCCCCTTCCGCCAGCGCCTGATGCACTTGCTCGTAGCTGGCGGCCGTATGCCCCAGGCAAACATGGACGCCGCGTTCCCTTAGCTTGCGGACAAAACCCTCTGGCACTTTCTCCGGCGCCAGGGTGACGATGGTGACGCCGATATCGCCCAGGCTGCTGAGCAATTGCAGGGCGTCGGCTTCTGGCTCGCGAATGACGGCTTCTCGATGAACGCCTTTGCGGGCTACGTTCAGGTAAGGGCCTTCCAAATGAATGCCGAGTATACCCGGCGCGCCCTCGCGCAATGCGGCATCCACCGCACGCACCGCGGCATCCATTTTGTCGCGGGTGTCAGTGATCAGCGTCGGCATGAAAGCGGTAGTGCCGTAGCGCCGATGAGCGGCGCCCATTTCCCGCAGCACAGCCGGGCTGGGGTTGTCATTGAACAACGCGCCGCCGCCGCCGTTGACCTGAACATCGATATATCCTGGGGCCAACAACATTCCATTCAGAGAGAGACGGACCGCATCTGCGGGAATTTGATGTTCGGGCGTGATGCTGTGAATGCGTCCGCCTTCGATGATTAACGCTTGTTGCGAGAGTAGGGTCTCGCCGGTAAAAATCCGGCCATCAGTTAAGGCTGTTAGCATTCGCTTATCTCGGACTTCTGTTTGATCAGTAAGATGGCGCCGTCCAGCGCGTCCCCCAAAGGAGAGGTCAGGTAAGGCGTAATATCCCGCGGCAACCAGGGGACAATGGCTTCGCTCAGGCCCCCCATGATGCAGACGGCGGGCGCGCCCAGATTAATCAGGCCGCGAATCATCAACGCCGCTTCATCGGCGGTTTTCGCCAATAACTGCGTAGCGACGGGGTCATCCAGGCGGGCGTGCTCGAACACCAGTGGAACGAAAGCGGCGTAATCTCTGGGTTTGGCCTGATCCATCCAGGCCACGACGTTTTCCTGGTTGTTGTCGAAGCGCTGCATGACGGCGTCGGTCAGCGCCGAGGCCGGCTGCAGTCTTTCGAACGCCAGCAGGGAGTGACGCAGCGTGTTCAGGCCGAGCCAGGCGCCGCTGCCGCAATCCGATACCGGGAAACCCCAGCCGCCCAGTATATGAAATTCATGATCTATGGTGGCTACGGCGCAGGAGCCGGTGCCCATGATTAATATGCCGCCGTTAGCGCCGTTGAAGGCTCCCAGACAGGCGGTATGAGCGTCGGTAAGCAGGGCCAGATCCGCGAACGGGTGAGGATGGTTCAATACCAGTTCCCGTTCTTTCTTCTGCGCGACCCCCGCCAGACCAAAGCCCGCGTGAATATAAGGCAGCGCCTCGTCATCCAGATTCGCCGCCGTCAGCGCCTGGCGGGTGGCCAGCATAATATTGGCGTAGGCGAAGTCAAGGCCCAGGCGCGGATTGGCGCCGCCTGCGAAGCCTTCGCCGAGGAGGCGGCCATCGGCGGCGCAGAGTCGGGCGCGACAGGAGGTGCCGCCGCCGTCGACGCCGAGATACATAGGTTGCTGCGTCACAAATAGGCCCCCTGTACGCGTAAAGTTTCGCTCTGCACCCAACGATAATAGTCGATCAGCTCCAGTTTGGAGGCGGCGTCCGTATCCACGATCACCAGCGCGGACGGATGCATTTGCAAGGCGGAAGCTGGGTGCATGGCGCTGATTGGCCCTTCCACCATGGCTTTGACCGCATCCGCTTTAGCGGCGCCCGCCGCCAGCAGCATGACTTTGCGCGCATCGAGGATCGTACCAATGCCCATGGTGATGGCCAGATGCGGCTGCTCTTCGTCAGCGGAAAAAAAGCGGCTGTTATCGCGAATGGTTTCCTGGGTCAGGGTTTTCGCGCGGGTGCGAGAGCTCAGGCTGGAAGTGGGCTCATTAAAACCGATATGACCATTGCGGCCAAGCCCCAGTATCTGCAGATCAATGCCGCCGGCGCTATGGATTTTATCTTCATAGGCGCGGGACTCCGCAACGGGATCGCCCATGCCGCTAGGGATATGAGTGTTCTCGGGAAGAATATCAATGTGGTCGAATAACTGCTTCTGCATGAAGCTACGGTAGCTCTGCGGATGTTGCGGAGCAATACCAATGTACTCGTCCAGATTAAAGGTGCGTACCTGACGGAAGCTCACCTCTCCCTGCTGGCGCCGCTGAATCAAGTGTGCATACAATGCAATGGGCGTGCTGCCAGTGGCGAGACCCAGGACCGCAGCCGGTTTGTCCTGTAATAAACGAATGCACTGTTCGGCGCCCATCCGGGCCACTGCTTCCGGGGAATCTGCGATGATGACGCGCATAAGATCTCCTGCTGATTCAACGCCCTCTGAAGCAAGCATCCGGGACGTTCGATCAAGACAATACCTTTTTAATACCATTAATATAATAAGCGCACATGCGGACGAATAACAGCCCCAAATTTAGATAAAGGCGCCATTTTTGGACAAAGGTATTAAATTTCAGCGCTATGAAGGCTTGATTACCACTTTGCAATGGGTTTATATTGGTATTGTCAAATAAAAATACCAATTATTCTCCGGTATTGAGTACGAGCTGTTGAATCACTAACAACCTCTATGGGAGAAACAAGCGATGAGCTTTTTAACAATAAAGGGTGCGTTTCGCCATGCGGCGAAGATCGGGTTGGGCGTTTTCGCCCTGACGACATTAACTGCAGAAGCCGGCGACAAGCTGGTCATCGAAAGCTGGCGCAACGACGACGCCAAAGTCTGGAACGACGTCATCATTCCCGCCTTCAATAAAAGTCACCCCGATATCAAAGTTACTTTTACCCCCACACCTCCCGCAGATTACAACTCGGCTCTACAGGCTAAGCTTCAGGCGGGCACGGCTGGCGATCTGATCACCTGCCGCCCGTTTGATGTATCCCTGGCTCTTTATCAGAAGGGCAATCTGGAGAAGTTGAACGATCTTGATGGCATGAATAACTTCCCTGAGGTCGCCAAAACCGCATGGTCCACTGACGACGGTAAAGATGTGTTCTGCCTGCCAATGGCCTCGGTCATTCATGGTTATATCTACAATAAGGAAATTTTCAAAGAGCTTGGTCTGTCTGTGCCTAAGACGGAATCCGATTTCTTCAAGGTACTGGAGAAGATCAAGGATGAATCCCGTTATACGCCGCTGGTAATGGGCACTGCGGACCAGTGGGAAGCCGCCACCATGGGCTTCCAGAATGTCGGTCCCAATTACTGGAAAGGGGAAGAAGGACGCAAGGCCCTGATCGACGGCAAAGAAAAGCTGACCGACCCCGAGTACGTGAAGGTGTGGGAGCATCTGGCGAAATGGAAACCCTTCCTGGGCCGTGGCTATCAAGCGCAGAAATATGCGGATTCGCAGAACCTGTTCACCCTGGGTCGCGGCGCTATCTATCCCGCTGGCTCCTGGGATATCACCACCTTCAATGAGCAGGCCGACTTTGAATTCGGCGCCTTTCCTCCGCCAACGCCCGATGGTCAGAAAACCTGCTACATCAGCGATCACACTGATATCGGCATGGGCCTGAATGCGTCTTCCGCCAACAAGAAGGAAGCCCGTATTTTCCTATCCTGGATGGCAGGTCCGGAGTTCGCAGAGTTGTATGCTAACCAGTTGCCAGGTTTCTTTCCGCTGGGCAACCACAAGATTTCCATCAAAGATCCTGTGGCGAGCGAATTCCTGAGCTGGCGCGGCCAGTGCGAACAGACCATTCGCAACTCCTACCAGATTCTGTCTCGCGGCACGCCCAATATGGAAAACCAGCTTTGGAACGTGACTGTGCAGGTACTGAATGGCTCCATGGCGCCTAAAGCGGCGGCGGAAGAAGTCGAAAAAGGCCTGAAAACCTGGTATCAGCCGCACATGTAATCTTCCGCTAGCGAAGATCCTGGCCCGGCGCTCTGTGATAAGGAGCGCCCGGGCGCATAATAAATACAGCCGCAGACGCTTTATCGCCTGTGCAAAGGCAAACCGGGGCGGACTTCCGTCTCTCACCGGCTTGGTGTAGCGATTATGACTCACTCTGATATACGCAAACCTTTTCCCTGGCATATCCTGGTCTTTCTAGCGCCGGGACTGCTGATTTATCTGACTGTCAGCGTATACCCGTTGCTGGATACGCTAAGGCTGGGCTTTTTCAGTGAAGACGAAAGCGGCGCCACCTTTTTTGTCGGTATGCAGAACTACGCCAATCTCCTGTTTAGCGAGGTATGGTCAGAACCGTTCTGGAACGCCCTGAAAAACAATCTCAAGTTCTTCGTTATCCACATGTTGCTGCAGAACCCGATTGGTCTGCTGCTGGCGCTGTTACTGAGTTCTCCGCGCTTGCGCCTGAGTGGAACCTACCGCACTTTGCTGTTCATGCCGACCATGTTGTCGGTGGTGATTGTCGGCTTCGTGTGGCAGTTATTGCTGAGCCCGCTTTGGGGGATTTCCGAAGACTTCATGTACAACATCGGACTGGGCGATTACTTCGACGCCTGGCTTGGGAAAGAAGGCACGGCGTTAGTGACGCTGTCGTTGATTTCCGTGTGGCAGTTCGTCGGCATTCCCATGATGCTGATTTACGCCGCACTACTGAATATTCCTGAGGATCTCAATGACGCCGGTGTGGTGGATGGCGCCAACAGCTGGCAGATCTTCTGGAATATCAAACTGCCTTTATTGCTGCCTACCATCAGCATGGTGTCGATACTGACCTTCGTCGCCAACTTCAACGCTTTTGAACTGATATATGCAGTGAAAGGCGCGCTGGCGGGCCCCAATTTCTCCACGGACATCATGGGCACCTTGTTCTACCGCACCTTCTTCGGCTTCCAGCTGCAGCAGGGCAGCCCCACTATGGGCGCGGCGGTGGCGACGCTGATGTTCCTGATTATCCTTATCGGCGTGGCGATTTACCTGTTCTTCGTACAACGGCGCATCCAGCGCTTCCAACTGTAACGGGGAGGCGAACTATGCTAAACAAGATGACGCTGGCTATGCCTTGGAGTGGTATGAATAAACTGACGTTAAAACCGGATCTCGGTAAAAAGTTGATGGTGCACGCAGTGTTGCTGACCTACACCGTCATCGCTTTGTTCCCGATTCTGGTGATTCTGATCAACTCATTCAAAACCCGTAAGGCGATCTTTAACGACCCTCTCGGGTTGCCGGACGCGAGCAGTTTCACGCTGGTCGGTTTTGAGGAAGTGCTGGCGCGCTCCTCATTCGATGTATTTTTCTTCAACAGCCTGATCGTGACAGTGTTGTCGCTGTTCTTCGTGTTGTTGTTCGGCGCCATGGCGGCCTGGGCGTTGACGGAGTACCGCTTTCGCGGCGCGCTGTTTATCGCGGCGCTATTCGCCATGGGCATCATGATTCCAATTCGTCTGGGCACGGTGAGCATCCTGCAATTGATGGTGGATCTTGATCTGGTGAACACGCGGACATCTCTCGTGCTCGTGTATATTGCGCAGGGGCTGCCGCTGGCGGTGTATATCCTGTCAGAGTTTATTCGCACCATTCCGAAAGAGCTGAAAGAGGCGGCTCGCTGCGATAATGTCAGCGAGTACAAAATCTTCTTCCAGATCGTGCTGCCCTTGATTCGTCCTGCGATGGCGACAGTGGCGGTATTTACCATGATTCCTATCTGGAACGATTTGTGGTTCCCGCTGATTCTGGCCCCGGGCGAAAGCACGCAAACCATTACACTGGGCGTGCAGCAGTTTATCGGTCAGTTCGTGACGGACTGGAATGCGGTGTTGTCCTCTCTGACGCTGGCGATTGCGCCGGTGCTGGTGCTGTATCTGGTATTTTCACGCCAATTGATCCGAGGCCTGACGGCGGGAGCGGTGAAATGAGCGGCGTAATCTATATTCGTGGCCTGCGTTCCGGCGCACCGGCGGGGCTATGTCGGACAAGAGGTGAATAATGGCTGACGTACAACTTAAACAGATCAAGAAGAGTTACGGCCAGGTCAATGTCCTGCACGGCATAGATCTGGACATCAAGCACGGCGAGTTTGTGGTGCTGGTGGGCGCGTCTGGATGCGGCAAGTCCACCTTGCTGCGTCTGATCGCCGGTTTAGAGGACATTAGCGGCGGCGAACTGCTGATCGACAATAAAGTGGTGAATCATCAGCCCCCCGCCAAGCGCGGCATCGCCATGGTGTTTCAGTCCTACGCTCTGTACCCGCATATGTCAGTGTTCAAAAACATGGCTTTTGGCCTGAAAATCTCCGGCAAGGACAAGAACTACGTGCGGGAAAAAGTGGAGCACGCCGCCAAGATCCTGCAGATCGATCATCTGTTGGAGCGTTTGCCCCGGGAATTGTCCGGCGGCCAGCGTCAGCGGGTGGCGATAGGGCGCGCGATCGTGCGCGATCCCAATGTGTTTCTGTTCGACGAACCGCTCTCCAATCTGGACGCCGCGCTGCGGGTGCAGACCCGGGTAGAGATCGGCAAGCTGCATAAAGACCTGGACGCAACCATCATCTACGTTACCCATGATCAGGTCGAGGCCATGACCCTGGGCGATAAGATCGTGGTGATGAACAAGGGCAGGGTGGAGCAATGCGGTTCGCCCCTGGAGCTGTATCGTCATCCTCGCACGCAGTTTGTCGCGGGCTTCATCGGTTCGCCGAAAATGAATTTCATGAAAGGCAAAGTCTCGGTGAAAGCAGAGGGCGCCATTTATGTGAAACTGGCTGACGGCGTTGAAGTGGAAGCCCGCGTGGAAAGCGGCGCCATTGCTGTTGGCGAAGAAGTGACGGTCGGCGTGCGACCTGAACATTTGCAGGAAAGCCTTCACGGCGAAGGCCGGTTAAAAGGAAAAATTAACCTGGTCGAGCATTTGGGTGAAGTCAGTTATATATACATGACATTGACGGATGGATCTGAAGTTGTCGTGCGTGGAGACGGCGAAACGGAAGTGAAAGTGGGCGACGAGATATACGCTGACTATCAACCGCAGAATGTTCATGTATTCAATGCGCAGGGACTGGCTTTCAAACGATTAACGGCAGCGGAAGCCGATGCGCCGGCGGCTGCCATGATTAGGCAGGCAGCCGGTGGAAATACCTGACTTTATTCAAGTTTCTGCTATGCTAGCGTCTTCTCGCAGCTCAAAAAGCAAATCTACTGCTAAGAACCTACGTCAAGACGCTATGAGCAAACCAGACAGTCTGATTACTAAAATCTTCGGAATTCCGGAGCAAATCTCGCGGCATTCCGCGCCGTTGTATCTGCAGTTGCAGACCAAGATCCGCGAGGCGGTGGACGCTGGCGTGTTGCGCGCCGGCGATGTGGTGCCCGCGGAGCGTGAAATCGCCGCCGCCATGAAAGTTTCCCGCGTCACTGTCAGGCGCGCTATCGACGATCTGGTGGAAGAAGGCCTGCTGACCCAACGTCAGGGCGCGGGAACATTTGTGACCGAGCGCGTGGAACAGCCGCTGAACTATCTCAAGAGTTTCTCTGAGATCATGCAGGAGCGCGGCAAGAAGCCGGGCTCTCGCTGGCTGGACCGTTCCGTCGGCGTGCCTCACGAAGATGAACGCGTTGCGCTGAAGCTGGCGGTGGATAGTGAAGTGGTGCGTTTCCATCGTCTGCGTCTGGCGGATGATAAACCCATGGGGCTGGAAGTGGCGACGATACCGCGACAGTTTCTGGATAATCCGTTTGAAGTCACCGGGTCGCTGTATGAAGCGCTGGCGGAAAAGGGGTTGCGTCCGGTCAAGGCGCTGCAGCGTTTGCGGGCTATTTCCATTGATGAGACCCGCGCCAAGCTGTTGGATATTCCTGTGGACAGCGCCGTTCTCTATATCGAGCGCTTGGGCTTGTTGGAAGATGGCGTTCCCATCGAATTCACGCGTTCTTATTTCCCTGGCGACGCCTATGACTTCGTCGCGGAGATTCGCAATGTGTCTCACTACGCGCCAATGGGCTTTCACAAGTCAGATGGCGTTGAGGAAGACGACGAGGACTGAGCGCGCTGAGTCGGGTCGTATTATTAATCAGGCAGTCAAATAGCTTCCTTCTATTTGTCTGCAACGACAGGGCCTGCACAGGTCAGGCCCTGTCTCCCGAGGCTAGCCGCCGCGCAGGCGCATCCATGCGCCTAGTTATTAACATGCCAATATCATTGCCATATTAATAACTTAGTCAGAATGGAAGTAAGGTGGACGGCGATAGCCGGCTCCACCTTATTTTTTATCACGCCAAATCAATTCAACTGAAACCGAATCGGCACCGCCATTTTCCAATGGGTGCGCTCAAGCTCATCTGGGATAGGCTGGAACTGGGCCAAGGTGACCAACGCTTTGACGGCGGCTTCGTCCAGACGGGAAATACCGGAGCTGTCCCGCAAGCGCACTTCCGCAATATCGCCGCTTTTCGTAATCGTGAACTCCACCGTGCTGGTGCCTTCCTGGCGGCGGCGCTTGGCGCTCAGCGGGTACCTCTTGTTCTTCTCCAGGGCCAATTGCAACGCATTGATATAGGCCTGTTCAATATTAACGATTTGCGCTGAGCTTAGCTGCGGCTGCTCCGCAATGGCCGGCGCTGAGGATATTTCTGTTCGCGGGTCTGGCGAAGGAACGGGTTTTTCCGCCATTTCCTTGTTGGGTTCAGGGTCGACTTTGGCGACTTCTTCTTTCTTGGTCGGCTGCGGCGTCTTCACCTTTTCGACGACTTTTTTCGGCTCAGGCTTTTTCTTGACGGGCTGTTTAGGCTCTATCGGCTTTTCCACCTTGGCCACCTCCGGCTTGGGCTCGGGAGGCGTCTCCACCGGTTTAGGCGTTTCCTCTACGATTTCAGGCTCGGGCTCTTCAATGACCGGCTGTTCGGCTTCCACCACCTCTTCCACTTCCGGCGCTGGCTCCGCTTCCGGTTGCTTCGCCTCGATCTGTTGCTCGACGATGCGCATTTGCGACAGCACCAGGGACACTGGCGCGGCGGCGATGGGAGCCGGCGCTGGCGATGAGACGCCGGATATCAGCCAGACTGCGAGCGAAACATGCAGGCACAGGGCGACGGTGATTCCGATGATATGGCGTTTCATTGGTTACGACTGGCGAGTACGGAGAAATTGGTCAATGAATATTTCTGCAGCAGGTCGGCGACCGCTACAAAGCTTTTGAAATCCGCCTGACTGTCGACCTTGAGAGTGATCGGGCTGGATTTTCCCAGCGCTTTCAGGCGACCTTCCAATTGTTCCAGAGACGCGGCTTCATCCTGGTAGTAGTAAAGATTTTCCTTGTCGATAACGATATTGACCGCGTGTTCCGGCGCGGATTTGTTGGAAACGTTTTCCGCACTGGGCAACTCAATGGGGATTTTGCCCTGCACCACGAAGGTGGCGGTGGTCAGCACAATGGCCAGGAGCACCAGCATGATGTCGATAAACGGAATGACGTTGATCTGATCAAACTTTTTCATAGTGGGCCTGGCTTCCCTGGCGGGTATCTCTATCGGCGCGCCAAAGCGCCTGTGTGACTTCTACTTTGCGGGTCAGCGCGTTGTAAATCATCAGGGTGGGGATCGCCACCAGCAGGCCCAGGGCGGTGGCTTTCAGCGCCAGCGCCAGGCCGCTCATGATGGCGCCCACTTCCACATTGCCGCTTTGGCCGATCTGATAAAAGGTCAGCAGAATGCCGGCGACGGTGCCCAACAGGCCAACATAAGGGGCGTTGGCGCCGATGCTGGAAATAGTGGTGAGGTGTTTGGTCAGGTCGACAGTGAGTCGATCGAAATTTTGGTAATCCGGTAGCGACAGGGCGCGCATGAACAGCCAGCGTTCGATGGATAGCCAGACGACAGTGAAGCTCATCAGGCCCAGGATGCCGAAAATGGTGAGATCAAGGTATTCAGAAAGAAATTCCACTACGCCTCCCTTTGCGTCCGGCGCTGAAACGCTGTTGCGATGGAGTGGATCGCCGGGCTGCAAGACTAATTTGGGGATCAATGACGAAAAACAATAATCATACACAAATGAAAATGATTATCAATAAGTAGCTGAGGCGACGATATCGTTGAAATGTTCTCTTGCGGGTTCAAGCAGGTCTGACGCGGGAATGGCATTTATCGACTACTATTTAAGTAAATCATCAAGGCTTTATCTGGGGAATTATGGGCGCACCACCTCGTTTTCACCGCTATAGCCGTACGCCTCGTAGCCTTGCCGGTCTGGCGTTAGCGCTGTTGTTGTCCGCCACGTCAGCCTCCGCCGCCTCAGTGGGAGTGTGCGATACGCTGAATGTGACCGGCAATCCCGAGTATCCGCCATTCTTATGGCGGGATCGCGACAACCCGGATCAGCTTATCGGAGTAGCCGTAAGGTTGCTGGAGATAGCGCTGGAACCGGAAAACATCACTGTTGAATCTCGTTACGTCGGCCCATGGTCCCGGGCCCAGGTGGAGGCGCAATTGGGACGGGTGGATATGCTCACCGGCGCCTTCATTACGGAAGAGCGGCAGACTTATATGGACTATATCAAGCCGCCCATGATGATCATGCCCAATGTTATTTTTGTAAAAAAAGGCAAAGCTTTTCCGATGAACAGCTGGCTGGACCTTAAGGATCGCCATGGCGATACTTTGATCAACAACAGCTTTGGGCAAGAATTTGACGAATTCGCCGAGCGCCAATTGAGCATTGAAGAAGTGCGTTCGATTGAGTTTGCGTTTGAGCGCTTGCTACTGGGGCGCACCGATTATGTGATTTATGAGTTGTATCAGGGCTACGCCATCGGCGAGGTCCGAGGCTTCAAAGGCGAAATTGAACACTTGCCCACGCCTATCAGCTCTGAAGGGCTTTATTATACCGTGTCGAAGAAATCACCCTGCCATAACCAGGAGTTGATCGATTTTCTCAATAAGCGATTGCGTGAGCTGGTGGATAAAAAAGCGCCGGAGAGTCTGGTGGAGCGTTATATGACGCTATGGCGCAAACAGGCCACAGCCATTGATATCTCAGAAATTTCCTCCCTTAGCACGAAAAAAAGCCGCTTCTCAAAGTGAGAAGCGGCAAACTCCCAGGATATTGAAACGCTGAGGGCAGGTTTCAATTACTTGCGTGCGTCCTCCCAGGACTTGATCAGAGCGTCATAGCTGACGGTCTCGCCTTTGGGCTTCTCGTTAGCCAGTTTGGCTTTCGGAGAACCAGGCTGACTCAGCCAATAGCTCGGGTCCTTCTTCTCGTTCAGCTTGGGACCGCACTCGCCCTGTACATTGGCGCGTTCGAGGCGCTGCAGTACTCGGTCTTGTGCTTCCGCCAAACCGTCCAAGGCTTGCTGCGGAGTCTTCTCGCCGTTGGCGGCCTCCGCAATGAACTGCCACCACAACTGGGCCAGTTTCGGATAGTCAGGCACGTTGGTGCCGGTAGGCGTCCACTGAGTGCGGGCCGGGCTGCGATAGAACTCGACCAGACCGCCCAGTTTGGGCGCCACAGCAGTCATTTCTTCAGACAGAATGTCAGACTCACGAATAGGAGTCAGACCCACCAGCGTTTTCTTCAGAGAAACGGTTTTGGCTACAGTGAACTGCGCATACAACCATGCCGCCAGACGGCGATCATCCGGAGTGGACTTCAGGAAAGTCCAGGAGCCGGTGTCCTGATAGCCCAGCTTCATGCCGTCTTCCCAGTAAGGTCCTCTGGGAGAGGGCGCCATCCGCCACTTCGGCGTGCCGTCTGCATTGACCACTGGCAGACCAGGTTTGGTCATGTCCGCGGTAAATGCGGTGTACCAGAAGATCTGCTGAGCGACGTTGCCTTGCGCAGGAACCGGACCGGCTTCAGAGAAGGTCATGCCCTGTGCTTCAGGCGGCGCGTACTTACGCAGCCAATCTACGTATTTGGTGGTGGCGTAAACTGCAGCCGGGCCATTGGTGGCGCCGCCGCGTTCTACGCTGGAGCCCACTGGACGACAACCGTCGACGCGAATACCCCATTCGTCGACAGGTATGCCGTTTGGCAGACCTTTATCGCCTGCCCCCGCCATGGAGAACCAGGCGTCAGTGAAACGCCAGCCCAGGGAGGGGTCTTTCTTGCCGTAATCCATGTGGCCGTAAACGCGCTGACCGTCGATGTTTTTGACCTTGTCGGTAAAGAACTCAGCGATGTCCTCATAGGCCGACCAGTTCTTGGGTACCCCCAGCTCATAGCCGTAGATTTCCTTGAACTTTTTCTTCAGGTCGTCGCGCTGGAACCAGTCATAACGGAACCAGTACAAATTGGCGAACTGTTGGTCTGGAAGCTGATAGATTTTACCGTCTGGCCCGGTGGTGAAGGACAGGCCGATGAAGTCTTGCAGGTCCAGTGTCGGCAGGGTCAGGTCTTTGCCGTCGCCTTCCATCATGTCTGAGATGGGCACGGCTTTTCCGTAGCGGAAGTGAGTGCCGATCAAGTCGGAATCGTTGATGTAACCATCATAGATGTTGCGGCCGGACTGCATCTGAGTCTGCAGTTTTTCGACCACGTCGCCTTCCTGAATCAGGTCGTGGTTAATCTTGATGCCGGTGATTTCATAAAATGCTTTCGCAAGTACTTTGGATTCGTACTCGTGCGTGGTGATGGTTTCGGAAGCAACATTGATTTCCATACCGCGGAAACGTTTCGCCGCCTCGGTGAACCACGCCATTTCTTTCATCTGTTCTTCTTTCGACAGCGTTGAAGCGGTGAACTCGCTATCCACCCATTTCTTCGCTGCGTCACTATACTGGTCCGCCCAGCTCGCACTACTTGAGACCATCGCCACTGCCGCAGCTAAGCTGGCCAGCCGTAGCTTCATTGGTCCGGTGGGCAGTTTAACCTTATTATTTTTTTTCATGTCTACCTCTCTAATTGTTAGTTGGTTGGCTTCCATGCAAAGTCCTTTTGAATCCCTATGACGTAGGGGGCGGTTTACCCCCACCTCATTACAATTCCCATCCAAAGAAGGGAAATGATCGTCGCTATCCACACCGCCATGCTGGTGAAGCCCACAAAGGCCAGGTGGATATAGGCGCTGCCGAGCAACCCGATAAAGAGACGGTCGCCACGGGTGGTCAAAAGCGGCAGAAAACCTCTACGTTCAATACTTGGTGACTTCAGCTCCCAAACTGTCATCGCAATCAGAATGAGCACGATGGTGGTAAAGAAGCTAGCCGTTGGTACAGTCCACGCCATCCAGTTCATACAAAACCCTCTTACACACGACCCAAAGCAAAGCCTTTGGCGACATGGTTACGGACGAACCAGATCACCAATACGCCAGGAACAATAGTGAGAACGCCTGCGGCTGCGAGCACGCCCCAGTCGATACCTGATGCGGACACGGTCCGCGTCATGACGGCTGCGATGGGTTTGGCGTCCACAGAGGTCAGCGTACGCGCCAGAAGCAGCTCCACCCATGAGAACATGAAGCAGAAGAATGCTGTGACGCCAATGCCGGAACGGATCATGGGGATGAAGATTTTGATGAAGAATTTCGGAAAACTGTACCCATCAATATAGGCGGTTTCGTCAATTTCGCGAGGCACTCCGCTCATGAAGCCTTCCAGAATCCACACCGCCAGCGGCACGTTGAACAAACAGTGCGCCAACGCGACGGCGAGATGAGTGTCGAAAAGGCCGACAGAGGAATACAGCTGGAAGAAAGGCAGCAGGAATACGGCGGGCGGCGCCATCCGGTTGGACAACAGCCAGAAGAACATATGTTTGTCGCCGATGAATTTGTAACGGCTGAAGGCGTACGCCGCTGGCAGCGCGATCAACAGGCTCATGATCATGTTCAGGGAGACATAGGTAATGGAGTTTACGTATCCCATGTACCAGCTTGGATCCGTGAAGATTTTGACGTAGTTGTCAAAAGTGATGTCCTGTGGAAACAGGCTCAGGCCGCCCAGTATTTCCGCATTGGTCTTGAGGGACATATTGAGAAGCCAGTAGATCGGCAGCAGCACGAAGGCGATGTAGGCCACCAATCCAAATTTGCTGCGACTGAACATAGACATTACCCCTTTGCTTGCGTTGGCGGAGTCCTTTGCGCCTGTGTCGGCGGTCACGTTGGCCGCCAGGTTTACGTTTTGTTGACTCATTACCTGCTCCTCATTAACGGTCGTCGCGGCTGATATGCATGATGGTGGTGTAGAACAACCAGCAAACCAGCAGGATGATGAGGAAGTAGATCAGTGAGAACGCCGCCGCAGGTCCCAGGTCAAACTGTCCGACCGCCATTTTGGTCAATGACTGACTCAGGAAGGTGGTGGCGTTGCCGGGGCCGCCGCCGGTCAATACGAACGGCTCGGTGTAGATCATGAAGGAGTCCATGAACCGCAACAGAACGCCAATGATCAGCACATTGGTGAGCTTCGGCAATTGAATGAAGCGGAACACCGCCCAGCGGGAGGCGCGGTCAATGCGCGCAGCCTGGTAATATACTTCGGGAATGGCGCGCAGGCCGGAGTAGCACAGCAACGCAACCAGCGGCGTCCAGTGCCAGACATCCATCAGCAATACCGTCAACCATGCGTCCACCGGGTCGCCAGCATAGTTATAGTCGATACCCATGGCGTTAATACCCCAGCCGAACAGACCGATATCAGCGCGACCGAAAATCTGCCAGATGGTGCCTACCACGTTCCAGGGAATCAACAGTGGCAGGGCGATAAGAATCAGGCTCAGAGAAGCGGCTTTGCCTTTGGTCGGCATCAGTAGCGCCACGCCCACGCCCAATGGGATTTCAATCAACAATACAGCGAAGGAAAACAGGAACTGACGCACCAGCGCGTCATGTAAACGGGCGTCGTTCATCATTTGCTTGAACCATTCGACGCCGACGAAATAAGCTGTGTTCTGGTCAAAAATGTCCTGCACGGAATAGTTGACCACCGTCATCAAGGGAATGATGGCGGAGAAAGCTACAATCAGGAATACCGGTAATACCAGAAACCAGGCCTTATTGTTTTCTACCTTGTTCATTGGTCGCCCTCCAGCAGGAATTCATCCACATAAACCTTGAGCCACTGATCCGGGAAGCTGATGAAAGCGACGCCTTGCGGTACTTTCTGGTCTTCCTGCAGGCGCGCTTTCATTTCCACGCCGCCGAGGTAAAAGGTCATGATTTTGTAGGTGCCCAGATCTTCCACAAACCTGACGTTGACCTGCATGGCTTCGTCGTTGGCTTCATCCCAGACATGGACGAATTCGGGGCGGATGCCGATTTTGATGTTGTTGCTGCGGATCTGTTTCAAACGCTCCATCAGCTTCGGCCGCAGGGGCAGTTCGACACCGCCGAACGTGACGCCGTTTTCCGTCAGCTCCACGCTGACCAGATTCATGCCCGGGCTGCCGATAAAAAATCCGACGAAGGTGTGGTTAGGCGCTTCAAACAGGTCGCGGGGCGTGCCGAACTGTACGATCTGGCCTTCATACATCACCGCGATTTTGTCGGCGAAAGTGGACGCCTCCAACTGGTCGTGGGTGACGTACACCATGGTGATATTGAACTGCTCGTGAATCTGCTTCAGCTTGCGGCGCAGTTTCCACTTCAAGTGCGGGTCGATTACCGTCAGGGGCTCGTCGAACAGGATGGCGGATACATCGTCCCGCACCAGGCCGCGTCCCATGGAGACTTTCTGTTTCTCGTCCGCGGTCAGACCCTTGGCTTTCTTATCCAGCAATGGAGTCAGATCCAGAATGGACGCGATCTCATGAACTTTGCTTTTGACCTTGTGTTCCGGCGTTTTCACGTTGCGCAGTGGAAACGCCAGGTTATCGAACACAGTCATGGTGTCGTAAATCACCGGGAACTGGAAAACCTGAGCGATGTTACGGGCTTCCGGCGGCAGCGTGTTAACGCGTTTGCCGTCGAACAGCACGTCGCCGTCGGAAGGCGCCAGCAGTCCGGAAATAATATTCAACAGGGTGCTCTTGCCGCAGCCGGAAGGGCCTAGCAGCGCGAAAGCGCCCCCTTGCTCCCAGACGTGGTCCATCTTGCGGATGGCGTAGTCGTCGTCGCTTTGGGGGACCGGCGCATAGGAGTGCGCCAACTGAGATAGTCTGATTTCTGCCATGGCTTAAACTCCAACGCGTCTTACCGGCGCTTGCACCAGATGTCCGCTCATATCGAACGCATACAATTTATGAGTGGGGAAATAGATATTGATGCTCTCATCCACGTCGTAAGCGTGTACGCCGGACAGGTGCATCACTAGGCTCATATGGTCGTTGCGAACGTGCAGGAAGGTTTCAGAACCACTGATTTCAGCCAGATCGACATTGACGGATAACTCCAGGTCATCGTCGTTCTGCGGCACCAGCCCAATATGGGAGGCTCTGACGCCGAACTTGTAACGTCCTGGCTTCAGGGTGCGCAAGTCCTGATTCAACGGGAAATGAACAGTTTCGTCGAAGGTGACTTCTTCATCGGTCACCAGGCCTTCAACCACGTTGATAGGCGGCTCGCTGAACATTTCCGCAGTGAGAATATCCTGCGGACGGTGGTAAACTTCCGCGGTCGGACCGTGTTGGAGAACACGCCCTTCATGGATAACTGTCGTCGTGCCGCCCAGAGCCAGGGCTTCGTTGGGCTCAGTGGTGGCGTAGACAGCGATGGTGTTGCGCTCTTTGAACAGCTCGCGCAATTCCTGACGCAGCTCTTCGCGCAGCTTGTAGTCAAGGTTCACCAGCGGCTCGTCAAACAGAACCATATTGGCGTCTTTGACCAGGGCGCGCGCCATCGCCGTACGCTGCTGCTGACCGCCGGAAAGCGCCAGAGGCAGCCGGTCCAGGTAGGGCTCTATATGCAGCATCGACGCCGTCTCACGCACCCGCTCTTTGATTTTCGCTTCGCTCATATTGGCGAGACGCAAAGGAGACGCGATGTTTTCGTAGACGGTCAGGTTGGGATAGTTGATGAACTGCTGGTAGACCATGGAGATATTGCGGTCTTTTACCGGCACGCCGGTAACGTCTACGCCGTTCATGAAGATTTTGCCGCTGCTGGGTTTATCCAACCCCGCCATCAAACGCATGAGGGTGGTTTTACCGGCGAGGGTGCGGCCTAGGAGTACGTTGAAGGAGCCCGGTTTTAATGTGAGGTTCACATCGTTAATCCAGGTTTCGCCGTCAACAATACGACTGACATTTCTAAGCTCAAGGGACATTTTGCTAATCCCACCTTTGTTCTTGTTTGAATATGTTCGTAAATGTTCTTTTGAACAATTTGTTTTTTTCGAGTAGGTATATATACAAACATCGGGCCAACTTTTTTGCAAATCGCCCGCTTGTCGCTGATTGAACAAATTAGATAGATATAACAATGATTTGCAGAGGCGAATGTCGCCGCTGAGAAAGAAAGGTAACGCTTGGACAACAATTTTCCATTTCGAAAAGTGTTGACAACTGTTCACACTTAACAACAATGATTGAACAGGTTGACTGTTTTGTGAACAGTTGAACACTGTCCTGAACACCGATTTGAACACTCATGCGAGCTCACCATTCAGAAAGACGAGGGTCCTATGGACTCAGATGAAAATAAAAACGCATCAGTCTTCGCCGCTGAGGGGACGGCGCGAACTCATAGGGAGTTGATCGAGGATTCCTGGCGTCGCTGTAAAGAGTACGGGCTGACTCATAACAGCGTCCCGCAATACGGCGCTTTGAGAAGAGGCGACGTGTCGGCGCTGTTGGAAGAGCATCAGTTATTGGTGAACACCACGCAGAAAGAGGTGTTGCCTTATTACGACCACATTTTGTCCAACTCCAACTGCTTGATCGTATTGGCGGATCGGCGCGGCCATGTGTTGAACACCTGGGGCGAACAGCGCTTTACGCCGTTGGAGTGCGCGCATGGCCTGGTGGTGGGCAACCGCTGGACGGAGGTTGGGGCGGGCACTAACGCTATTGGCACCGCAATCGCCACGGGCGCGGCGGTGCAGGTAGGCAGGGATGAGCATTTCTTGCGCGCCAATCGTTTCATGGTCGGCTCCGCGGCGCCGATATTCAACACGCAGAAAGAGATGGTGGGAGTGTTAGACATTTCTTCTGACGCCTACCTGCCTCAGGACCATACCCTGGGGATGGTCAAGCTGATGACCCTGAGTGTAGAGAACCGGTTGATTCACAACGCCTTCCAGCGTGAACACCTGTTGATCACCTTCAACACGAATATCGCCGCGTTGGAAAGCCCGTGGTCAGGGTTAGTCGTGATCGATGAAGATGGTCGCATTATTTCCGCCAACCGTCGCGCGGAAGTGATGCTGGCGCATGATCTGGCTCTGGCGAACATCGAAGACATCTTCAATTGCAAGCTGAGGGAACTGCGGCATCATCCAGAGGGAATGCCGATGGAGGTCTCCGCGTTGGGCAAGTACCGCATGCATCTGATGATTAAACGTCCCCCTCAGGCGGCGATAATCGCTCCAGATTATCGTAAGAAGGAAAAGCCTGCGCCGGTAATAGTGGAGGAAGAACTGCCGGACGATGTTATTCCCTTTCATGAACTGGAGCATGGCGATGAACGGGTGGCGCGGATGGCGAAACAGGCCAACCGCATCATGGAAAAAGACATTCCCATTCTGATCCATGGCGAGACCGGTAGCGGTAAAGAAATTTTCGTACGCTCACTGCATTACCACAGTTCCCGCAAGGCGTTTCCGCTGGTGGCGGTGAACTGCGCGGCGATTCCGGCGGAGTTGGTGGAGTCTGAATTGTTTGGATATGAAAAAGGCGCGTTTACTGGCGCCAGCAACAAAGGCTCAATCGGACTGATCCGTAAGGCGCACCGAGGCACATTGTTTTTGGATGAGATCGGTGAAATGCCCCTCAAAGTGCAAGCCCGTCTGCTGCGAGTGTTGCAGGAGCGCCGCGTAACGCCGCTGGGCTCCACAGAAACCTTCCCAGTGGACATCAAGCTCATTTCCGCCACTAACCGTGTACTGAAAGAAGAAGTTAAACGGGGCGCGTTTAGAGAAGACCTGTATTACCGTATTTCCGGTCTTAATCTGGAGTTGCCGCCATTACGGGAGCGTGCGGATAAAGCCAGACTGATCGAGTACGTGCATGGAAGACTGACTCGCAGCGCCGGGGAAACCTATCATCCATTGAGTGCTGACGTGCTCGCCATGCTGGTGGACCACCCCTGGCCGGGCAACGTGCGCCAGTTGATAAGCATTCTAAGCGTGGCGCTGGCGATGGCGGATGGCGATCCGATTGAAGACTGGCACATCCCAGATGATTTTTATGACGACCTCAATGGTCTTGGTCTGGCGGAACCGGACGGAGACAGCCTGAATGAAGATGTCGATGGCTTCGGTGATGGACCGGCGATGCGCAATCCGAAAGAAGAACTGGAAGCGAAAATCGTGAGGTTATATCGAGAATACGGCGGCAACGTCAGCCAGACCGCCAAGGCGGCGGGCGTCAGTCGCAACACCGTGTATAAATACATCCGCTAGGCTGCGCCCGGCGGATGCTGTCGCAGAAAGCTATTTCTTGTGGGCGGCCTTGGCCATATTGCGGACGCCTTCCACGGAGTTGAGCCAGCCTTTGTAGAGGCGGTCGGCGACCGCTTCCTCCATGCTAGGTGGGAACGTCTTTTCGCATTGCCAAAGTTCCTGCACCTCTTCCAGTGAAGAGTAAACGCCAGCTTTCAGACCCGCTAGAAACGCTGCGCCCAGTGCGGTTGTCTCGGTAACGAAGGGACGATCCACACGCACGTCCAGAATATCCGCGAGGAACTGCATGGCCCAGTTGTTCACCACCATGCCGCCGTCTACGCGTAAAGCCGCCAGGCTTTCCACGCCATCCGATTTCATCGCTTCAAGCAAATCGCGAGTCTGATAAGCCACAGACTGCAGGCCCGCCGTGACAATCTCGGCGATGCCGGTATCCCGGGTCAGACCGACGATGGCGCCGCGAGCGTTGGGTTCCCAATAGGGCGCGCCCAGTCCAGTAAAAGCGGGAACCAGATATACGGAATGGTCCGGTCCGACTTGTTGCGCATGTCCCAGACTTTCACCGGCGCTTTTTAACAGACTGATGCCATCGCGTAACCACTGCATGGTGGCGCCGGCCATAAAGATGCTGCCTTCAATGGCGTATGTGGGTTTGCCATTAAGCCGATAGCCGACCGTGGTGAGCAGCTTATTGTTGGACTCCAGAGGGGTTTCGCCAGTGTTCATGATCATGAAACAACCGGTGCCGTAAGTGCTCTTACACATGCCCGGCGTGAAGCAAGCCTGCCCAAACAGGGCCGCCTGCTGGTCGCCAGCGACGCCAGTGATGGGGATTTCCGATCCCAGGAAGTGGTGCTCGGTCACGCCGAAATCGTCAGAGCTGTCTTTCACCACCGGCAGCATGTTGCGGGGCACATTGAGCATATCCAGTAGCTCATCATCCCATTGCTGGCTGTGAATATTGAAAAGGAGTGTACGGGAAGCATTGGTGGCGTCAGTGGCGTGTACAGTCCCGCCAGTCATCTTCCAGATAAGGAAACTGTCGACAGTGCCAAATAGAAGATCGCCGCGCTCCGCCTTTTCCCGCGCGCCTTCCACATTGTCGAGAATCCAGCGAATCTTGGTGCCGGAGAAGTAGGGATCGAGCAGCAGGCCGGTCTTTTCGCGCACCAGGGGCTCGCGACCGTTTTCATACAACTCTGCGCAGAACGCGGAGGTGCGGCGGTCCTGCCAGACGATAGCGTTATAAATGGGTTCGCCAGTGTGGCGATCCCACACTACCGTGGTTTCCCGTTGGTTGGTGATGCCGATGCAGGTGATGTCGCGGCCGGAAATCCCGGCCTCTTTCATAACGGCGCTGCAAACGCGTTTGACGGTATCCCACAAATCATGCGGGTTGTGTTCCACCCAGCCGTCATTCGGAAAATGCTGGGCGAATTCTTGTTGCACGCTGTATGCGGGCAGGCCTTCACGGGTAAACAGAATGGCGCGGCTGCTGGTCGTGCCTTGATCGATTGCTAATATGTACTTGCTCACAGTCGTCGTTCTCATGTTTGGCCACGGCGACGCAAGCCAGTCTGGAACTTAACACCCGGCCGCCGCAGTCTGCTTATTATTGTTCAATACCCTTTCGGTCGCTTGCGTTACTTTCCGTCAGTTCCGTTTATCCGTTCTGTTTTGACCTCCCGCTCATGCGCTCGCTTGCATGGGCTGGTAAGGCTCAGCGGCCCGGGGGCGCTTCCCCGCGAGGTATTCCGCCAGAGCGGCCTGTTGGTCTTCATTCAGGAACAGACCCATCTTGGTGCGGCGCCACAGGATATCGTCAGCGTTCATCGCAAACTCATACTCTAGCAGATAGTCCACCTCTTTTTGGAAAAAGCCTTCCCCGAACTTCTGACCCATATCCGCTCCCGATTGCGCGTCTTTCAGGAACAACTCGCAGCGGCTGCCATAGGTTGTGGCGAAGCGTTTTGCTGTGCGTGCGGTCAGGAACGGATAACGATTCTGTAGCCCCTGGCTGTAGTTGGCCACTGTGCCGGGCAGGTCGCCGCCAGGCAGTACGCTGTCTGCAGTCCAGGGCGCGCCCATTTGTGGATAAAACGGCTTGAGAGTTCTCAGTGCTGACTCCGCCAGTTTGCGATAGGTGGTCAGCTTGCCGCCAAAAATGGAGAGCAGCGGTAGTTCGCCTTCAGTCTCCAGCTCGACGGTGTAATCGCGGGTGATCGCCTGGGCGGAATCGGACTCATCGTCGCACAGAGGGCGTACGCCAGCGTATGTCCAGACGACGTCAGCGGGTGAAATCTGCTTCTTGAAGTGAGCGTTCACTACGTCGCAAAGATAGTCTATTTCTTCGTTTGAAATGGCGACAGTTTCCGGCGCGTCTTTGTGCTCCACATCGGTGGTGCCGACGATGGAGAACTCATCCAGATAGGGGATCACGAACACAATGCGCCCATCTTCGTTCTGTAGGATATAGGCTTCATCTTCGTTATGTAATTTTGGCACCACCATGTGGCTGCCTTTGATCAGGCGAATACCGCGTGGGCTACTGCGGTGCATTTCTTTCGTCAGTAGTGTCTTCACCCAGGGGCCAGCGGCGTTGACCAGCCCTTTGGCTTTCATGGTGTATTCTTCGCCAGTGACTTCGTTGCGCAATTGAACATGCCACAGGCCTTTTTCCTGGGATACGCCCACACACTTGGTCTGCACGAAAACATCTCCGCCCAGCGAACGGAATTGCATCGCGTTCAGCACCACCAGACGCGCATCATCCACCCAGCAGTCGGAATATTCGAAACCTTTGGTGATTTCTTGCTTCAAGGCGGCGCCAGGTTGATTAAAACGAATGAATTTACTGCCTGGAAGGATGTCGCGCTTGCCTAACATGTCATACAGGAAAAGTCCGATGCGAATCATCCAGGCGGGACGCAGGTGAGGGCGATGAGGCAGGCGGAACCGCATGGGTTTCACGATATGGGGCGCCTTGCGGTAGACCGTTTCGCGCTCGTTCAGCGCTTCTTTTACCAAGCGGAACTCATAATGCTCCAGGTAGCGCAGGCCGCCATGAATCAATTTGCTGCTGGCGGAAGAGGTGGCCCATGCGAGATCGCGCATTTCCACCAATGCGGTTTGCAATCCACGGCCCTGGGCGTCTACGGCGACGCCGACGCCATTGATGCCTCCGCCGATCACGAGAAGATCGTAAATTTTCTCACTCATTATTCGGAACCTTTCCATGCGGTTAAAAATTGACTAAAGTTTAAACGAAAGAAAAAAGAAAATAAAAGGAAAATTTACGAATTATTTTGTGACAGTTTCTAAATATTCTCTGCTTTATAGAGCGTCAACTTGAAACTAAATGAAAATAAATTATTAAATTCAGCAAGTTAGCCGTGGCCTGAAAAACAGATGAGGGAATGCTTCGAGAAAGAGAAAACAAAACTTCAGGTCGATTATCGGAAGTGGATTAGTTGCCCTGTAGCGGCGGAATGACGTGATGTGGAGAGAAAAGAAAAAAAACGAAGATAGGTCTGTGAGCGGTAAAAGCAGGGATGGTGAGCGGGCGTTCCCTGGCCCGTTCCCCGATGACGCTGTTAAGGCGTACAGATATGCAGGCGTACGTCGTGGTTCTTCATCATGGTTTCTATGTCTTCACTGGGACGCTGATCGGTGAAGAACATGTTGGCCTGAGTGATGCTGCCAAGGCGCACCATGGCTCTGCGACCGAACTTGGAATGGTCCGCCGCCAGAAACACATGCCGGCTTTGCTGGATAATCGCCTGGGCGACGCGGACTTCGCGGTAGTCGTAATCCAGCAATGCGCCGTCTTCGTCAATGGCGCTGATGCCAATGATGCCGAAGTCCAGGCGAAACTGCTGAACGAAGTCCATGGTGGCTTCACCCACAATGCCGCCGTCACGGGCCCGGACCTCACCAGAGGTGACGATCACGCGAAAGTCCTCTTTTTTACTCATCATACTGGCGACATGCAGATTGTTGGTCACTACCTGCAGGCCTTTGTGATTCATCAACGCTTTGGCGATGGTTTCGGTGGTGGTGCCGATATTGATGAACATACTGCTGTGATCAGGAACATGCAGCGCAATTTCCCTGGCGATGGCTTCCTTTTCCTCCAGGTTACGGATTTGTCGATCCTGATAGGACAGGTTTTCCGTGGACGTAATGGAGGTGGCGCCGCCGTGAAAGCGTTGGATCAGGTTGTAATCCGCCAGCAGATTAAGGTCCCGTCGCAGGGTTTGAGGAGTAACGTCGAAGGCTTCCACTAGTTCGTCTATAGTGGCGACGCCATTCTTTTCGATGAGCTTGAGAATCGCGGTTTGCCGCGCATTTAAAGGCTTGTCAGCGGACATGTTCGTTTTATTTTCGTGCGCAAATGATAAAACGAAATGGTAGTAGAAAATTACCCAGGGCGAAACCAGTAATAGTACTTCCCTTGAAAGGGCGGGAATTCTTATCCAGACAAGAGGTTAAGGACGAATCTCGCTTGTGCGTTAGCCTGGGCGTGGATGGCGATCTGGGCTTGCGTAAGAATTTTTTGGGTCGCCAGGTTGGCGCTTTCTGCGGCGATATCGGTATCCGCGATGCGGCTGCGCGCTTCAGTCGCATTGAGATGTGCGGTTTCCAGTTCGCGTATGCCGGCCTCGAAACGATTTGACAAGGCGCCGAATTGCGCGGCCCGATCAACCGTCGCTTGCAGGCTGTCGTCAATGACGGATACTGCGCTGATGGCGCCCTGCTGGCTGGAAATATCCAGGCTGTCCAAACCGAAGTCGCTCAACTCCTGCACCAGATTACGGCCTTCCAGAACGATCTGTTCTCCACCTTCCGCGCCAGCCTGAAAGCGGTGTTCATCACTCGAATCGAACAGATTGACGCCATTGAAGTTGGACTGCTTCAGCAACTGGCGCGTACTTTCCAGAATCTGTGCGGCCTCCTGCTGTAAGGCGGCGCGGTCACTGTCGTTGTATACCCCGTTGCTGGCTTGCAGGGCGAGCTGGCGGATACGCTGTAGATTTTCGGTCACCTGCCCCAATGAACCTTGAGCTGTCTGGGAGAGAGAAATGCCGTCGCCGGCGTTGCGAATAGCGGTGGAGAAACCACTGATACGGCTGCTGATACGGGTGGCGATGGACAGACCGGCGGGATCGTCAGCCGCGCTGTTAATACGCGAACCGGAACTGATGCGGGCGAAGCTCCGCTGAATTTGCGCGTCGTTCGGCGAAGGTAGCGCCGGGCCGTTAATCGTGACCGCCATGAAGTACCTCTATAATCCATAGCTTTAAGTTATTTTAGATCAATAAATGATCAATTGCGACTGCCTTATATCCTTACGAGCCCCGTCTTTATGCGCACGCAGCTTTCTTTTCCGTTTCTAAGCGGCATCGCTTAGACTCTGTGTTTTAACGTTTTACTGAAGAGAAATAATCATGCGTATATGGGTAGACGCCGATGCATGCCCGAACGTCATCAAAGAGATTCTGTTCCGGGCGGCGGAAAGGGTGAAGGTTCCCTTGATTCTGGTGGCCAATCAGCCGCTTAAGACGCCGCCGTCGCAATATATCCGCAGTTTGCAGGTGGCGCCGGGATTTGACGTGGCGGATAACCATATTGTGCAGCATGTCGAACAGGGCGAGCTGGTGATCACCGCCGACATTCCCCTGGCGGCGGAAGTGATAGACAAAGGCGCCCATGCGTTGAATCCCAGAGGCGAGTTTTACAGTAAGGAAAACATACGCCAGCGCCTGATGATGCGGGACTTCATGGAAACCATGCGCAGCAGCGGCGAGCACACCGGCGGTCCCGCCGCGTTTAATCACGGCGACCGCATGGAGTTCGCCAATCAACTGGATCGTTTTCTGGCGAAGGCGAGTAAGCCATGATTGAGGCGACGGATTACGCCGTCGCCTCACATAGCTCCGCCATACGCTCCGCAGCGGCGTCACTGCCAAGTTTTCCTTGCCATTCGATATAACGGGAACAAACCGCAGCGACTTCCACGCGCCCTCGCAACTGGCGTAAATCCTCTGCGCTGCGTACGCCGAAACCGACTGCAAGAGGCAGATTCGTGTAGCGCCTGAGTCGTGCTATGTAGTCGTCGAACTCGGCGTCCCAACGGGTTTGCGAGCCAGTGACGCCGGTTCGCGCGACAACATACACCATGCCTCGGGCGGCGGCGCTGATGCGTCGCAGGCGCTCGGGGGGCGTGACGGGCGTCACCATCATGATTGGCGCCAAACTAAGCTTATCCAGCAGCGGCAGGTGTGGCTCCAGGGCTTCCACAGGCAGGTCGGGGATGATCAGCCCTTTTACGCCGGCTTCGGCCGCATCGGTGAATAAGCGATCAAGACCGTAACGGTAGAGAGGGTTGAGGTAGCTCATGAACAGAAAGCTCACCTGTGGATGACGTTGTGACACTTGCGCCGCCAACGCCAGCGCCTGTCTAACGCCGCCGCCATTCTTGAGGGCGACATGGCAGGCGTGAGCCAGTGTCGGGCCGTCGGCTACCGGGTCGCTGAATGGAATTTGCAGCTCTATCATTTTCACCCCTGCGGCGACCAATCCGTCAATCGCAGGCAGGTTGGCTTCAAGAGAGGGGTAGCCCACCACAGCATGGGACATGACCAGCAGTTCTTGTGGTTTTTTTTCAGGCAACATCGGTGGTGTTCTCCCCTTGCGTTGTTTGCGTTGTGAAATCCGGCTGGCGAGCCAGCTCGCGTTGCAGGAAGGCGGACCAATCCGGATGCGGGAAAGCGCGCGCGACATTGAAAATGTCTTTGTCTCCGCGTCCGCTCAAATTGATCACCACATGTTCGTTGGGTGACATCTGGGCCGCGCGGCGGAAACCGCCCGCCAAAGCATGGGAGGATTCCAGCGCCGGGATGATGCCTTCGTGGCGCAGTAATGTCTCAAACGCCGTCAGGGCTTCCTCGTCGGTTGCGGAATCTGGCGTCAATCGCCCGCGTTGGGTGAGGTCGGCCAGGATCGGCGATACGCCGACGTAGTCCAGTCCCGCCGCTACGCTGTGCGTGTGTCCAAGTTGTCCGTCGGCGTCTTGTAAGAAGAGCGTTTTGAAGCCCTGGGCGATGCCGTCTTCGCCGGTCCCTTCCTGAAGACGAATGGAGTGCTGGCCTTCCTCGCGGCCGCGTCCGCCGGCTTCGACGCCGATCAATTCGATGTCACTTTGGTCGATATACGGCGCGAACGCGCCCAGGGCGTTACTGCCCCCGCCGACGCAGGCCACGATGCTGTCAGGATTGCGACCGATTTGTGATAGAGCCTGTTGCTGTAGCTCTTTACCGATAATGCTCTGGAAATAAGCCACCAGCTCCGGGAAAGGCGCAGGTCCGCAGGCGGTGCCGAGCACGTAATGGGTGTCTTCAAAACTGGCGGCCCAATCGCGCAATGCCTCGTCCATGGCTTCTTTCAAAGTGCGTGCGCCGGTGGCGACTGGAATGACTTCTGCGCCCAGGCGACGTATCCAGAATACATTGCCGTACTGACGCTCGATGTCGTCCGCTCCCATGTAAATACGGCACTCCAAACCCAAACGAGCGGCCATGATCGCAGTGGCCAGTCCATGCTGACCGGCGCCGGTTTCAGCGATCACCCGACGTTTGCCCATGCGCCGCACCAGAAGGCCTTGGCCCAAAACGTTATTCACTTTGTGGGCGCCGGAATGGTTGAGGTCTTCCCGTTTTAACCAGATTTGCGCGCCGCCAATCGCCTTAGACAGGCGTTCGCAGGGAGTGAGAGGCGTGGGCCTGCCGCTGAATTGCTGCGCCAGGGTCTGATATTCTCGCCAAAAATCAGGATCGTCGCGCAAACTGAAAAATAGTCGTTCCAGCTCCATCAGAGCAGGCGTCAGTATTTCCGGGGCGTAACGGCCGCCGAAGCTGCCGAACATACCGTTGTTGCTGCGGATCATGGCGATTTTCTCCTGTATTATTCGGGCCCATAAGGCATAATGGAAACAGTTAAAATTAAACTAAACTGTTTAGTTAAAATAAAGTGAAATTCTGAGCATGGCAAGAGCATCGAAGCGAGATTTTATTGTTGAGACGGCGACAGGGATTTTTCTGGAGCAGGGCTTCAAGGGGACATCGATCGATATGGTGGTCAATGCCTGCAAAGTATCCAAACCCACGGTATACAACCATTTTCCCGACAAATCCCAGCTTATTGACGCCGTCATTGATGACTGGCTCAGGGCGCAAAAACCGATTATTCCGCAGTGTGATAATGAGTCCGCTCTGTGGTGCGTGCTAAACGAAAGCTGGTGGCGTGATGAAGCTATCGCCATGTATCGCCTGGTTATTGGCGAAGGCTGGCGCTTCGATGAGGCTGCGCAGCATTTTTGGCGCGAATATGACGCCAAATGGCGTGAATATGTAGAAAAATACGGGAAAGAGCGGCACTTATCCTCAGAGGATATCGCCTTGCTGCAGGCCAGGGTCAGCCATGAGCTGTGGACAAGACTCAGTCACGGAGGAGAAGGCTCATGAAAATACTGCTGACCGGTGCAGGCGGGTTTATCGCCAGCGTTGTCCTGGAGAAGCTGTTGGAGCAGGGATGTCAGGTGGTGGCGGTGGCGCGGCGGCGAGCGAATATCCCCGTTTCAGATTCTGTCACCTTCGTTCAGGCGGATCTGCATCACCTTACTCGCATGGAAGATTGGTCCTCTATGCTGCGCGGTGTCGATGCTGTGATTAATTGCGCCGGCATTTTGCGGGAGCCGCGCAAAGGCGACTTCGATCTGGTGCATTTTCAGGCGCCAAAAGCATTGGTGGAAGCCTGTCTGCAGAACGGCGTTGAGCGCTTTGTGCAGGTTTCGGCGTTGGGGACGGAGCAGGACGGCGGTTTTATCACGTCCAAACACAAGTTTGACGATTACCTCATGCGGGCGTTGCCCACCGCAGTGGTGCTGCGGCCTTCGGTCGTGTTATCGGAAAGAGGCTCTTATGGCGGCACTTCTCTGCTGCGGGCCTTGGCGGCTTTGCCTTACCTGCTGTTTATCCCCGGTTCTGGCGATCAGAAAATCCAGCCGATTCTGCTGGAGGATCTGGCGAGCGTTGTAGCGCAGGCTGCCACGCGGACAGAGGATGTACAAAGTCTGGAGCGATCCAGTGGTGTGGCTTATACCGTGGGGCCGGAAGTCATTACATTGCGGGAATATCTCACGCTGATGCGGCGATGGTTGAAGTTTCCCGCTGCGAAACTGGTTTCTGTTCCCTTATCGTTAATCGGGTTGGTGGCCTGGATAGGGCAGCGGCTGGGAGCGGGCCCTCTTAATGATACGGTATGGGGCATGTTGCAGCGGGGTAACTATGCCGAGCCGGGAGCCTATGAACGTTCCTGTGAAAAATTCGACTATGCGCCGCGCTCCGTAAAGGGGTATCTACAAACATCCGCCAGTTTTGTGCAGGACCGCTGGCACGCCAGACTGTACCTGTTGCGGGAGCCCATATGGCTGACGCTGGTCGTGGTGTGGATGCTGTCCGGCGTGGCGGGGATCGGCGCTCAACCCGAGACCTTCTCGCCTATATTGAAGGCGATGGGCTTACCCGAATTCCTATGGCGTCCTATGGTCTGGTTAACCAGCGCAGTTGATCTCGCGCTGGGGGTGTTTTTGCTGAGCCGTCGTCATATGGCGTTGGCGGGACAACTGATGTTGGCGTGCACGTTGGGATATACGCTGGCTTTGGGCCTGCTGGCGCCGGCCGTATGGCTGGAGCCTCTGGGCGGTTTGTTAAAGAATTTGCCGCTGCTGTGCCTGCTGAGCGTATTTCTGGCGGTGGAAAAGCTGCGTTGAGAGAGGCGTTGTCGTATGGAGTGGTATCCCCTGGTCAAACTGATTCATATTCTTTCCTCCACCTTGCTGTTTGGTACGGGGCTGGGGACGGCATTCTACATGTGGCGGGCGGATTGTAGCGGCGATGTGCGGGTTATCGCCGCAGTGGCTCGCAACGTGGTGCTGGCGGACTGGCTGTTTACCACTCCGGCGGTCATTATCCAGCCGTTGACTGGTTTTCTGATGCTGCATTGGCTGAATATTCCATACACCACGCCCTGGATAGGGATAAGTCTGGCGCTGTTCGTCCTGGTGGGAATGTGTTGGCTGCCGGTGGTCTGGCTGCAGATTAAGGTCGCCCGCGGAGCGGAAGCGGCGGTGCGTGATGGGACAGGATTCAATTACCCCCACCGCGCCTATATGCGCATCTGGTATGCGCTGGGTTGGCCGGCGTTTATCGCCGTTATGGGAATTTTTTATCTGATGGTGACCAAACAGGGCTGGTGATAAAGCCCTGGCGCGTTGACATGTGAAAACGTGGAGGTTGCGGTTATCGTTTGGGTAAAAAATACGGAGCCTCCGTATATCGGTCTGATCTTTGCTAAGCTTTTGAAAAGAGTGGAATTATCATTTTACCCCGTTACAATTGCGATGAGGCTGGGGACATCTTCCTATAGTTGAGGATGGCGCGAAGGAACGGTTCCAGCAGTCAGCTTCTTGTTAATAGTGAGGCGAATGGATGCGCCTGCGCGGCGGTTAGCCGCGGGAGACAGGACCTGACATGTGCAGGCTCTGTCGATGCAGACAATATAGCAGGAGGCTATCTGTCTGCCTGGTTAATGAAACATGATGTCGGTCAGATGGGGACGCGAACGGCGACGGCCCGGAGACCGGGGAGGAAGGAAATCTCTCCCTGTGGGATGCGTACGTAATATTGTGACCGCCCACTGAGCAGTGACGAATGAGTTGTTAACGTAGTAATGGATGCGACGACCCGGTCCAGGTTAGAAGTTCGCAGTCTGCGGTTTACGTTCCCTTTGTAGACGGTTGGATATCTCCGACGCGTCTTACCGATGATGTCGTATCACAACAAGAAGGGAATGACTTATGAACATGGATCAGGAGAAGTCAGGCGAACGTCTGGCTTTGAGGAAAGTTGTCGGCGCATTTTTTATCACCGCCATGATATCCGCCCCGACCCTCGCCGCAGATCTCGTCTGCGCTTATGGCGATGGCCAGACTTTTCTCAAATGGAATGAAATCAACGATCCCAGCGTCCGCTATCAGATATATCGGGGAACGCAGCCGTTTCAGGTGGATCAAGCTTCACAGACCGTATTAGTGGGAGACGCCGAGTTGCTCGGCGACGCCGCATTCGCTTCAGGATTGAATAAGCGAAGGTCGGGACGACCGTTCCTCACGCCGTTCTTTCCTATGACCAAAGGCGAAGGCCTGTATGTGCACACGATCAGGCAGGATACCGCCACGGCCTACTACGCCGTATTTCCCAATCGCGGCGGCCAGCGCCTGGAGTCCGTGGAGGAGGTTTCCTTCGGTTGCGCGGTCAGTAATGAACGCGTCGCGAAAACTGCGCCTTTTCTGCAGGAAAACGTAGGGGGCGTACGATACTTTACTCATTGGGGCGCGCACTATGACACCGCCGCGCAGAAGGCCTTCTCCAATACACCCAGCTCTCCATTCACCTTCGGCATTGAAGGCGATCTCAGCAAGACTGGTCAGCCTTTGTTTGTCGGCTTTCACCCGCGTCGGGCGGACCCGACCAAGACCCCTGAATTTGAAGTTAAACCAGGCTCTTTTGATAATCCCGCTGAGGATGAGATTGTCTACTATCCGGAAGACTTCAACACTAACCTTCTAGACGCCTGTGGCGGAGACCAAACTCAACCTTCCTGCGAAAGAGGGCCGGTGGAGTTCGTGAATGACTTCTGGTACGGCTATCCTGATCGCCTGGGCATTCGTAACTGCAGTGCGCAAGAGCTGCCCCGTAATAGCAACGGACAAGTGATTATCCGTGATTACAGTCGGCAGCGGGTGTTGCATATTATTGGCTGGCTGAAGGGGTTATTGATCAAGACTGACGGGGAACTGAAGCCAGTCATTGACCCTAACAGAGTGTACGCCGGCGGCTATTCCATGGGCGGCATTGGGGCTCTGTTTACGGCGGTGGCGTCGCCGGAAGTCTTTGCGGCGGTCATGGCCAGCGCGCCTAAATTCAATTTCGCCGCGTCATATAGTGAGCAGTCCGACCAATGGGATATTGGGGAAACCGAACGCTGCTACGGCGATCACTTATGGGGGGATATGCCTTCCAGTACGGTATTCGTGGACCCGGACGGGTTATGGATTTACGACCGTCTGAACCTGAATTATCTGGTGGACCATGCCCGCGCCGACTTACCGATTATGTATGTCATCAATGGTAAGAACGACAATGTCGTCAGTTGGGATGAAAAGCCGGAGTTCTACCAGACGATGGAAGCCAATAAGCAGTTGGGCTATTTCTTTTGGGACCAGCGCGTCAAAAGCGGTAAAACCCATACGCCTGTGGGCGGCGAGTGGGACCCCATGATCGACTTTTCCACGATTTACGCTTATCGCAAGAACCAGAGTTACCCGGTGTTCACCAATGTACAGGGCGCGGATAATCCAGGCTCCGGCTCACCGATGGACGGTGACGCAGTGGGTGTTCTTAATGGGTATTTGACATGGGACACGCATACAATTGTCGACACGCCAGTGCGCTTTCGCATGACGTTGAAGCTACGCAGCCTGCGCAAGTGCGTTCGCTTTAACCCGGAGCGGGAGTGCCTGCAGATGGGCAGGGCGAACGCCCCTTCCAGCATTGTGACGGCGGATGTCAGCTTACGTGGTTTGCAGAGTTTTGAGGCGGAGCCGAAGGGCGTTTATCTGTATAAAGCGACCAATCCGGACAACCCGTCAGAGATTTACCAGAGCGGGTTGGCGAAAGCCGATCCTAATGGTTTGATTACAATCGAAGGGCTGCAGATCCGCGACGCTGGCGTCGCCCTGTTTCTCGGTAAGGCTGATGACGGCAGTAGGCGTCCTTAGCCATTAGTCTCCTTATCGTTTTGACGCCGCCGCATTATGGCGGCGTTAATTCTCCTGTCGCCCATCTCTGGTTGCGCAGCGTCCGAGGACTTTGTAAGGTCGGCGCTTTAATCTCTTTATCGCGGACTGTCTTATCGCCAGTGCGACGATTGAAATCAAAGCTGGGATAGACCTGTGAAAAAGAAACGTGCGCTGTTTGTCTTATTGGGAATATTTATCGCTTGGGCTGTGGCTCCAGAGGCTCCGACCATACCGGTGCAGGGGGCGACCAGTAAAGACTGGAACTCCAATACATTCTGGTATGAGCCTTGGGGAAAATCCGGGGTGCACAAGGGGATAGATATCCTCGCAGACGCAGGAACGCCAGTGGTGTCTCCGACCTATGGGGTCGTAGTGTTTCGCGGTGAACTGGGCATAGGCGGTAAAGTCGTGGCGGTGCTGGGTCCGAAATGGCGCGTACACTACTTCGCGCATCTCAAGGATCAGGCGGTATACCCCGGCTATCTGGTGCGGACGGGAACGCCGATTGGAACCGTGGGAGATACCGGCAATGCCAGGGGCAAGCCGCCGCACCTGCATTATTCAGCTTTGACATTGCTTCCTTACCCATGGCGAGCGGACGACGCCACTCAAGGCTGGAAGAAAATGTTCTTCCTCGATCCCAATGAAGTATTGGAGGTGAAGTAAGGCGGTCGCCCACGAGAGAGGAAAGAGAGAAAGAGGTAAAGCGCCTGTGAGACAGGCGCTTTGAAGGAAGGGATTACAATACCCAGTTCAACTGTACGGAGTACAGGTTGGCGTCGCCTTCGGAGGAGCCGTTGAACTCACCTAAAGTGGACTCTTCAGACAGGTAAACCTTGTCGCCGTTCAGATGGGTATAACCTGCGTCTACGCTCAGATTAGCATTAACTCTGTAGGTCGCTCCGATGCTGTACCACATACGGTCTGCATCAGGGATGCTCAGGCTGCGATTCTCTTCCGCCACAGGCGTTTCGTCGAGGGCCAGACCTGCTCTCAACGTCAGGTTGCTATCGACATCATAAGTTGCGCCGAGGGCATAGCGGATGGAATCGTCCCAGTTTTCTTCTTTCAGTACCTTGTCAACACCGCTGTTCAGTTTGACTTCCAGGTTATCGAAGTTTTCCCAGCCCATGTAAGTGACGCTGGCGTGAACGGCGAACTGGTCGTTTATACGCTGGAAAAGAGACAGCTCAGTAATGTCGGGCAAATCTACAGTTAACGAACCGCTGTCGTTAAATGCGAGGATTGTGTCGGACTTAATGTCACCTTCCAGTTTGATAGACAACTTGGAGCGATACGCCAGGCCCAAGCGGGTATTCTGGCTGAGGTTCCAAAGTACGCCTGCATTCCAGCCCCAAGCATCGCCGTCGCCGGAAAGGTCTACGTTTTTGGCTCGAGCCAATCCAGGAACCCCATCAGGAACAGTAGATAAAAGCTCCGCCTCGGCTCTTACGTAGTTAATACCAAAGCCCAGGCTGAATTGGTCGCTCAGCTTGTAAGCGATGCTGGGATTGATATTGACGGTAGTGATGCTGGTTTTATTGGCGATATCGCTAGCGCCAAAACCGTCGCCGTAATCAGTCTCCAATCCAAAATTTGAGAATGCGCCGATACCGACAGTTACTTGATCATTAAGAGGGTGAACGAAATAAACTGCAGGGACTAAAGCGCTAGGCGCTGCACTGTCCTTGCCTGCATCGCGAGAGGGTAGAGGGAATGCTGTGAAGCTTCTTTCACCATCAACCTCAACGTTAGGATCGATATAACTCAATGCGCCGCTGAATGTGGTTTTTTCGATCAGCGACATTGCCGCCGGGTTGGCCGCCAGCACACTGGCGTCATCGGCGATTGCTGCTTCGCCGGCGTATGCCCGGCCCATACCTGACGCGCTGTGCTCCACAAGTTGGAAACCTGCCGCCAGGGCGGAATTACTCAGCGCCAGCGCTGCGCCAGTCACTAGAGATCTAACTACTTTATCTTGAAAGTGCTTCATCAATTTCCACGCTTTTTTTAGATTTTTTACGATGTCGTGTAACGGGCGATTTACCCGTCTCTTGAAAAGAGAGGATACAGGGTAGGCGTGAGGCCCGCTTCCGCCAATTGGCGTAAATTACCGTGACTGTTTGTTTTTTAGGCGTTCTGCCCGAGAGGGCGCGTGGTTGCTGGGTTTTGCTAAAACATTAATTTTGTTAATTTTTATTAACTACGCCTTTTGAACTACCTGAAACGTGGCGACGCAGGGGCGGACGGTTGTTTTCCTCCTGCAAACTTGGGTATCGGAACAGGGCGTTAACATGAGGGATGGAGGTGAAAAGGCGGCGCTTGGGCGCCGCCTGAGAGAGTTTATTGAGAAGTCCACTCCAGTGTGACGCCGCTGAAGTCAGTGTAACCACGCAGGCTCATGAACCATTCGCCAGCTGAAGGGTTAGGAATGACGCAGGACTCGTTGTTGCCGTCTTTATAGGGACGACACTGGAAACGACTGCCGCTGGGCTGTCTGCCCTTGCGCACGTACAAGTCCGCGTCGCCGCTGCCGCCGGACATCTTAACGGTCAGTGTGGATACGCCTTCTGGAATGACGTCGCTGAAATGCAGCCATTCGCCAGAACCGCCGCTCAGGCCACTTTCAACGCCATTGCCTTCGCTGCCGTCTCCATTGTCGCCGCCGTCATCACCGCCGCCGCTGTATGAACCAGTCAGGCTCAGCCCGCTGTAGGCGCTGTAGCCCTGCAACATGACGTAGTATTTGCCGGGCTTAACAGGCAGGTCAGAGCAGGTTTCATCATTGCCGTTTTTGTAGGGACGGCAGTCATAGCTGGAGGAAGTCGGCTTCGCGCCCGCCTTCACATACAGGTCCGCGTCGCCGGAGCCGCCTGCAATCTTGAAGGAAATGTCGCTGGCGCCGGTGGGCACATCCAGCACATAGTATTTCGAGCTGCCGGCGGAACCGCTCAGGTCAGTCAGGGCTTTGCCGTTGCTCAGACTGGTGGCGTCGCCGTTATCGCCGCCGTCGTCTCCACCGTCATCCCCGCCAGTATGAGAGTTGATCCAGCTGGCGAAGCTGGGGACCGCTGTATAGACGCCATATTTGTTCGGTCGCGCACAACCGTCGCCCCAGCTGACAACGCCCAATTGCCGGAATTCTCCGGCCTGGTTGATAAACAAGGGGCCGCCGGAGTCGCCCTGACAGGAGTCTTTGCCGCCCTGCTTGAGGCCTGCGCAGACGTTATGATCATGAATATTGCTGCTGCCGTAGGCGCTGCGACATTCATCCAGAGACACGACCGGCACGTCTACTTTCTGCAGGGCGTTGGGAGAATTGCCGCCTTCGGACGTATCCCCCCAGCCGATGACTGTGGTCGTGAGGCCGTCATAGATGTCGTTGGGCGCTCCCAAGGTGATGCGGGTGTATTTCTCGTCGATTTTTTGCGCGACTTTCAGCAGCGCAATATCGTTTTGCATGGTGTTGGAGTTATAGCCTGGGTGGTTGATGACTTCCGTCACCTGAATGACCTGGGCGTCGCTCATGTCGTTCTGACGGTGCAGACCAACAACCGCCTTGAAGCTGCTGGCGGAGCGTCCGGATGTACAGTGTGCGGCGGTGAGCACATAGTAGTCGCTGACTACGGATGCGCCGCACCATTGTCCGCCGTTGTACTGCAGGTACACCATGAACGGGAATTCGCCTTCAGACGCTTCTTCTCCGCCCACGATTTTTGCGGTAATGCTACGGTAGGATTCAATATTGTCGGGACCGCTGGCGTAGACATTGGCGGCGAACGTCAGTCCGGTCATCATCCCTACAAGCAGGGGTTTTTTGCACAGTTTCATTGTCGATTCCATTGCATGAGATTGTTTTATTTAAAGAGAGCTTTTTCTTGGTTGTACTGATTGCTCCCCGTCGGCTGTGCACCAAGGCGAGAGGGGACTGCGCTCCCGCTGCTCCTTTATATTTATTGGTGTTCAGATAATAAACCATACATCCACCTCTGCATGCCTTCAATTCGGTCGAATGTCTTAGGTTCAGGGGTCTATGTCAGGGTCTTATCGGCTTGGCCTGCAAATCAATATAGCGGTGAATTTGAGACTATGTATCACCTGTATAGACTAGGCGCCGCTGACTCAGGTCTCGTAGTTTTGTCGTGAGGCGCGAAAACGCACGCGCAGCTTGCCGCGACGCACCTCGACGTTCTTCACCAGGGCGCGCGCCAGTCGGTGGCGCAGGCTGTCCATGCGGAACTGGAAAACAGGAGCGCCGGCGACATAACGGGATAGCGCAATACGCACGGCGGCGCGGGCCGGTTTGAGGTAGCGGCCGGGGATGGGATGTAGTTGTAGATCGGTGATTTGCGGGTCGAAGAGATAAAATGCGCCTTCCTGCGGCGAGTAGGAGAGAACGCCCTCCATCTCCACGACTCCAGTGGAGATAAAGCCGCCGGGAAGCAGCAACTCCACCCTTGCTCCGACGGCGATGCGATTGCGGGTGTCGTCCAGGCGCACCCAGGGATCATGCAGCCTGACTCCTAACAGGTATTTTCTGGTTTCAATTGGGAAGTGCGCGGTGAGATAGCGCTGCAGATCCACCTCGGTCAGGGCCAGCCTGTAAGCCAGCGCTCTGACGATGCTGCGACTGATTTTATAAGTCCACGCGAGCCTTAAGTTTTGCATACCGCTGCTGATTATGTTGTTTTAAGCGCCATGTTCAATTCCTGGCGGAGACGTTTGGTCATGGTAACCAGTAATGAGTCTGAACTGATAATAAGAACTTTCCAGTGGAAAGACGAACACGAGGTCGTCGTTTTGTGGGAAAAGTGCGGCTTGGTGCGTCCCTGGAACGATCCGCGCAAAGACATTCACCGTAAACTCGAGGTCGGCGCCGATTTGTTCCTAGTGGGAGAGTGGCGTGGACGTCCGGTGGCGACTGTGATGGGCGGTTATGAGGGACATCGCGGCTGGGTGAACTACTTGGCGGTGGACCCTCAATATCAGGGTTCGGGCTGGGGGCGCGCATTGATGGATGCGCTGCAGAAGCGTTTGCTGGCGTTGGGGTGTCCGAAAATAAACTTACAGATTCGTAAGGATAATCTGGCCGCCATCGGGTTTTATACTGCTTTGGGCTATTTGGAGGATCAGTCCATCAGTATGGGCAAGCGTTTGATCCCGGACTGATTCTTCTCCCTGCGGATGACGCGGATATACGCTATTGCCCCCCGCGTCGGCATATTGCAGGATGGACGACAAAGAACTCTGGAAATAATCCACATGAAAAAACTGTTTTTACCGATTTTGGTTTTGATGTCTCTGTTGAGCGGTTGTGCGGCGTTATCGCCTTTCAGCATCAGCGAGGCCACACTGGAGAGTTACATGCAGGAGCAGGTGAGTCGCTATGACCGCCAGCAACTGGAATCCGGGTCGCCATTGTCATTGGCGCTGGATAAAGTGGATGTCACTCTGGGGCCGGAAGGTCGTGATGTTGCAGTGTTGGAGCTGAACGGAGAAGTCGCGGTCAACGCGCTGATGGCGAAACTGCCGGTTGGCGTTTTCCTGAAAGTAGAAGGCGCGCCCTATTACAACAGCCAGGAGAAAGCGGTGTATATCCGTCGCCTGCGCTTGCTGGACAGCCGTATTGACTCCCCTTACTTCAAGGGCGATTTCAAGCCCGTGACGGACAACGCCATGCGCTTCCTGGCGCAAATGCTGGAAACCATGCCAGTGTACCGCCTGGATGACGCCAATCTGGCGGGACAGTTCATGTCTCTGACCAATATGGATTTGAAAGTGGCGCCGGGCAAACTGGTGTTTGTGCCTTCCGATAAGTAACGCTTATTGGACTGGCCGCCTGCGCGGTCAGTCCATAATCGCTTTTCTCTCTTCTTCTTTTTCATCTTCCCATTGATGTAAGTGACACACCTGCGGACAACAGCTTGGCAGGTATTTAAGCCACTCGGCGATAGTGAAAAACTTGATCTTCTCTCTCAGCCACAGCACGCCGGGATCACGGTCATGGCGGGCGTGCCAGATCATGGACACGGGGGTGGGGCGTATTTCCAGAGGCGGCTTGGTGACATGCAGCGAACCGCATTTGGCGCCTTTGGCGATCACCATATTGGGAACGATGGAAATCAGGTCGCTGCCTTCCAGCAGCGCCGGCACGGAGGCGAAATGATTCACCGTCATCGCCACGCGACGACTCAATCCCTGCTGACTGAGAGTGATGTCAACGAAACCGGTGGCTTCTCCAGTTAAAGACACCAGTAGATGATCCGCCTTGAGATATTTCTCCAGCGTCAGCGGTTCCGCAGCCAATGGATGGTCTTTACGCATGGCGCACACATAATCGCTTTCAAACAGAAAATCATTGCGGAACGAAGTACGAAACTCCTGCATCACGCCCACGATAAGGTCCACCTCGCCATTTGTCAGGATGCTTTCCGAGTTATTGCCGTTGGCGGGGACCGCATGCAGGTCGATGTTTGGCGCTTCGGTCTCCACCATTCTGCGCATGGGCAGCCAGATCAGGTCCGTCGTGATATCGCTCATGCCTACGCGGAAGCGTCTGCGGGTTGACGACGGGTCGAAGTCTTGTGGATTGACGGCGTCTTTCAGTTGAATCAATGGGCCGCTCACCTGATGCCATAGGCTGAGCGCGTGGGTGGTGGGCTGGATGCCGCGCCCGTTTTTCACGAACAAGGGATCGTTCCAGACCTGACGCATACGCGCCACCGCATTGGACACCGCCGGCTGGGTCATGGAAAGCCGCTCCGCCGCGCCGCTAATGGAGTTCTCGGTCATGATGGCGTCGAAAATAACGAGCAAATTCAGATCTATATTACGCATATCGAGCCTTCATATAAAAATTAATGATGTGTCGAATATCAAATATAAATTAGACGATATCAATGATTGCGAACAGAATGCAAGCATCGCAAAAAACCTGAGGCGCTAACGGAGCTACTGACAGCAGGTTGTCAGTAGAGGCCGGTTATTGTGCGCCTGTCAGTCAAAGGAGCTTGTCATGAAATTTTCCAGATCTCTCATTCTATACGGAGCGGCAGTGTCGGCGGCAGTCCTGTTGAGCGCCTGTCAGCCCGCTGAACCACCCCAACAGCAAGGTCATGCGATGGCGCCGCCAGCGGTGGACGTCGCAACTGTGCTGAGCGAGCCCGTTACGGAATGGGACGAATTCACCGGTCGCCTGGAGGCGACGCAAACCGTTGAGTTGCGCCCGCGGGTGTCAGGTTACATCGATAAGGTGACCTTCGAAGAAGGCGCGCAAGTCAACAAAGGCGATCTGCTGTTTGAAATCGATCCTCGCTCTTTTCAGGCGGAAGTGAACCGCTTGAACGCGGAACTGGCCAGCGCCGAAGCGCGTCTGGACCTTGCCGAGCGCGATATGAAGCGGGCGCAAAGTCTGAAGAAGCAAAACGCCATTTCGGTGGAGCAGGTAGACAGCCGTGAGAGCCAGTTGAGTCAGGCCCGCGCGCAGGTGCAGTCCACGCGAGCGGCTCTGGAGTCTGCCAAACTGAGCCTGAGCTTCACCAAAGTGACGGCGCCGATTGCCGGTCGCGTTTCCCGCGCCGTGATTACAGAAGGCAACTACGTGCAGGCTGGTCAGAGTCTGCTGACCACGCTGGTGTCTACAGACAAGGTCTACGCCTATTTTGACGCCGATGAACGCACCTATCTGAAATACCGTGACCAGGTAGCCCGGGGCGACCGTCCCAGCGCTCGCGACGGCGATAATCCTGCCTTGATGAGTCTGGCTGATGAGCAGGACTATGCGCATACCGGCTACATCGACTTCCTGGATAACCGGGTGAATCCGGAGACAGGAACTATTCGTGGTCGGGCGGTATTCGATAACCAGAACGATGAGTTCACTCCCGGCCTGTTCGCCCGCGTCAGAATTATCGCCAGCGGCCGTCATGAAGGCATCTTGATCAACGACCGCGCCATCAACACGGATTTGAGCAACAAGTTCGTGCTGGTGCTCGGTGAAGATAACAAGGTGACTTACCGTCCCGTAGAGCTGGGTCCGAAAGTGGACGGCTTGCGTCTAATCCGCAAGGGGCTGCAGTCCGGCGAGAAAATCGTGGTGAATGGTCTGCAACGGGTGCGTCCTGGCGCTGAAGTGACGCCGCAGGAAACCGCTATGGCGGAGCCCGCCGCGCTGGAGCGTTTCTATGCGCAACAACGGATCGTGGAAAAGTATTTGACGGAGCAGGCCCGTCTGGAGGCGGCGCAAGCGGCCGCACCAGCCAAGGCCTCTCCCAACGCCGCATTGGAACAGCCTCGCGGCTAAAGGTAAGCAGTTATGAATCTGTCGCAATATTTCATTCATCGGCCCATATTGGCCGGCGTACTGTCGATAATGATATTTATCGCAGGCGCATTGGCGGTGTTCGAGCTGCCTATTACGGAATACCCCGAAGTGGTTCCGCCCACGGTGGTGGTGAACGCCACCTATCCCGGCGCCAACCCCAAGGTTATCGCAGAAACTGTCGCCTCGCCGCTGGAACAAGAGATCAATGGCGTGGAGAACATGCTCTATATGTCTTCCCAGGCCTCTTCCGACGGTCGCATGGCGTTGACGGTGACCTTCGCCCTGGGCACCGACCTGGACGAAGCCCAGGTGGACGTGCAGAACCGCGTCAGCCGCGCTTTGCCGCGTCTGCCCAATGAAGTGCAGCGACTAGGCGTTACGACGGAGAAATCTTCGCCGGACCTGACCATGGTTGTGCATATGGTGTCGCCGGATAACCGTTACGACACGCTCTATCTGGCGAACTACGCCACCTTGAACGTGAAAGACGCGCTGTCGCGTATTGATGGCGTTGGCGCAGTACGTGTGTTCGGCGCTGGGGATTACTCTCTGCGTATCTGGCTGGACCCGGAAAAAGTGGCGGCGTTGAATCTGACCACCAGCGACGTGCTGCAAGCCATTCGCGAACAGAACCGCGCGGTGGCGGCGGGCACCCTGGCGGCTCCGCCGTCTCCCAGCGCCAGCGACTTCCAGTTGCTGATCAACGTGAAAGGCCGCCTGGAATCCACGGAAGAGTTTGAAAACATCATTGTCCGCGTCGGTCCGAATGGGGAAATGACCCGTCTTAAAGACGTCGGTCGTGTGGAACTGGGCTCCAGCACTTATGCATTGCGCTCTTTGCTGAATAACAAGCCTGCGGCGGCGTTGCCGATCTTCCAGCGTCCCGGCTCCAACGCCATTGAGATTTCTGACAACGTGCGCGCCACTATGGCGGAATTGAAGAAGTCGTTTCCGGAAGGCGTGGACTACTCCATCGTTTATGACCCTACCGTTTTCGTAAAAGGCTCCATCAAAGCGGTGGTGCAAACCCTGCTGGAAGCCATTCTGCTGGTCGTCATCGTTGTGGTACTGTTCCTGCAAACCTGGCGCGCCTCGATTATCCCTCTGGTGGCGGTGCCTGTATCCCTGGTGGGCACCTTCGCAGTGATGTATCTGTTCGGCTTCTCGCTGAACGCGCTGTCCTTGTTTGGACTGGTGTTGGCCATCGGCATCGTGGTGGATGACGCTATCGTGGTGGTGGAGAACGTCGAGCGTAATATCGAGCTGGGCATGACGCCGGTGGACGCCACCAAGCAGGCCATGAAAGAAGTGACTGGTCCGATTATCGCGACCTCACTGGTGCTGAGCGCGGTGTTTATTCCGACTGCGTTTATTTCTGGTTTGACCGGTCAGTTTTATAAGCAGTTTGCGTTGACCATTGCGATCTCCACGATCATTTCGACCATCAACTCCCTGACCCTGAGTCCGGCGTTGTCCGCTGTGCTGCTGAAACCACACGGCGCCAAGAAAGATCTGCTGAGCCGCATGATCGACGGCCTGTTGGGACGCTGGTTGTTCGCGCCTTTTAACAAGTTCTTTGCGAAGGCTTCCAATGCCTATACCTGGGGCGTGAAGCGCATCATTCGCGGCGGCCTGGTGATCCTGGTGGTGTACGGCGGTCTGATTGGTCTGACTTACCATCAGTTCCAGACTACGCCGGTGGGCTTCGTGCCGCAGCAGGACAAGCAGTATCTGGTGTCCTTCGCGCAGTTGCCGGACGCGGCTTCGCTGGATCGTACGGAAGAAGTGATTCGGGAAATGTCCGCCATCGCGCTGAAGCATCCTGGCGTGGAGTCCGCCGTAGCTTTCCCTGGTTTGTCCGTGAACGGCTTTGTGAACGCCCCTAACAGCGGCATCGTATTCGTGACGCTGAAGCCTTTTGAAGAACGTAAGGACCCCTCTCTGTCCGCAGGCGCTATCGCAGGACAGTTGAATGGCGAATACAGCGCTATCAAGGAAGCCTTTGTGGCGATATTCCCGCCGCCTCCTGTTATGGGGCTGGGCACTATCGGCGGTTTCCGCCTGCAGGTCGAAGATCGCGCCAGCATGGGCTACAACGAGTTGTATGCGCAAACCCAGAACATCGTACAGAAAGCCTGGGCGACCCCTGGACTGACTGGCCTGTTCAGCAGCTTCCAGGTCAACGTGCCGCAGATCGACGTGGACGTGGACCGGGAGAAGGCCAAGTCGCACAACGTGTCTCTGAACGACGTGTTTGAAACCATGCAGGTCTACATGGGCTCGCTGTATGTGAACGACTACAACCAGTTCGGCCGCACCTATCAGGTGAATGTGCAGGCGGAGGATGACTTCCGTCAGGAGGCGGACCAGATCAGCCGCTTGAAAGTGCGCAACGGCCAGGGCGACATGATCCCCATCGGTTCCTTTGTGAATGTCACTCATACGGCGGGACCGGACCGGGTTATGCACTACAACGGTTACCCTACCGCGGAAATTAACGGCGCGCCGGCGCCGGGCTACAGCTCCGGTCAGGCCCAGGCGGCGATTGAGAAGCTGCTCAAAGACGAGTTGCCCAACGGCATGACCTTCGAGTGGACCGAGCTGACCTATCAGCAGATTCTGGCGGGCAACACAGCGGTATTCGTCTTCCCGCTGGTTGTTCTGCTGGTCTTCCTGGTGCTGGCGGCGCAGTACGAAAGCTGGTCGTTGCCATTGGCGATTATTCTGATCGTACCGATGACGTTATTGTCTGCCATGACCGGAGTGATTCTGTCCGGCGGCGACAATAATATCTTCACCCAGATTGGTCTCATCGTGCTGGTGGGACTGGCGACCAAAAACGCGATTCTGATCGTGGAGTTCGCCAAGGAGCGTCAGGATGCGGGACTCAGTCTGATGGATGCGATCCTGGAAGCCTGTCGCCTGCGTTTGCGTCCGATTCTGATGACGTCTCTGGCGTTCATCATGGGCGTGGCGCCATTGGTGTACTCCAGCGGCGCCGGCGCAGAGATGCGTCACGCTATGGGTGTTGCGGTATTCTCCGGAATGATCGGGGTGACGATCTTCGGACTGTTGCTGACGCCGTTGTTCTATCACCTGATTCGTCGCTGGGTGAAAAAGCGCGATCCGCAGGACGAAGCGCAAGGGGAGGTGGCTCATGCGTAAGGCGAAGTTTTTCCTGGTCTCCGCATTGACCCTTGCTATGGCGGGATGCATGACAGTGGGGCCTGATTATCAGGCTCCGGAACAGCTTGAGGCGCAACTGCAGACGTTCAATCAGCAGCAGTTTGACTTCCAGCGCATGGAGGAAAACTGGTGGGGGCAGTTCAACGACCCCCGTATTGAGAAACTGGTGGACCTCGCTCTTGCTGACAACCATGACATCGCCAAGGCGCGGGCCAATGTGAAGGCCGCCTACGCTGCTTTTGACGACAGTCGCGACGATCGCTTTCCGAAAGGCGGCGCAGGCGCGGAATACAGCGCCTCGCGCGCCAAATCGGCGCCGACTTTCTCTGACGCCGCCAAAGTGGAGCAATATTCCGCTGGCGGCAACCTGAGCTGGAACCTGGACTTCTTCGGCCGCGTCACGCGGCTGATCGAAGCGGCCGAGGCGGAAGCGCTGTCCAGCGACGCGGCGTTACGCAACGTACAGGTGGAGATCATCGCCGAAGTTGTGCGCGTCTATGCGGACCTGCGCGGCGCGCAGGCGCAGATTCAAGTGGCGCAGCGTAATCTGGAGAATCTGAAATCCGTCGTGGATCTAACGGAAGCCAAGTACAAGACGGGAGTCGGCGCTGAGCTGGATGTGGTGCGCAGTAAGGCGCAGTATGCCGGAGCGCAGGCTACGCTGGCTCCGCTGCAGGCGCGCATCGCCCGCGATGAATATCGACTGGCTGTGCTGACTGGCGTGGAACCGGGCAAGCTGGCGGTGGACCTGAACTATCAGCCTATCCCGCAGGTGGCGACGACGCTTGCGATTGGCGACCCCGCTGAATTATTGCGTCGTCGTCCCGACGTACGCGTCGCGGAGCGTCGTCTGGCGTCGGCAAGCGCCAGGATTGGCGTCGCTACGGCGGATTTGTTTCCCAAAGTTGAAATGACGGGTTTCCTGGGCTTTATTTCCGGCTCCGGCAGTGAGCTGCTGAAGTCTTCGTCCGGCGCCTGGTCCGTGGCTCCCACTCTCAACTGGGCGGTGTTCGACTGGGCGTCTCTGAAGGCGCGGGTGCGCGTTGCGGAAGCGCACAATGAGGCGGCTCTGGAAGACTATCAACAGACCGTCTTGCGGGCGTTAGAAGACGCACAGCTCAGCTTTGTTAATTATCATCAGAGCCAACAGCGCTATCTGCACTTGCAGGCGCAGGTGGAGAGCAGCGCACGGGCTCAGGAAATCGCCCAGGCGCAATACAAGGAAGGTTTTATCGACCTGTTGGTGCTGCTGGACACGGAGCGCACCCGTCTGGCGGCGGAAGACGCCGCCATGCAGGCGGAGACGGATATTATGAAAGGCGTTGTGGAAATTTACCGCTCACTGGGCGGCGGCTGGGAAGCGCCGGCGGATAATGTCGCCGCGACCGGCTCGGAGGCGTTCACACGAGGCTAGCCCCCTGTTTTCTGCGGCCATCTGACGTCGTCGCGCGTTTTGCGGTCCTTTTTGCGATCTCATGACAAGCGCAAGGCGCACGACACTGACGGCGGGTGGTCGCAGATCCTTTTTCTGACTCTGGGAAAACCCCCGTCAGTCTTTTTTCATGTGGAACACCTCCACACGATTCCTGCCTTGATCTTTGGCCTGCTGCAAGGCTACTTCCGCCTGTTTGAAAAGCTGCTCGAACGGCGTATCGCACTCTCCGATGCACAGCCCGATGGACGCGGTGACACGCACTTCCGCATCGCCATCCGCGGGTCCGGTGAAGACCATGTCGGCAATAGATTCGATGAGGCGTCCAGCGATCTGCATGCCGACCTTATCATTGGCCTGACTGAGGAAAATCGCGAACTCTTCGCCGGCGATACGTCCGAACACATCGTATTCACGCAACGCGTCCCGGGTCATTTCCGCGATGCGGCGCAATATTGCGTCACCCACCGGATAGCCGTGGTTGTCGTTGACCTTTTTGAAATGGTCCATGTCCAGCAGCATCAGCGTCATGGGCGCGCCGGTGCGCCAGCAGCGATTCGCCTCCGCTTCCGCCGCTTCAAAAAAGCCGCGATAGTTGGAGACATGGGTGAGTTCGTCCGTCATCGCCATATGGCGTAACTTCTGGTTGGCGTGATTGATGCGGCCTTCCAGTTGCTTCTGCGCGGTGAGGTCGCGTGCGCGCACCAACATGCGGCCCTGTTTGTCGATCTGCTCCGAGAATAAGAACCAGCGACCGCCGCTGATCTCCACTTCATAGCTGCGGAACTGGCGCGTGCGACGTAATTCCTGCGCGTATCGCAACCATCCCTCAAGGTCGTCGGACTCAATGTGAATCCCTTGTCGGGTGTCGTAGCAACGTTCCGCCAGACGGCGGAAGCTGAAACCGGCGAGAAAGTCGCGTTCAGCATTGAACAGCCGGGCGAAAGCGGCGTTGCAGTAAACAAGAAGATCCTGGTCGTTGAAGAGGGCGTAAGCTTCGTCGCTGCTTTCTATAAAAGCGAACAGCGTATGCTCCAGATCGTTGACTTCGCTGGACATGAATAAAGGCTCCACGGCGGGTGCAAAATATATCGGAATAATAAGGCGTTGCGCGTTTTCCGCCGTTTATGTCGGCGTTGACGCAATGCGGCGCATCAAAAATAACGCCTATTAATTAAGTAGCATACTTTTCAGGATAATTCCGCCGCAGGACGCGGCGGAGCAGATTCAGCCCAGTTTGTATTCGATTTCGGCGGAGACGCTGGGGGCGTTGGAGCGGCTGCCCAGGGTCACCATGGTGCGATTGTCGAATGCGTGGGTCCACAAGGATAAGTCATTGGGCACGTAGACGGGACGGGTGAACTTAAAGGACGCCTGACGAATCTCACGTTCATTCTGATTGCTAAGATACCCCATGATTTTACCAACGGAGTACATGCCGTGCACAATCGGGCGCTTCATGCCGCACAGACGCGCGGTCCACTGGTACAGGTGGATCGGATTGAAATCGCCGGACAGCCGCGCATAACGACGAATATCGGCGCTGCCGAAATAGAAAGTCGTCTCCGGGGCTGCGTCGGAAAACGGCGTGCGCGGTCCGTTACGGGCGGGACGATGATTGCCGGGACGCTTGCTCAGGTAATGGTTGATCATTTCCACCGCCACCTGACCGCGGGTCCAGATTTCCGTGGTGATGGTGAAACTCTGCCCATGCGCGCATTCTTCCTGGCCGGATAAATAAGCGCGTACGGTCAATCTGTCATGGGCGTTTATCGGAAAACGTTGAATGAATTTGACGCCCAGATGCACCAGGCCCAGCAGTTTGAGCGGAAACTCCGGCCGGGTCAGCAGGGTCAACTGGGGTTTTTGGGTAAAAACATACAGAAACGGCAGGGGCGCGCGTTCAGTTTGTCGATATTGCGGACTAAACTCAAAGAAGTGCAGATATTTTTCCAGATGGCTGCGGCAAAGAGTGATATCGAAAACCTCAACGCATAATTCGGGCAGACGAGTGTAGGTCAGCTCCCGCTTTAGCAGCGTCTTTGCGTAAAGCGTCAGTAAATCAGGGAGTTGGGGTTCGGTGTAGCTTACTACGTGCATAACTGTTCTCTTCTCGCCGCCGGCCGGTGGTCGAATGCGCTCATTCGTGACATCCCGGTTGTCTGTTGTAAAGTTGTCTGTTGTAAATATGTAACTATTTGTAAAGCTGCTATATAAATAGATTAAAAAAGAAACAGCTACAATAGGCTTTTGGGGTGGTGGGGTCGGCCGAAAGGATGATAAGGCGCTATTATCATTGCGGAGAAAAGGCCAAATGAGACTGTCAGTATTGGTGCTTAGTGGGCTGCTCGCGCTTCTGATGCGGCCGTCAGCGGCGGAAATATCCGTTGTGTTGGCTTCACAGGAAGACTTCAAGCCATACGAATGGCGCGAGGGCGATCAGATCAAAGGATTTGACGTGGATATCGTCCAGGAAATGGCGCGTCGTTTGGACTGGAAGGTCGAAATCAAGCTTTATCCTTGGAAAAGAGTGCTGCATGAGATCGCGGCGGGGTCCGTTGATGGCGGCTTTTCCGCCTTTCGCACACGGGAGCGGGAAGAATATGCGATCTTTCTCGATCCGCCGATCCATCTGAGCACCTATTGCGTGTTTGTTAACCCGGAGCGGCCTATCGTTTTTTACAGTCTGGAGGATTTAGACGGCAAGGTACTGGGCAAGAATCTGGGCTTTTCCATCAATTCTGAGTTTGATCATGCGCAAAAACGGGGACGCTTTGAGGTCATCGAGAAGAGCATGAGTCATAATCTGCGTTTGCTTGCCGCGCAGCGTATTGACGCGGTGATTGGCAATGCCCTGGAAGTGGATTATATGGCGCGGGAACTGGGTCTGGAGGAGAAGATAGAGGGGCTGCCGACAAAAGTCGCATCGGATACCCCCGCCCATTTGATTATCTCCAGAAAATCGCCGCTGGCCAAAGATCCGGAATTGCTCAAGCTAATGGAAGAAACCCTGCGGCATATGCTGGAAGACGGCACATACGCCGCCTTGCTGAAGAAGTATCAATAACCTTGGCGTCGCTTCGTCTGGTGTTTATTCCGGTTTGCCGATTTGCTTTTTGCCGGTGACCATGGCGGCGATAAGGTTTTCTTTGCCAAAGCGTGAATACAGGCTCACCGCAGCGATGTGAATAAGCATGAGCGCCATTAATGCGTTGGCCAGGCCCTCGTGAATCTCCTCCAGCCAGTCTTCGCCCCAAAAGGCGTCGAGGCTCATCATCCAGCCGCTGACCGCCAGCGCAGCCACCAGGAACATGAGCGCCAGAATCATCAGGCCGCCCATCGGGTTGTGGCCTACTGTCTCGGCAGGCTTACCGGACATGAGGGCGCCTACGTAGTTTTTAAGTCGTGTCGGCGTAGGAAAAAAAGACCGAAAGCGCGCGTAGGGCGTCCCTATAAAACCCCATAAGACTCTGATCGCAATCGCGCCCCCGGCGTAATAACCGACCCATTCGTGCCAGGAACTTCCGTCCTCCAGTACCCACAGATTAAGAATGCACGCTGTGGCTAACGTCCAGTGAAATAAGCGGACCAGAGGGTCCCAGACACGAACGGTTTGCATGGGAAACTCCTTAATCGATTTCAGTTTTGACTGCTTCGCCGTTAACCGGGTTGAAGTAGATCTCCACTTTCTGACCCTGATTGTTCCAGCCGTAGATTTCATAACAGCCGGTGTCCGTCTCTTTGAACTTCTTGATCTTGTAACCCTGGTCCAGCAGCGACTGTTTAAACACTTCCTGATCCTGCCAGGCGGATTTGGGCTCCGTGGTGCAGGTAGGGTCCGCGAATGCGGTGGCTGCAGTCAGACTCAGAGCGGCGGCGAATAAGGCGATTGAGGTTGATTTCATAAATCTGTTCCTTGTGTGGAGGTCTTGTTTAACGACAAGGAGCAGATTAAGGGGCGAAGCTTAAGGGAGGCTTAAGTCAATGCTCGAAAAAGAAAAATTTATTGATGGGCTTATTGAGGCAGCGACAGCCCCATTAGCGTCACGCTGTAGAGCGCGTTGTCCATTTCTGCGACGTTGGGCAATTCTCCCCAGCATTGGAAGCCATGCTTGCGAAACAAGGCGAGACTGGGCGCATTGTGAGAGAAAATCACTCCGACGAGCGCCGTCACGCCAAGTTGCGGCGCCAACGTTATCGCATGACTCAAAAGGCGGGCGCCCATTCCTTTGCCTCGCTGCTCCGGCGCCAGATAGATGCTCAGTTCCGCCGTATGTCTATATGCAGGACGAGAATGGTAAGGCTCGAAGCTAATCCAGCCCAGAATATGGCCCGCTCGTTCCGCCACCAACAAAGGGCGTTCACTTGTATGCCGCAAAAACCAGTCCCGACGACTCGCTGCGGGAACCTCCTCGGTATCCGCGGTGACTTGCCTGGAAGCGACCGTGGAATTATAGATATCGACAACGGCTTGCAGGTCCGCCTCTTGGGCGGGACGTAACTGGAAATCCTCAAAGACGGCGTTAAGCATGTGATGTCCTTAACCATGAGAGTTGTGAAACGCTCAGCCGTTATAGCGCAAAACGTTATTTTCGCAAAGCCCGCTGGCACACCCTGTCAGAGCGGGTTAAAAACGCTATATTATTCAACCCGGTGCGTTAGACGCCGACAGGCGCGACGTTTTACCCACAGTCCGTGCAGTCAGGGATATTTTGACTATGTACATGCCCGCTTCATTCAAGGTGGAGGACCGCTCCGCCATGCTGGATTTTATCGACCGTTGGAGCTTCGGCGTTTTGATGACGCTGAAAGCCGGTTCGCTGGAGGTCAATCAAGTCCCTTTTATACTGGATCGCGAGAATAACCGTTTGTATGGCCATCTGGCCCGCCAGAACGACCAATGGAAAGAGTTGGACGGCGCTGATGAAACACGGGTCTTGTTTCAGGGACCGCATGCGTATGTGTCGCCAGATTGGTATGAAAGCGCAGGAATGGTCCCTACCTGGAACTTTATGAGCGCGGAAGTGCGGGGACGCTCGGAGTTATTGCCTCCTGAGCGCCTGCCCTGGCTGCTTGAGCAATTGAGCGATAAACACGAAGCGGCGTTCGCCAACCCCTGGAAAATGAGCAAGGTGCCGCCAGCGAAGCTGGAGGCGATGATGAAAGCCATTGTCGGCTTCAGCATTGATATCGAAACCTTGAACGGCAAGTTCAAACTCAGCCAGAATCGTAACCCGCAGGATCGGGCCGGTGTAATCGCCGGGCTGTCGGCGCAGCCGGACGAGAATTCACAGGTGATCGCGCAGCAGATGCAGTTGCTGCAGGATAGCTGACTTTAATCAGAGGCGATGATATGGACTACGTAGCGGCCAGACAGGCGCTTTTAAGTAAACCCGAAGCCATTGAGGATTTTCCGTTTGGACCCGAAGTGGCTGTGTTCAAGATCAAAGGCAAAATGTTCGCGACCCTAGGCATGGAAGATGGCGAGGGGCGCATGAACCTGAAGTGCGATCCGGTGGAAGCGTTGGCGTTGCGGGATATCTTCCCTTCCGTGACGCCGGGCTACCACATGAATAAAAAACACTGGAATACGCTGGCGCTGGATGGCGGCGTGCCGCCCGGAGAGATCGGGCGGATGATTGATAACTCCTACGCGCTGGTGGTCAAAGGCCTCACCAAGACGGAGCGTCAGGCGCTGGAGCTGCGTTACGGCAGGGAAACCCTGTTCCCCGCCTAAGCGTTTCAGCGTTCAGAACCGGCAGTTGGAGGGCAGATAAGCCGGCTCTATATCCGTCTTGTTGGCGCCGACGGCCTCCATTCCCTCGACCGCGGGGCTATGTCCGCATAACCAGGTCATTGGGCTGGCGGGGCTGCCGGTCACGATGGCGGGGCGAATGGTGAGATATTTGTCCTGCAGACTTTTGTTCACCTTGTTGCCCAACTGAACATGAAAGGCGCCGTTCTCCAGAGTGATGTTCTTCACAAAATTCCCCAATAACTTGTTGGGCGCAGGCATGCCTGCGGCGGCGTTATCGGCCGGAAAATCGCCTTTGTATTTGTAATACTCTTTCACCTGGTCACGCAGTTCGCCCACGATGGTGACCGCCTCAGTGATCTGCGCCCGAGTGATGTATATCTGGTAACTGGGCAAGGCGACGGACGCCAGGATGCCGATGATGGCGACCACTATCATTAATTCGATGAGGGTGAATCCGTTTTGTGTTTGTTTGCTCATAATGCTGCCTTTGCCGAGTAGAAGTTAAATTGCGGAGCCTAAGCCAAATATTGGCAGGTAGACGGCGAGTACGGTCGCTCCAACCAGTATGGCTATTAAGGTGCTGACGCCTGCGACGAATTTGGTTTTGAAGGAAGCCAGAGCCGCGGAGTACGCGACGTTGAGTCGCTCGAACTGATACGCCAACTCCTGTTCCAGCGCGCCAGTTTTCAGGGCGATCATCAGATCCAGATATTCCGATTGTGAGAGCTTTTCTTCCAGACTGGCGCTGGAACAGAGTTGTAGCGCCTCGCGTAAGGACGTTTCCGCATCCAGACCTGAGCGGTTAAGCAGGTAGGCGTTGGCGAGCCAGATATAACGCAGATGGGCGTTGGCGATGGAGGACAAACCTGGGACGCGTTGCATGAAGTCCGGCATGGGCCTCAACTGTCGAATACAACCGACCGCCTTGAACCCAATCCAAAATAGCGGAGCCAAACCGATCAAGACGAAGATCCAAACTGACTGAAACGTCTCCATGCCGGATATCAGCGCCAGCGTAAATGCTGGCAGCTCCATATTCATTTCACTGTAAAATACCTGAAATCCCGGCAATACCTTGATGAGCAGGACGCTGAAAATAAAGATGGCGATCATTAACAGGACGAAGACGTAGCCAAGCAGACTTTGCAGTCCGTCCCAAACGCCACGCCAGGATATTTCCATAGCGTGAGAGTGGGTGATATAGCGTTCCAGAAAGCCGGGTAGCGAGCCGCCTCTGGCGCGCACGATGGCGGCGAGTCGACTTATGTCGTAGAAGGGACTGTCCTGATAAGGCGTCGCTTGTAGGCTGACGTCACCCTGCAATACTTTTTTCAGTTGCTCAACCTGGGGCTGTGCGTGAGCCGGCAGGAGAGGCTCCAGTCGGGCCAGCGCCTGTTCTAGAGAAAGCCCTTGTTGAACCTGATGGTTCAAGTGCCGCAACAGTTGGCTTAGATTTGAGTTTGGTGATGAAATAAGGATCACGGTTTAACCTCTACAGATATAGGGGAGTTGCTCCGGAGGCAGCGAGCTTTTGTCGTCGCCGTAGACTTTGCGTGGACCCGAGTGGGCTGACGCGCATGTCCAACCCAGGGTGCGCAATGCGCCATCAGGATTACTGACGACGGATCGAAAGCTGATGGTTCCAGGCGTTTCTTCAGCGAGCGGAGAAAATGTAAAGTGCAAGGCTCCGCTAGCATCAAGTTCAACAGGCTGGAAATAAACCGCCTCAACCTCGCTCAAAGCATACAGTTTGTCTCGCTCCGGCCAGACGCCGGAGAAAGCGTATTTTTCCGCCATGTCTACTCTGACCCCTCCCAATAAACTAAAGGCCTCGGTTAGACGAGCTTTAATAATGGTCTGGCGTCCGGCGTCCAATGCGAAAGTCAAAGCGATGCAAATCACGGCGATACAGGTAAAAATCTCCAGCCAACGAAAGCTTTTAACAGTCTGGAAAGACGGTCTGAAAACGAGGACGTCGTGGCCAGATTGCAGCGGCGAGCCGGCGACGATTACGGAGACGCTTGCATCCGACTGAGCCGAAGCTGTTATGAACTGCTGGTTGACCCATCTTGCCCGCCAGTTCAAATAGGTCAGAAAAGGAAAGGCGGACAGAATAAACAGAGGATGCAATGCCTCCGCGAGCGTAGAGGCTGTTATCACTGCTGCAATATAGAGCGCGCTGGTCCATGGGCCAAGCGAAGGATCTGAGCGGCCCGCCAAGGAGGAGCTGCGCGCGAGATTACCAACCAGAGCAGGAATAAAAAAGTAAAAGAACAGCCCGCGCAGCGGCGGCCAGATAGGATCTCCCGATATAAGCCGATACTTGCGCCAATTCATGTAATGCCAGAACAGCTCGTACGCGCCCAGCGTTAACACATACAAAAGACAGTGCAACCACATGGGGGGCGCAAAATAAGGCGTCAGTTTTTCTTTGAAAAAGCGGCGTCGTTCAGGCAAATCCAGTCCTTAATGCGAAGAAGAAAATTATTAGCAGTTTAGCTGATTTGTATCCTGAACTGCTTTTAATTCAGGTAATTACCCGCTTATTTTTTGGGGTGACAATGAGGTTTGGCAAACTTCGGCTGCTCGACCGCCATGAAAATCGTGGATATGTGAATGTCGCCGTTAGGGATGTCAGTGTGGTTTAGCTGTATTGACGGCGACGGCTTACTGTATAGAATGGCCGCCTTTTGGGAAATCTCATGGATTTGAATCTAATCGTTGGCGTTCTGATCGAGAGTGCTTGCCTGTTCGCTGCGGCTAAGCTGCTGAAAGTCTCGCTGGCGTTTATTGAGGCATTCTTGATCGTTCTTGCGGCGGCTTTGATTGGACTCTTTGTCTATGGGCTGCCTGGTTTGCTTCTCGCGATTGGATTCTATCTGGTTGCATTAAAGCTGATTACCAAAGCGGATGCTTATTCAGAGATTTTTATTCTTACACTCATAGGATTAGGCGTCCAGGCGCTACTGAAAAAGTTCTTATTCGCCGTCATTCTGGCCTGATTTCAACCCATACGCCCACGGTTTTGCTGTATGGCGTTGCCTCTACATCTAGTATTTACTTTTAGTATTCAAAACAATATATTGTGCCTCAGCTATGGTTCACGCCTGTTCAAAGGTTGTGCTAAGAGGGAATCCGGTGAGAGTCCGGTACTGACGCGCAGCGGTGTGGGGGAACGAAAGCGACGCGGGCGGAAACGCCCACGCACTGTCCTGAAAGTGGATGGGAAGCGGTCGCCGTAGGTTCGCAAAAACGTGTAAACGCCCCCGAGTCCGAAGACCTGCCATGCTGAAGTTATTCATGCCTTCGCGACTCAGGGTAATGATAAAGCGCCGCTTTGTGCGAGGCGATTTTTGTCCTGTCTGCGCGTCGCTTTATGTCCCTAATCGTGGAGGTTCGGCCAGAACACGCGATAGAGGACAATTCCATGACCGGCAGTTTTTCGTCCCCCAGTGAGGCGCGCGCCTCCAGTTCCCCATCTGTTTCATCCGAATCACGCACTCATAACGCCCTGCTGCAGGTGATCAAACGCACCGGTCAGGCTGCGCCGTTTGACGACCGAAAAATCGCCATGGCGGTGACCAAGGCGTTTTTGGCGGTGGAAGGACAATCCGCGTCCGGTTCGCCCCGTGTGCGGGATTCCGTAGAAAAACTGGTTAAAGATATCGTGGCTCGCCTGCGCCGCCGCAGCCCGGAAGGCGGTTCGGTGCATATTGAAGAAATTCAGGATCTGGTGGAGTTAGGCCTGATGCGCGGCGGCTTCCACAAAGTGGCCCGCGCTTATGTACTGTATCGTGAAGAGCATGCCCGTCAGCGCGCGCCTGCGCCAAGCGAACAGGCAGGGGAGACGCATCCCGATATCAATGTGAAATTCACTGACGGCTCAGAAGCGCCTTTGAATATGGGACGTCTACGTACAGTGATCAGCGATGCCTGTGCGGATCTGGACGGCGTCAGCGAGGAAAAAGTGCTGCAGGGCGCACTGAAGAACCTGTACAACGGCGTTAAGCATAAAGACGTCAACGCCGCGCTGGTCATGGCGGCGCGTCCTCTGATCGAAGAAGAACCTAACTATTCCTATGTGTGCGCCCGTTTGTTATTGGACGGTTTGCGTGAAGAGTCGCTGAGCTATCTGAATATCGCTGCGTCCGCCACGGAAACTGAAATGGCGGAACTGTATCCGTCTGCGTTCCGCGCCATTATCGAACGCTGCGTGGAGCATGAATTGCTGTCGCCAAGTCTGCTGGAATTCGATCTGGAACGACTGGGCGCCGCGCTTAAGCCTGAGCGTGATCGTCAATTCACCTACTTGGGGCTACAGACCCTTTACGATCGTTACTTCATTCACTGGCGCGAGACCCGCCTGGAATTGCCGCAGGCGTTTTTCATGCGCGTCGCCATGGGGCTGTCGGTGCAGGAAGACGACCCTAACGCTCGTGCGATTGAGTTCTACAACTTGTTGTCCTCTTTTGATTACATGTGCTCCACGCCGACGCTGTTCAATGCCGGCACCAACCGTCCGCAATTGTCATCCTGCTATCTGACCACTGTGCCGGATGACCTGGAGGGTATTTACGGCGCGATCAAGGACAATGCGCTGCTGTCCAAATGGGCGGGCGGTCTGGGCAATGACTGGACGCCGGTGCGCTCTCTGGGCTCCCACATCAAAGGCACTAATGGTAAATCCCAGGGCGTGGTGCCGTTCCTGAAGGTTGTGAACGACACGGCCGTGGCAGTGAATCAGGGCGGCAAACGTAAAGGCGCCGTGTGTGCTTATCTGGAGTCCTGGCACCTGGATATCGAAGAGTTCCTGGAACTGCGCAAAAACACTGGCGATGAACGCCGCCGCACCCATGACATGAACTCCGCCAACTGGATTCCTGACCTGTTCATGAAGAGGGTGTTCGAGGACAAGGAGTGGACGCTGTTCTCACCCAGCGATGCGCCGGATCTGCACGATTTGTACGGCTCCGCTTTTGAAGCGCGCTATACCCACTACGAATCCCTCGTGGAAAGCGGCGCCATCACCCTGTTCAAGAAAGTGCCTGCGCAGAATCTGTGGCGCAAGATGCTCTCCATGTTGTTCGAAACAGGCCATCCCTGGGTGACCTTCAAAGACCCCTGTAACCTGCGTTCGCCGCAGCAACACGTTGGCGTGGTGCACTCCTCGAACCTGTGTACGGAGATCACGCTGAACACCAGTCAGGACGAAATTGCGGTGTGTAACCTGGGCTCGGTCAACCTGGTCAACCACATTCGCAATGGCGAAATCGATCATGATCGTCTGCGCAACACCGTGTATACCGCAGTGCGCATGCTGGATAACGTCATTGACATCAACTATTACGCGGTTCCCCAGGCGCGTAACGCCAACCTGCGTCACCGTCCTGTGGGCATGGGCCTGATGGGCTTCCAGGATGCGCTGTACAAGCTTGGCCTGCCGTATAGCAGCGTCGAAGCAGTGCGCTTCGCCGATCAGTCCATGGAGCTGATCAGCTATTTTGCGATCACTGCTTCTTCTAATCTGGCGAAAGAGCGCGGACGCTATGAAACCTACGAAGGTTCCCTGTGGGATCAGGGCGTTCTGCCTATCGATTCTCTGGATCGTCTGGAGCAGGAGCGCGGCGCGGAATACTGCACGCTGGATCGTGGTCACAGTCTGGACTGGACGCCAGTGCGCGAGCTGGTGAAAAAGCAGGGCATGCGTAACTCCAATGTCATGGCGATCGCGCCTACGGCGACGATTTCCAACATTGTCGGCGTATCCCAGTCCATTGAACCGACGTATCAGAACCTGTTCGTCAAATCCAACCTGTCCGGCGAGTTCACCGTGATCAACCCCTGGCTGGTGCAGGAGTTGAAGGCGCGGGATCTATGGGATTCCGTTATGGTCAACGATCTCAAGTACTTTGATGGCTCCGTTGCGCAGATCGATCGCATTCCAGAAGACGTGAAGCAGTTGTTCCTGACCGCGTTTGAGATCGATCCTCGCTGGTTGGTGGAAGCGGCCTCCCGTCGCCAGAAATGGATTGATCAGGGGCAGAGCCTTAACCTGTACATGGCGGAGCCTTCCGGTAAAAAACTGGACAACCTGTACAAACTGGCCTGGTCCCGCGGCCTGAAAACGACTTATTACCTGCGCTCTCTCGGCGCCACGCAAATGGAGAAAATTTCTTCCGGCGCGTCCCAGAGCGACAACGCCAAACCTGATGTTGACGACACTGAGAATCAGGAACCGCAACCGAAGTTCTGTTCGATTCTCGATCCGGACTGCGAAGCCTGTCAGTAAGCGACGATAACAACCAGGAGCTATGACCATGAATACCGAACTGATGAAGCAGACTGCGACCTTGTCGGACTGGGACGATCCTCTGGCGGTGGCGATTCCTGCTGTGTCCACATCCTCGGCTGTTTCTCCACAGTCATCCGTTTCCACCTCTCCCGCTGCGGCCCCCGCCGCCGGGGGAGCCCCTGACAGCGTGCCAGAGCCCGCGGCCCTGGCGGAGGAGGCGATGGAAGAACAGGTTTTACAAAAGCTGGACCCGGTTAACCCTGACGACAAGCGGGTGGTGAACGGGATGACTGACATCAACCAGCTGGCGCCGTTCAAGTATCCCTGGGCGTGGGAGTTTTTCCTCAACGCCAACAAGAACCACTGGACGCCTCTGGACATCAACATGTCTCAGGACGTGTACGACTACCATCACAAGCTGACTCTGGAAGAAAAGCATGTGTATGAAAACGTGCTGGCCTACCTGACTACTTCCGATATCCTGGCCATGCGTAATATCGGTCTGGCGGTGATGGAGAAAATGAGCGCACCGGAATTGCAGATCTATCAGGCGCGGCAGGTGTACGAAGAATCTCTGCATACCTGGACCTATCAGCACTGTATTGAAACGATTGGTCTGGATCAGAGCGAGATTTATAACCGTTACCGCGTCACGCCAGCGATCTATCGCAAGATCAAGATGGGCAACGAGCGTATCAGCGCGCTATTGCGCCCGGATATCAACCTGCGTAACCGGGATGACCTGGAAACCTTCGTGATGGCGTATATTTTCTTCGCCGGTATTTTCGAAGGCTGCTGGTTTTACAATGGTTTCAGTCCCATCTTCGCTTTGCAGCGTCGCGGATTGATGAAAGGCACCGGCGAGCAGCTGCAATACATCATGCGCGACGAAGTCATGCACTGCGCCTTCGGTATCCGCGTGGTGAAACAGATCATCAAGGAAGAAGGCGTCACCCTTGATCCCAAAGCCATCAAAACGCTGTGGGAAGAAGCAGAAGCAGCGGAGACCGGCTACGCCCATTTCCTGCTGAAAGAACCGATCCTGGGCTATACCGCGGAAGACCACATCGAACAATTCCGTTTCATCGCCAACCGCCGCGCCAAGCAGCTGAAACTGGACGAGCCCTTCCCCGGCGCCGGCAACGCACTGCCCTGGCTGGACGAACAGGCCAGCATGCGTAAAGAGAAAAACTTCTTCGAAACCCGCGTGACGGAGTATCAGACCGGGGCGTCGTTACAGTGGTAATTTTATCTGCAAGCATACGGCGACAGATAATCTTTTAATCTCCGTTGAGATTGTTGATTAAATGATAGCCTCGCCAGTTTGGCGGGGCTAAAACTCATTATTTTTGCTGTTTAGATACTTAATGAGTCTAGAAGAGAACTGGAGGGAAGATCAGGATTTTGTTAATACGAAGCTACTTTTGCCCGTAACCTATGTGTATTCCATGAATAATGGCGGCTGCTTTTTAGCACAACAAGTGGCTGACCCTCTCTTGGCGCACTTCAATTACTCAGACTAGGTGCAAAAGTCCAGTTGTACCAATTACGGGGCAGAGGATGCATCGATTTGTAGCTTGGTTGACACAGAGTTTTAACGCTTTCCTAGGGAACCTCTGAATAACCCCAAGAATCAGTCATAATACGGCAGTCCAACTCAGCAGGAACACTTTTCATGGATCAGATGACTTTCTCCGAAGCCGAATACCAGAATAAAAAGCGTAAGACCCGCCGGGAAATCTTTCTGGAGCGGATGGATAAGCTGATTCCCTGGGAACGGTTGGAGAAGAAGGTCGCCCGTTATTATCCCAAGGGCGAGAATGGCCGGCCGCCGTATCCGTTATCCGCCATGCTTCGCGTTCACTGCATGCAACTGTTCTATAACCTCAGCGATCCCGCGATGGAAGATGCGCTGTATGAGATTGAGTCCATGCGTCGCTTTGCTGGTCTGCGCCTGTCAGACCGATTGCCGGATGAAAGCACGATCCTCCATTTTCGTCACCTGCTGGAGCGTCACGGTTTAGGCAAGACGCTTTTCAAGGAAGTGAACAAACAACTACAGAAGCAAGGGCTGATGATGCGGGAAGGCAGCATTGTGGACGCGACGATTATTTCCGCCCCGAGCTCCACTCAAAACCAGAGCGGCCAACGCGACCCGGAGATGCGCCAGACCAAAAAAGGCAATGAGTGGCGCTTGGGTATGAAAATGCACATTGGCGTAGACAGCGCCCGGGGACTGATTCACAGCCTTGAAACGACGGGAGCGAATGTCCATGACATCACAGTTGCGGGCAAATTGCTGCATGGAGAAGAAAGCGTCGTGTTCGGCGATGCCGGTTACCAAGGCATTCATAAGCGGGAGGAACACCAGAAGCGGGCGGGTGTCGCCTGGTTTATCGCGAGACGTCCAGGCGTGCGCCACACACTGAGCAAAGAGCATCAGAGAATGGAGATGCTGAAAGCGAGCATCCGAGCCAAAGTGGAGCATCCATTCCGCTACATTAAGCAGGTGTTTGGTTATGGCGAAGTCCGCTATCGAGGCCTGGCGAAGAACAGGAATCGATTATATCTACTGGCGGCCTTCAGCAATCTTCTTATGGTGTGGAAAGAGCTGCGGATATAGGGCGATAGGCCCACTTCCGCCCTGAAAGGGGCGAAAGTTGTTGGAAAAAGCAGTATATGGTTGGGCCAAATGCACAATGGAGAGGGATATTGGGATAACTATGGGTTATTCAGAGGTTCCCTAGTTTTTGTCTCTGAAAGACTCTGCTATAGCCTCTAATTCAGCCATGAGATTGTTATCTTCATCAGTATTTTCTTTTTCATTCGGCTTTTTAGGGTCAAAGTGTTTGATAATATCAATCAGCAAATATTTGTTTCTATCTATAAATCCATAGCAGTAGACAAGAACAAAACCACTTCTTCTATAAAATTGGAGGGTTCTATTGGGCCATGCTTTATTATCTCTTCTTATATGGAGATGCATGAGCTCCAGATATCGCCTATTAAAGGTCCTTGTATAGGGTGCATCTCTCCCAAAATCACCTGGTACATATCCATCTTCTTCCTTGTACCTTCTGAACTCGCTTTCTAGCTTTTCTTGCTGCTGTATGGTCAGCCTGTTTTGCAGGAGCTCATGCATGAAAACTTCAGCCATTCCAGCCCCCATTTTTATTTCTGGGCTTATTGGCGATTTCACTCAGCTCTGATTCCGTTAAAAAGTCACTTGACAGCGCTTTTCTTATTAGGACTCTTGTTTTTATATATCTTTTCTACCTGCTTAGTCTTCTTATTCAAAATGAACTTTATTTCCATTTATCTATACGCCCTTTTTTCTTTAGATTTTCTATATCTTTCTTCGCATTTTCTGATATGTTTACCAAATCTTCTTCGGTAATGCCGAGGCTGCTTTCTTCGGGTGAAATAAGCTTCGTGCTGCCTCTCTGGCTATATTCTATATACTCCATCATTTCTTCAAATAAATATGGCGAAACGGCATAGAATAGAACGTCATTTTTGTCATCAACAACAGCAACAGGCTCCGCATCTGCTTCTTCTAAAAGCTTTGCGAACTTTTCTTTGAACTCCTCTAACGGAGAGGTAAATGTTGATAATATTTCTTTGCTCATACAGTTTTACCTTATCTCTTTAAAACTCTTAAATAACACATTGAGCTTTATTTCAGGGGGGGCTATAAAAGCCATTATACCACCAGCTCGCATATCGCCTATCGGCCTTTATCCCTAAGAGTGCTCAGGGTGGGGGCCCCGAAATCACTATATTTATTTAATACTGTGAGCGTAGCCACTAAGTTTTTTGGATTCAGTTCAACCGCATATTCTTGAGTCAAACTGTAGTGTTCCCAGAGGCTTAAAAGTCTGTGATGTGGAAAGGGGCGCCACGCTCAATTCGCATAGTAAGGCTCAGCGCCTTTTGCGCTAACTTCGTGAATCGTACGTCTCATATTGCTTGGTATTTTTCGACAAGAATGGAGAATTGTGCAAAGGGTAGAGAGTATCGTGTTAGCTGTTTGAGCGACCATGGAGTCATTCTTGTGTTCGATAACTACAGTTGAATACATTTTGGAGGTTGCATATGTCCGATGGAAAAAATAAAACCTGGTTTATTACCGGGGCTTCTCGCGGGTTGGGGTATGAGATTGCTGTCGCGGCGTTGGCGGCGGGGGAAAATGTGGTGGCGACCGGGCGTAACCTGGATGCGCTGCGTAAGGTTTATGAGTCTGACGACCGCCTACTGTTGCTGGCGCTGGATGTATGCAGTCAGTCTCAGGCGGCGGACTGCGCCAAGCAGGCTGTGGCGCGCTTTGGCGGCGTCGATGTGCTGGTGAATAATGCGGGATACGGCCAGTTGGGCGTGTTTGAGGAAGTGGCCACAGACAGAATTTCCGCTCAGTTTGAGACCAATGTATTTGGATTAATGGACGTTACGCGTGCAATATTGCCCTACATGCGGGAACAGCGTAAGGGGCGTATTTTCAACATTTCCTCAATCGGCGGCGCGATTGGTTTTGAGGGCGCGTCGGCGTACTGCGCCTCCAAGTTCGCCATCGAAGGGTTCTCTGAGTGTCTGGCGGTGGAGGTGAAGCAGTTTGGCATTGGCGTCACCCTGGTGCAGCCCGGCTTTTTTCGTACGGATTTTCTGGATGACAGTTCAATCAGTTATGGCGATCTGCGAGTGAGCGACTACGAGCAGTACTCTACTGCTGTGATGGCAGGCTATCGCATTCGTAACCATCAGCAGGCTGGCGATCCGGCCAAGCTGGGCGAAGCCTTGGTGAAGCTGTCCCGCGAGGAGAATTGTCCGCTAAGATTCGCTGCCGGCTCGGATGCGGTGCAGTATCTCAGCCAGGCATACAGCGCCCGCCAGAGTGAGCTGGATCAGTGGGCGTCGTTATCCGTATCGACGGATATTTTGGAATAAATTTTCGCGCAGGCGCGCGATTTCAACAGGAGGCTGGGTATGTCGGAAATCCATGACCGGATTAAGGAATTAGCCGGTCTGATTCAGAAGCACTGTCCTAATGATGGCGTGCATGAAAGCGACATCCCCAGACTCTCGTTCATCCGCTCATCGTCCCCTACAGAACCAGTGCTCGCCGTTCATCAGCCTGCGGTATGCGTCGTGGCGCAAGGTGCGAAGAAAGTCATCTCCGGTGCACAGCTATTCAAGTACGACGCCGCCCACTACCTGGTGGTGTCGGTGGACCTGCCTATTGCTGGTCAGGTGATGCAGGCGTCGCCGGAGCAACCTTACTTGTGCATGCGGTTGGATTTGGATCTAACTATCCTCAGCGAGCTGATTTTGGACGAAGGAAGCGTCGATAACAGCGAGCCTCAGCAAAGCGTCGGCGTCAGTCTGGTGACGCCTCGTCTCCTGGATGCGTTAATCAGACTGGTTGCGTTGCTGAACGATGAGCCCAAAGACATCTCCGTTCTGTCTCCGTTGGCGGAAAAGGAGATCCTGTACTGGCTGGCGAATGGCGACCAGGGCGGCATTCTGCGTGAAATCACTAACGGAGACAGTCGTTTACGACAGATAAGCAAAGCCGTTCAGCATATAAAATCCACCTTTAATCGGCCTTTTGACATGGAAGAGCTGCTGCACCTTACCTGCATGAGCGCGTCATCGTTTTTCCAACATTTCAGGGCCGCCACCCACATGACGCCGCTGCAGTACCAGAAACAGCTGCGGCTGCTGGAGGCGCGACGGCAACTGTTTTTGGGCGACCAGGACATCGCCAACATCGGTTATGGCGTCGGCTACGACAGCCCCTCACAGTTCAGCCGCGAATACGCCCGCCTGTTCGGCCTCCCACCCTCCAAAGACCTGACGCGTATAAAAAACGCCGGCGCTTCAGAATACTGGCTGCCATAGTTGGCTGGTTTGGCTGTGGTGAAAAAGCCGACCATCCAAAGACAGTCGGCTTGCTGGCGTCTCAGGCCTGTTGCCTCAGGCGACTGAGTAGTAGGTGAGGGCTAGCAGTTCACTCCAGTTCGCCCACCAGATCCACCCCTGAGTAGTCGCGATAGGCGCGGATACTGATGTACCAGTCGCCGGCGGCGGGGTTGTTGATGGTGCAGACTTCGTTGTTGCCGTTGGTGTAGGGGCGGCAGTTGTATTGGGATGTGGTGGGCTGGGCGCCTTGGCGGACGTACAGGTCAGCGTCGCCGGAACCGCCGGAGGTGGTGGCAGTGAGTTTACTCATTCCTGAGGGGACGGACAGCTTGAAGTGCTTCCAGTCGCCGGTGTTGTCGGAAAGATTCTTTTCCTCGATTCTGGGTGTGTCGCCCACGCTGACGGTTTGCGTTTTACTGGCGGTGTTGCCGTCGTTATCGGTGACATTGAGGCTGACGCTGTATCCGCCAGCGCTGGCGTAAGTATGTGTGGGATTGCGGGAGATGGAGGAATTGCCATCGCCAAAATCCCATTGCCAGCTGACGATTTCGCCATCGCTGTCGGAGCTTTCGTCGCTGAAGCGCACTTCCAGTTTAGCCACTGAGAAAGAGAAGTCTGCGACAGGATCGCCGTTGGGCGTTTCATTATCGCCAGCGGGAATCTGATTATTGAAGTAGCTGGCCACTTGCGGCCAGATCTTATGAATCAGCACGCCCTGGTTGGGACAGCCGCCAAAGTGATGCAGTGCGATGACGCGGTTGGTTTGTCCGGCAAGAACCGGCGATCCGGAGCTGCCGCCGATAGTGTCGCAGTTATAACCCATGTCGGTGCCGGTTCCGCGGCCGTTGACGGATGGCTGATCCACCCGGCACAAACCGCCGCTGTTCTGGTCGCTCTCAATGGAAAGCTCCTTGGGATTGCCGCTGCCATGCTGAGGTATGTAGATGCGTTCCTGATTGGTCGCGGGACGCACATCCAGGCCGAAGTAACCGAAAGACTGGATGGAAGAGAAATTGTTGACGGTAAACAGGGTGTAATCCAGCTCATAGTTGGTGGCCAGCATGCTGGCGCCGGTGACTACTTTTGTTCCCGCTAACGAGCCGCTGCCGCAGCTGGTGCGCTGATAGTTGAACCAGACTTCCGTATTGGCCACGCCGGACTGGGACGAGACGCAATGGTTATTGGTGAAAATCCGGTTGTCAGGGCCGACGCGCCAGGCGGTGCACAGGCTGGAGCCATTGACGAGTATGCGCGCCACCGGGCGTGTGCGTTCATACTCTTCTGGATGGCTGTCCGCCCAGCACTGCACATCGCGTCTTTCATTGACGCCGCAAGTAGAGAACCCGCTGGTTTGCTGACTCATGAGTTCGTCGATCTCTTCCTGGGGAAAGCCCTCCATGACGGTGTCGACTTCAATACTGTAAGACGTCTGGCTGCTGACGCCGGGGAAATATTCCACGATAGCGGTTGATCCGATCACGGAAAGCGCGGCGAAAGAGGTTGCTCCGTCATCGCCTTCGCGTAACGTATGCAGTGATGGATTGTCTCCGCCGTAGCGATGCGCAATGTCTCCCTGGGCGTTACGTACGACGACGTAGCTTCCTTCAGGTATGTCGAAACGGGAGAAATGCACTTTGATGAAACTGGCGTTTTCTTTGTGGATTTTTATACGGCGATCACTGACCGCCTGATAGGCGGCGACGCTTTCTCTCCTTAGCTGGCGTTCATCCGTCAGTAGTCCTTTGAAAGGCGTTTCTGAAGCGATGGTTATAGGTGGTTGGGGAGCTGCAATGGCGTCATCCGACGCCGCCTGCAAGTTGGCGGATAGTGTTAAGGACAAAGCAAGCCCGGCGACCCAAGCTATTTTTGTTTTCATAAGGTCCTCTCACATTAGATAGTTAATTCCATTTTCCTAGCCTTAGCGGCGGTTCTAACCCTACCTCTTACGTGAATGGATATACTCAAACGGAATATTTATAGTTATTGGTATTCTAATGGTACAGGATAGCCAACTTATTCGAGCAGTTAGAAAAGAAGTGAAAGTTTCTACAATTTAGTCTAAAGGGCGGGACGTTTATGCTCGAAAGGAATGAGCGGCGGCCTGAATGATCTGTCGAAGGCGACATGGAATGGCGGCCTGTTTCAGGCTTCCGCCGGCATGCTGACACTAACGCTGAATACAAAAACGCCGGCCGCTCATACAAGCGGCCGGCGTTTTAAGTTAAGGCGTGAAACACGCCCCCCGTCATGGGGCAATACGAGCGCGTGAGGCCTTAGCTTTGCTTCAGCCAGTGACGGAAATCTTCCCGTTCCAGTAAGGGGCCGAAACGGCCATCTTCGCGCAAAGCGGCTTCATCGAACTCATAGCTGAAGCGCTCCTTCAAGACTTTCAGGGTTTCCCAGGCGATATCGAGCCGGTCAGTCTTGATGAGGGCGAAGGTCAGCGTGGAATAACTCGGCTCATAGTAAGAATCGCTGCGAATGGCTTCGTAGGAAAGTCGAATCGCCTCGTTGTACTTTTCGCTGAGCAGCTTGACTCGCGCCAGCTCGTCCAGAATGCCTGCATCTTTTAGGCGCGTCTGCTCAATCTGCGCCTGCAGGTGTTCCGCCGCCGCTTGATAGTTTTCCTGATTCAGGCTGCGGTAATAAAGCAGCCACTGATAGTTGGGCGAGGTTCCCAGACGTTCATTCAGCACGGCGGTTTGTTCTACGAATCCCGTCAAATCTCCTGCGTCGAGGAGCGACTCTGCGTAGACTAACTGGAGATAGTCATCGTTGCGGCGCTCGTCCGCGAGGCCTTCGAAGACGCGGTGAATCTCTTCGACATTGCCGGACTTGGAGACTTTGCCAAGTTGCAGGAGCAATGCCTGTTTGGTGGGATTGCCTTGCAGGTTGATTCGATAGCTCAAGGACAGCCCTTGCGCGATGCGATAGCTCAGGTCGTACACCGACAGCCAGTTGTGGAAATCGGTAATCCGATATTCCCCTGAGGCGTCTCTGCGATAGTAAACCGTCAGATACCCCAAGGCCTCGTCGTCCAATCGATAGGTAATTTGAGACTGCTCAGGACGGATACTGGCGATGTCGTAGTAACCGTTCTCCGTCGGCATATCGAGAAGACTGCCGGCGACGATGGCGCGATAGTTGGATAATTGCGTATCAATGAGTCGGTTCTTGGCGCTGGGACGAAACGCCACGGGCAGATCAGAGCGATCCACGGCTTTGCCCAGCAGTTCCTGCATGTCCACCATGTCGACGATCTTGTCGGTGTTGCGCAGGTTCAGAAGATCCCGCAATTGCTTGGCGAATTCATTGATGGGACGCGAAGGATACTCCCCTGGCGCTTCCTCCGCCGCGGTGGCGCTATCCGTAGACGCGGATTGCGTGGCGCAACCAACGATGAAGAGGGAAAACATCAGAACGCCAAGTGTCGCGCAGTGTTTAATGAGCCATTTAGCGGAGCGGATCATTGCGGCGCCTCCAAACCATAAACCATTGATTGAATGGATGAGATAAAGTCTGCAAAGCGCGACTTATCCGTCTCCTCGCTGCGCGTCACCTGATAATAATGTTCGCCGGAATCGTTGATCTGCTTCTTCAGGTCCAGGAATGACTGAGTTTCCGCCGCAGGCATGGCGGCGCGCTTGAATTCCAGCTCATGATGCAGATTCAACGTGCGACCCAGATAGTCTTCCTGATAGAAGTAGTTGAAATAGTCGTTGCTCTGGCTGACCTTGGCGGCCTGATCAGTAAATTTGAGACTGTAGGGATATTCCAGGGAAATATCATGCACCACTCTGATTGGCCCTGGCAGCGTCAGCGGCCCTGAACGTCGCGTCACCGCCGGACTTTTTACGTACTCAAACAGCGAGTAGGCGTAGAAGCGGGTCGCCTGCACGTCGTCCACAGGCGCATAAAACTCACTGATACGGTAATGCTCATCGATGATAAAGCGGTTGTTATCGCTGTCGTCGGTGATTTGAACCGGCTCCAGTTGTTCTGCGCCCGGATACAGTTTCTGCATGTAATTCAGCATATCCTGGCTGAACTCGCGTATGGATTTATTAGCCAGACGCTGGCGCATACGATCCGCTTCAATACCGGTATATTCTGTGGTGATGAAGTGTTCCACGGGTGCGCTGTAATCAATCACCTTGAAGCGCTCGTGAGTGATCATGCTTGGGGTCGCCGCCACATCCGGCAGGCCGACTTTGACCAGCTCCCGCTCGCTCGGATGGCCGATAATCAGCGCTTTGCCGTAATCGTAGTATCCCAGGGTGCTCAAAGAGCCTTTCTGGTAGCGACGGGTGGGGTCCAGCCAGTAACGCTGGCCATCCAGCTCCACCAGGGTGATGACATGGTCGAAACCGCCGGGTGAGGGCGCGATCTTATCGACGCCGGAAGCGATCTCCCAGGACACCAGGGCGGGGTAGGCGTCTATGCCGATACTTCTGAGCAAAGACACCAGCAACAGGGTTTTGTCCTTGCAGTCGCCGTAACGGTTTTCGATGACGGTATCCGGCGCCCGGGGCAGGTGGGAGTTCTGACCCAGCTCGATGCCCAGATAACGGATTTGTTCCTGTGCGAACTGCAGCGCAGCGATCACCGCCTGCTCTTTGGGCATGCTTTTCAGCTCATCCCGCAGGTCGCGCAGTTCTTTGGATTTGATGGGGCGCGCAGCGTACAGAGGCTCCGCCCAGCGAATCACGCCATCCCAGTCAGGAAAATCCGTCAGGCTGATAAAGCTGCCCGGCTCATAATCCAGTGGGTAATCGCCTTCGTTGTAGTAGGCGGCGACATTGGCGTCATCCCACACATAGACTTTGGATTTACCGTAAGCGCCGATGCTGGGCTGGGCGTCGTATTTCACGGCGGACATGCGCAGTTCGCGGTTGGGCGGCGCAATAACGCGGGTGTACAGACGATGCACTGGCACTTGCCAGGACATGGAGAGGCCCTGGAAGTAGTGGTCGCCGAAGACGGGGTTGCGACCGACGATGGAGTAGCTGAAGTCCACGACGTCGCCCACGCGAGTGCCTTTGACGAACACCACGCTGGTGACGTAACCGCTGAACATTTCCTGGCTCAGCTCGGTTTCTTCTCTGATTAAGGTGATGCTTTGCGGGTCCAGACGATCAATGACTTTGCCGTCGCGAATAACGTTCAGCTTGTGCCAGACCAACTGTTGAAAGTCTGGATTGAAGGTGACCTTGAGGTGGGAAATTTCCTCCAGGCCATCCAGATTGTTGGCGCGTTCGACAAAGTGATAGAAGTATTGCGGCGAGCGCGTGGCGGCGCTGGTCTGGCGGTCCACCAGCAAATACTCGACTGCTCCATTGTCGTGTTCAGGAGCGGCAGGCGCCTGCACGGACTCCACCCACTTCGGGGTGGTGGAAATGTCGTAGGCGTAACCATTGGATTTAAACGTTTGGCCGTTGGCCTGGCCGGCGAGCATAACGCCCAGGGTGGCGAGAAGGCCATAAAGTCTGCCGGAGAAGCGATTCATTCGTCTTCCTTGTGAGTACATCAATCAAAAAAAGGGTAGGCGGCGCAGTTTACCACGTACCCGGGAGCATGTGAGTGGTCGAATTGTAAACAAATTAAGAATGTCGCCGCGTTATTCCGCGGCGTAAACTTCTTCTCCGCGCAGCCAGGTCATCATGACCCGGGCCTGACGAATGTCTTGGGGGGCGGCGTCGAGGATATTTTTGTCCAGCACCACAAAATCCGCAGACTTGCCTACGCGGATGGAGCCAGTGATCGCCTCCAGCCCCAGGGCGATGGCCGCGTTGATGGTATAGGCGTCGAGTGCGGCGCGCACGCTGGGCAAGCCGCGTTCCTTAAGCTGCACGGCATTGGCGATGGCGGCCATTGGATTGATCGGGTTCACGTTCCAGTCACTGCTGAGAGTGACATTGGCGCCGCTGGCGTACACCTCCCCCAAAGGAATGAGACGATGCGCCCGCTGCTTCCCAATCAGTGGTTCGGCCCAGCTATGGTCCGCCGCGCCGATATAGTCGGAGCCCACCTGAAAATCCGCATCCACTTGCAATGCTTTGAAGCGGTCCAGATCGCTCGCGTCCACCAGCTCCAGATGCGTCATGTTGTAGCGGCGTTGTGAGCCGGCTTGACGAGCGGCGGCGATGGCGTTGAGACTTTCGCGCACTCCGCCGTCGCCAATAGCGTGGATATGCGCGCCATAGCCGAGTCGGTCCAGCTTGACCAGCCAGTCCTGCATGACCGCCTGGGGCAGGTAATTAAGGCCATAGGGCGATTGCGGAAAATAGGTGAAATCATAGGGCTGCAGGGTCTTCGCCGTGCCATTGATGAGAATGCCGTCGCTGTACATTTTCACCTGGTTGACGATCAACAGTCCGTTTGGATCTGGATTGTAAATCGAACGCAGAAAGTCCAACTGCTCCTGTTGCGGCACATGAGGGTAAATCCAGGGGCGCAGGGAGACGCGGGCGGTCAGCTCGCCATCCGCCGCCACCGCGCGCCAGACGTCATACCATCCGCGTTTCCAGTACAGACGACCGTCGCCAATGGTGGTGACGCCGTAACGGGCGGCCTCCGCCAGACCACTTAAAAGGCCGTCGTAGCTGACCTCGAACTTGTTGCGCAAACTGTTCCAGGCCTGTTCCATGACGATATCGCCAGCGTTATCGACAATGACGCCATTTAGTTCGCCGGTTTCCGGGTCTTTCATGATCCTGCCCCCTTGTGGGTCCGGCGTATCTGCATTGACGCCGGCGAGGCGCAGAGCGACGGAGTTAACCCACATGGAGTGCGACGTCTGCTCCATGATCACCACGGGGCGATCCGGGAATACGCTGTCGATCACTTGCAGGGGCGTGGGGCCTTCTCCGTTTAAAGTGGCGTCGATGGTATGGCCCCAGCCGATTACCCACTGGTCTGGTTGCGAGGTTTCACGGCACTGGCGTAAGTAAGGCAGCTGTTCGCTGGGAGTCAGGTCCGGGGCGAGTTCGCAATCGCCGCCAGCGGAGGAAGCGGCCTCGAAGACATGATTATGGTTGTCGATAAAGCCTGGTAACAGCAGTCCGCCTTTTACATCAATAACCTGCGTGTTCTCATCCATTAACGATTCGATATCCGCAGTGTCTCCCACCGTGAGAATGACGCCGTTACGCGTCGCCACCGCCTGCGCCATGGGCTTCTGCGCGTCGGCGGTGTATACCACGGCGTTAATGAAAGCCAGATCGGCCCCGCCGTCGCTGGAAGTCGTCGCCTCAGAGGTTGAAGCGCAAAGTGAAAGCGCCAACACAATCGGGGCGCACACATGGGGTGGATTCATTGAGTCGGCTCCTTGGGCCAGCATAGGGTGAAGCAAGCGCCGCCTTGGCGGCTGTCAGTCACGCTTACGGTTCCGCCATGCAACATGGAAATACTTTTTACAATCGCCAGGCCCAGTCCGGCGCCGCCGGAATCCCGTGAGCGGCTGGGGTCGAGACGTGTGAATGGCTCGAAGACGCGTTGGCGTTTGCCGGGCGGCACGCCGGGGCCGTCGTCGTCCACTTGAATCTCGAAGTGAGTATCGGTCAGGCGCCAGCTGATTCTGACGCTGTGGTCGGCGAAACGGGCGGCGTTTCGGATCAGGTTCACCAATGCGCGGGAGAATAAGCGCCGATCCGCCCACACCTGAATTTCCTGTGTGCTCGGCTCCGCGGGCGTAACGAATTCCACTTGTGGATGCATTTTGCGTTGTTTGGCCAGAATCTCTTCCACGACATCCATCACTGCGACAGGCTCACACTGCAGGTCGCCGCGGCCGTGCTCCAGGCGGGAGTAGCTGAGCACTTCTTTCACCAAACCGCTCAGTTCATCCAACGCGCCGCTGATCTCCTGATGCAGTGTGCGGATGTTTTCCGCATCCGGGGCGGTTTTCGTGGTTTCGTCATCCGCCAGGTCCAGCGCGAAGCTGATGCGCGCCATCGGGCTGCGGAACTCGTGAGCGACGCCATGCAGCAGGTCGCGCAGATCGTCATAGTGGCGGGCGCGGCTTTCTTTTTCCCGGGCGATATGACGTTCCACGGTTGACGCCTGCTTCAGCAATTCCGCTGGCTCTTCGGCGGACTGCACGGGGCCGGTGGGGCCATTAAAGAGACCATTGATGCGACGCAATGCGGCGCTAACCTGGGAGATGGATTCCCGTAATGGCCGCTTCACGCTGGCGAGGAGCAGGTACAGGACCACCGCTAACAGACTCAGATAAAGGACAACGTAGCCCGCCAGCCAGCTATAGAAAGAACCGCCGTCGCCTTGTTCCTTGAAGACCGCCTCCAATGTCATGTTTTTGTCAGGGATAGCGGTTTGCACGCTCCAGGAGTCCGGGGAGCTGCGCTCCGTCACCAGATATTCGCCCGCCATCAGGCGACGACGCTGATCAAGAGTCAGACTCATGTCCTTGTTCTCCAGAATGGAGTATTCGATCAGCTCATAAGAGGGCTGTAGCGCTATGTCCGCGCTTTCCAGCAGGTCCGAGGCGGCGGCCAGCAAACGGTCGCCAGCGGCAGTGGCTTCCTGCTCGGACAGCTCCGCGGCGACTTCCCGCAGGCCTTCTCCTGAATGACGACGGGATTCCTCGGCGGAAAGCGCGCTCTCCCACCACAACAGGGGATACGCCCAGTCGTAAGCGATAAAGCATACGCAAAACAACAACGCCAGGGCGGCGTAAAAACGCAGAAACATGCTCAACTCTCCCTTGTATCGGCGTCGTCGACAAACAGATAGCCTTCTCCGCGAACGGTTTTGATCATGCGCGGGTGTTTGGGATCGTCGCCAAGGCGTTTACGAATCCGCGAGACGCGCAAGTCGATGGAGCGATCAAGTCCGTCATACTCCAGGTTGAATATTTCCCGATACACCAGGTCGCGTGAGATAACTGAGCCCGCCTGGCGGGCGAGGTAATAAAGCAGGTTGAACTCCGCCGTGGTGAAGTCGATGGCGTTGCCGGCTCTGACTACCGTTCTGGCGTTGGGATTGATGACCAGATCCCCGATATGAACGGCCGCGCTTTCCTGCATTGCAGCAGCGTCCGAGTCCTGTACGGAGTAGGTTTCGACGCGGCGTAACTGGGCGCGGATATGCGCCAGCAGCACCCTGGATTTGACCGGTTTGGCCAGATAGTCATCGGCGCCGACTTCCAGGCCGGCGACTTCGTCGATGTCGTCATCCAGGGATGTCAGCATGATGATGGGGCCTTTATAGTGTGTTCTGACTTCCCGACACACGGATAAACCATCCATGCCCGGCAGCATGACATCCAATATGATGAGTTGCGGCTGATTGCGCTCCAGCCAGGCTACGGCGGACTCTCCGTCGTGAATCACATGCACGGAAAAGCCGTTCTGCTCCAGAAACTGGCGAACCAGCCGGGTCAGGCTTTTGTCGTCATCCACCAGTAGCAGCCGCTCAGTTACTTTCATGCTTCGTTTTCTCCATTCTATTTCCGCTGACATCAGGCCAGCGCCCGTGCTATGCGTCGTCACCGGGCGCGCGTTCGCATCAGGGCCCGGAGTGGATAACCAAAGGGTTATTGATATACAGGCTTTCCCACTCCTGTAGCTCCGGGTCGGTCAAGGGTAAGGAAAAGGTCGCCCAGTGGGCCTTTTTGCGGCACATGTCCGGCTTCAGGCGCACTACTGTCAGATCTGGACCTTCCCAGAAAAGCCGGAAATCATCCCGCCGCGTGCATCCTGTGCTTTTAACGCTGAAGACCAACTGATCCAGTTGAATCGACACGGACTGCAGCACGGCGGGTCGGCTCAGGGGAACGCCGGTTTGCGGCGCCTCCGTCTCCTCGGCGTACCCTGATGTCGCCGCCATAGATAACGTCAGTCCCAGGGCTAATATTATTCTGCTGTGCGCTTTCGTTCTTTGGTAAGAATAGCAATCGCTCATTGCGGCGACCTCCTGTAATTGGGTTGACAATTGTCGCTCGTATATCGGCGCGCCAGCCATAGCAGAGCGAGAAGCGGCAGCAGGAATCCGATAGCGCCGCCACCGCCTTTTTTGCCGTTGCCTTCGGAGGCGTCGAGAGCGACGGACCGAATGTGGGCGCGTTTGTTTTCGCTCGTGGTCTGTTCGCTGACGTCCTGGAACGACCAGGAAACGGTATGCTGGCCATCGTTCAAGGTGTGTTGGAATCGCTTATATTCACCTTCCGCTTTGGCGTCAAATATGCGCTGGCCGTCGATGTATAAATTGAGGTCTTCTGCGGCGCTATTTTCGATTTTCCACTCGAAGCTGAATACGCCTTTTCCGCTGAAGTGGGTTAGCAGCAGTGACTGGCTTTTCTTTTCACTCAATTCTGTAGTCAGTGTCCGCTTGCCGTCTTCTTCACGCTGAGTCCAGTCGCCTTCCTGGCTCTGTCCCCAAATGAAGGTGGCGTTTTGTCCCAGCTTGAAGTTGGCGTTGTTGATGGACTGCGCCGAGAAGACATAAGTCCAGTTCGGATGTGCGCTGTCCGTGCTATTGATCGTTAGCTTTGTGGTTTTACGCCCGGTTTCCGCGAACTGAAGCGTCAGGACCAGATGACAGACGGCGCCGGGTTTCAGCATCGCATTGTCACAGGCGGAGGCGTCAATTTGATAGCCACTGTCTCCGGTTAAGGTGAGCCCCTGTAATACCAAGTCTTTTTGGCTGTTGTTGGTGAGCGTCAAAGTCTTCTGAAGCTTGTAGCCGGCGCTAATCTGTCTGAAGTCCGTCTGGCTGATCGCAAGACCGTCCGCCTGCGCCATTTGCTCTTTGATCCACGTATTAAAGGTGGCGACGCGGGCGTAAACACCGGGAAAACCAGCTTTGGCGCAGCCTTCGCCAAAACTGACTACGCCAACCTGCGTCAACGCGCCATGGTTGTCCCATAGCATGGGTCCGCCACTGTCGCCGTCGCAAGTATCTTTTCCCCCCTTTGGGTAACCGGCGCACATCATAGTGTCGTCGATCGTTCCACTTATTGCGCTATAGGCGGTTGCGCACTCGGCCTGATCGTATAGGGGAACCTCTGTCTGGCGCAGCTTGTCAGGATAGTCGGCGCCGTCAGCAGACATATTGCCCCAGCCCATTACGGTAAAAGAGGCGTTGGGCGCCAGCGACGCCATAGTGGCTTCATCCGCCAGGGGAATAACCGGATGTTTGACCGCTTCTTTCAGCTCCAGCAGCATCAGGTCGCCATAGGGCTCGCCCAGCGCATGCACGAAGCGTTTTACACCGACGCGCTGTTGACCTTTGTCCTGCGATTTGAGATCAAAATCGCCGGCGACGACGAACACCGAGTCTGCCGGCTCGTCGCCAATACAGTGCGCGGCGGACAACGCCCAACGCTCCGCGATCAGGCTGGCGCCGCAAAAATGGTCGCCCAGGGTCGCGTTCTGAATAGACAGCATCCAGGGATAGCCGCCGGCTGATTGATCGCCGCCGATGATTCTGGCCGTAATAGGTTCCTTCGCAAGCGCGACATGAGACAGGGCGATCATGCCAAGCATTGCGCTCAAGGACAGAACTTTGTGAGGACTCATTCCAAACTCCACTTAAAAAACAGATTTACGCTTTTCCCGGCGTAGGCTAATTTGTTGGTGCGGCAGCGCCCACCGACGGCGCTATTTAAGTGGCTGGCCATGTAGAGCTCTATCTCGGTTTTGTATCAGATCGTACAGGAACGAGGGAGGCGGTGGGGCGACGCTTGTCAGGAATGAATTCAGTAACGCTGATTTAAGGTGGACAGGATAGTGACGACGTTAGAGCATGATCGGACTTTGGGCATCGCAGACATTGCGCAAGCCAAACGCAGAATACACGGGTATACCCTGGAAACGCCGTTAGTCAGCTCGTCTTTGCTGAACCAGTGGCTGGGACATGAGGTTTATTTCAAAGCTGAATGCCTGCAGAAAGTAGGCGCGTTCAAGGCCCGCGGCGGGTGCAACACAGTGCGCTGGCTGCTGGAGAACGGTCGCAGACCAGAGCGCATCATCGCCAACAGCTCCGGCAATCATGCGCAGGCGGTGGCCTGGGCGTCGAGTCTGTTTGGCATCCCTTCGACGATTTTCATGCCGGAGAATGTCTCCCGGGTTAAAGCCCGCGCCACGGAGTCCTATGGCGCCGAAGTCGCCTTGTGCGCGACCCGCGCCGAAGTGGACGAGCGAGTGCTGGAAGCGGCCAAAGACCCCGGCGTGTATTGGATTCCCCCCTACAATCACGAGCAGGTCATCTGCGGTCAGGGCACTGCGGCTTATGAGGCGCTGCATGAACTGGGGGAAGTGGATGCGGTGTTTGCGCCCTGCGGCGGCGGCGGGTTGGTTTCCGGCACATTGATTGCGACGCGGGCGCTTGCGCCGAAAGCGGAGATGATTGCGGCGGAGCCCTTACAGGCCAATGATGCGGCGATTTCTCTGCGGGAAAACAGGATTCATCGCCTGAGCGCCACTCCGGACACCTTGGCTGACGGCGCCAGAACTCTGGCGGTGGGCGACATCACTTTTGAATATATTCGACAACTGGACGCCCTGTATGAAGTAGAAGAGCAGCGCATTGCGTTTTGGACGCAATGGTTGACGCATTTGCTCAAGCTGCATATCGAGCCCACCAGCGCCATGACCATGGACGCCGTGCGCCAGTGGCTGAAAGGCCGCAGCGGCAAAAAACGCCTGTTGGTGATCCTGACCGGCGGCAACGTCGATCAGGGAATGATGTCGGCGCTGTGGCGGGACAATTATCTCAATGAGTTCGAGCTTTAACGCTGAACGCGCCGCTTCAGCCTTTAGCCCAGGCGACGCGTGGACTCTCTGATCACCAGCTCCACATTCAAATTGACGGACTCCGCGCCTTCGCCGCGAATCAGGCGCAGCAGCCGCTTCGCCGCGGTTTGCCCGACTTCATAAACCGGTTGCCGGATCGTGGTGAGGGGAGGGGTGGTGTAGGACGACATGGGCAGATCGTCGAAACCGATCAGGGACATGTCCTCAGGCACGCGGATGCCGCGGCGATACAACGCCAGACGGGCTCCATAGGCGGTCTGATCATTGGCGCAGAAGACGGCGCTGAAAGAAACGCCTTTGTCGAGCAGTCGATTCATCGCCATCAGGCCGCCGGGCTCGATAAAGTCGCCTTGCGCCAGCAGGTCTTCGTCAAAGGCGATGCCCGCTTCTTCCAACGCCATTTTGTAGCCATGCAGGCGGTTGCTGGCGTCGTGCTGTTCCTGCGGGCCCTGAATATGAGCGATTCTACGATGGCCTAGAGAAATCAAATGCTTGGTCGCCAGATAACCGCCCATGCGGCTGTCTATAAAGATAGACGCGGCGTTATCCGAGTGGGCGGTATGCCCGACGGCGACAATGGGAGTCTGTGAGGCCAGATCCAGAATCTGTTCGTTGTTGAGATTGCCGGTCAGCAGAATAATGCCGTCCACCCGTCGCGCGATCAGCAGACGGATGCGTTCAATTTCGCTCTGGCTGTTCCAGTGGCCGCTGGCCATCAGTGAGGCGTAGCCTGATCCTTGCAGACCTTCCTCAATGCCTTTGAGCAGCTCATTAAAGAAGGGGCTTTCTACCGCCTGAGTGATAACGCCAATGGTCATCGACTGGCCGCTTTTAAGGCTTTGCGCCAGCACATTGGGCTTGAAGTTCAGGTCCTCAATCGCCCGCTCCACAGATCTGCGTTTGTCGTCGGAAACCCGGGCGGTGCCGTTGAGAATACGGGAAACGGTGCTGACGGAAACCCCCGCCCGCTTCGCCACTTCGGTGACGGTGGAGGCCGCCGGCTGTGCGCCGAGTCGCTTCTTCTTCACTGTGTTTTTTCTGATTGTCTGTTCCAAGCTAAACTCCCATAGCCCGTCGAAATCCTGTCATTCCCTGGAAGATATGCGCATACGTCACTCTTCACTTCGCATGCGGCCGCTGAATCGTATAAGAACGGATTCGTTCCCGGCGTGTGCTCGTACGGTTCTGATAATAAATGAAATTTCCGGATATTTTCATTTTTTTATTGACAAGCGTATTTGCACGACGTTATAAAATTGCTGTGTTTGAAAACGTTTTCATTACGTTTTTGTCAAAATAACACAGCGCATTGATGAATAGAATAAGCACAAAAACCAACCTCGATGTAAGGGCTCCGGCCCAGGAGAATAATAAGATGAAGATCATGCATGCTTTTCTGTTGAGCGCGGCCATGTCGGGAAGCGTCGCCGCGCAAACCGTGACTCTGGAAGTGGCTTCATTTCCCGATCTGGACAGAGGCATTAAAGCCGCCATACCCCTATACCAGGAAGCGCATCCTGACGTGGAGATCAAGTTGGTCAGCCTGGCTTTCGGCGATCACCACAATGCGATGACCACCTCTCTCGCCACCGGCTCCAACCTGCCTGACGTCATGGCGGTGGAAGTCGGATTTATCGGCAAATTCGCCGCCTCCGGCGGCATTGAAGATTTATCCAAGCCTCCCTACAACGCCATGCAATATCAGGATCAATTCGCCAGGTTCACCCTTCCGCAGGCGACTGGCGGAGAAGGCAATCTGGCGGCGATTCCGGTGGATATCGGTCCGGGCGCTTTGTTTTACCGCCAGGACCTGTTACAAAAGGCGGGAGTGGATGAAAGCGCTTTCTCAAAAAATTGGGACGCCTTTATCGACGCCGGCAAAAAAGTGAAGGAAAAGACCGGCGCGTACATGGTGGCGCACGCCGGCGACCTGAAGGACATCATCATCCGTTCGGACCTGGAGGACGGCGAAGGCATCTTTTTTGACAAGGACAACCACTCACTGGTGACCAGTCCGCGTTTCGAAAAAGCGTTCAAAGTGGCGAAAGAGGCGCGTGACGCCGGTATCGACGCCAAGGTTAAAGCCTGGACCAGCGAGTGGACCGAAGGGCTGCGACGGGGCCAGATCGCCACGCAGATGATGGGGTCCTGGGTGGCGGGGCATCTCGCCAACTGGATTGCGCCGGAATCCGCCGGACTGTGGCGCAGCAAGCAACTGCCCGACAATGTATACGCCAGCTGGGGCGGCTCTTTTTACGCTATCCCCGCCAAGGCGCAGCATAAACATGAGGCGTGGGAATTTATCCGTTTCCTGGCTTTGAACAAAAGCATGCAGTTGGAGGCGTTCCATAAACTGGACGCGTTTCCCGCCCTGGTCACGGCGCAGAATGATCAGTTTTTGCAACAGCCCATCGAATTTCTGGGGGGACAAAAGGCCCGCGTTCAGTGGAAAGAAGCGGCGGATCGCATTCCCGCCATTACGGTGAACAAGTACGACACGATCGCCGATGAGATCGTCAATGCCGAGCTGGATAAGGTGCTGCTGCACGATAAAGATATCAAGGAAGCGCTGGCGGATGCGCACAAGCTCATCAAGCGTCGGGTCCGCTACTAAGCGGACTTGAGATGCGCGAACAACCAAAGTCCCTATCAGACTTAGTGGAGGCCCGGTAATGTCGGCGGTTATGGAGCGGCGGGAGACGCCAGCGGCGACGCCAGTCAAAGCCAGACGCAGTTGGTTGACCCGTAAAACGGCGCCTTATGTGTTCATCAGTCCGTTTTTCATTCTGTTCGCAGTGTTCGGATTGTTTCCGTTGCTGTTTACGATCTATCTGTCTTTTCATTACTGGGACCCGTCCACCGGTTTGGGCGGCATGAAATGGGTCGGCTTCGAGAACTTCACGTTCGTGCTCACGGACGACTGGTTTCACAAGTCGCTCTACAACACCTTCTGGATCGCGCTGGTGAGTGGAGTTCCCCAACACCTCGCGGCGATACCGCTGGCGTTTTTCCTGCACACCCGTTTATCGCGCTGGCGCAATGCGGTGGTGGGGCTGTATTTCCTGCCGTTTATCACTTCCACCGTGGCGATTTCCCTGGTGTTTACGTCGCTATTCTCTCGCGACTATGGGCTGATCAATGTGCTGCTGACGCAAATGGGGCAGTGGGAAGTCGCCGGCCTCAGGCCTCTGAGCTGGGTGTTTCCTACGGAGAACATCGACTGGAACGACCCCGGTTACACCAAGTGGGTGATCTCATTTGTGGTCTGGTGGCGTTACGTGGGCTGGAACACGGTGTTGTACTTGTCCGCGCTGCAGACCATTCCCAAGGATCTGTATGAGGCCGCGAGCATCGACGGCGCCAGCCGCCGCCAGCAGTTCTGGCATATCACCGTGCCGTTGCTGCGGCCCATGATGTTTCTGGCGATCACCCTCAGCATCATCGGCAACCTGCAGTTGTTTGAGGAGCCCTTTATTCTCACCGGCGGCCTGGGGCCGGGCGGCACCAGTATCGGCGGACCGGATCAGGCGGGCAAAACGGCGGCGATGCACATGTACGCCACCGCTTATATCGAGAGTGATTTCGGCACGGCGTCCGCGGTCGCATGGTTGTTGTTCCTGATCATCGCGATGATGACCTGGGCCAACAACAAAGCCTTCAAAGAAAAATCCTAGGCGGGAGCAGGCAATGGAAAAACGCATCATCCTGGACCCCGGTCAGTGGATCGCATTCATGGTCGTCGCGGTTGGCGCAATGATCATGCTGGGACCCTTTTACTTCATGTTCGTTTTCGCCACCCACAGCAACACGGATATTCTTTCCGTACCCCCGCCGGTGTGGTTTGGCGGCCAGTTTGTGGCGAATGTGCAGGTGCTGTTGGAGAAACTGCCCTACTTCTGGAATAACCTGGGAGTGAGCTTTTATGTGGCGATCATCACCACGGCGTTGAATTTGTTCTTCTGCTCCCTGGCGGGCTACGCCTTCGCCACCTATGAATTCCGCTACAAGAACCTGTTGTTCATGATCGTCATGAGCACGCTCCTCATCCCGCCGTTTCTCGGCATGATACCCACCACCCTGATCATGACGCTGTTCGGGTGGATGAACGAGCCGCGGGCGCTGTATCTGCCTATGGCTTGCAGCGCCCTGGGCGTATTTTTGATGCGTCAGTACATCAGCTCGGCGATTCCCCGGGAGTTGCTGGAAGCAGCGCGCATGGACGGCTGCGGTGAATTCGCCACCTTCCGTCATATCGTGCTGCCGCTGACGGGGCCCGCTATGGGCACCCTCGGGTTGATCACTTTTATCACATCCTGGAACAACTTCATGACCCCTCTGGTGGTCATGCGGGACATGGAAATGTACACGGTTCCGTTGGCGCTGCGCGCGCTGCAGGGCTCCGGGCAAGTGCCATGGGGCGCCATCTGCGCAGGCTCCTCCATCGCCGTGGCGCCGCTTCTCGTCATATTCATTCTGGCGTCGCGGAGGCTGATCGAAGGTATGACAGCCGGCGCGCTGAAGGGATAGAAGCGGCGATTTAGAAAGCAATAAGAGGCTTGTATTTTATGAATCAGAAATTTGCAAAGGATTTTACCTGGGGCGTGGCGACCAGCGCGTACCAGATTGAAGGCGCCGCCAATGAAGGCGGCAGGGGGCCCTCAATCTGGGACACCTTCTCTCATACGCCGGGCAAGACAGTGAATGGCGAGACCGGCGACGTCGCCTGCGATCACTATCATCGTTACCAGGAAGATGTGGATCTTATTGCTGGATTAGGTGTGGACGCCTACCGTTTTTCTATCGCCTGGCCGCGGGTGCAGCCGGATGGCAAAGGCGCCTGGAATGAAGCCGGGTTCGACTTTTACAGTCGCCTGATCGACGCGCTGCTGGTCAAAGGGTTGCAGCCCTATGTCACTCTGTATCACTGGGATCTGCCTCAGGCGCTGGAAGACGTGGGCGGCTGGCGCAATCGCGACACCTGTTATCGATTCGCCGACTATGCGGCGGAGTTCATGCGACGTTACGGCGATAGTGTGAAAACGATTTCCACCCATAACGAGCCCTGGTGCACCGCCACCCTGGGACACGCCACCGGCCAGTTCGCACCAGGTTATCAGGACGAGGCGATGGCCTATCAGGTGTCTCATCATCTGTTGTTGTCGCACGGGTTGGCCCTGCAGAGCATGCGTGCGGTGAACCGCGAGACGCCGGTGGGCATCGTGCTTAACCATACCCCTACGTATCCGGCTAACCCGGATTCGGAAGCAGACCGCCAGCTGGCGCGTCTGGACGACGGAACCAACATTCGCTGGTACATGGACCCGATTTTCCGCGGCGCCTATCCCCAGGATGTGCTGGCCTATCTGGGCGACAAAGCGCCCAAAGTCACGGTCGGCGATATGGACATTATCAGGCAGCCGCTGGATTTCCTGGGAGTGAATTACTACACCCGCGGCTACTTCAGCCAGGCTAATCCGCAAACCCCGGCGCCGGCGGCAATGGGGCTGACTGACATGGGCTGGGAAGTCTATCCGCAAGGGCTGGCGCAGCACTTGGTGAGAATCACCCGCGACTACCTGCCGCCGCCGATTTACATCACCGAGAACGGCGCGGCCTTCCCCGATCGCATGGAGAATGGCGAAGTGCAGGACCCGGCGCGGATTCATTATCTGGAGACACACCTGCAGGCGCTGCGTCAGGCCATGGAGATGGGCGCGGACATTCGCGGCTATTTCTATTGGAGTCTGGCGGACAACTACGAATGGAACTGGGGTTACAGCAAGCGCTTCGGGCTGACTTACGTGGATTACGCCACCCAGCAGCGCACGCTGAAAGCCAGCGGCCACTGGTATCGGGATTTTATTGCCCGTCAGCGCGCATAGCTGCGCAGGCGCAACCGAGTGAAACACTAACGCGGGATGAGTGGAGAACAGTATGGCGTCCTTACAATTGCTTGGCGTTGAAAAGAGCTACAAAGGCGGCGCCAGCATCATCAAAAAGCTGGATCTGTTTGTGGAAGACGGCGAGTTTGTGGTGTTGGTTGGCCCCTCCGGCTGCGGGAAGTCCACTCTGCTGCGTATGATCGCGGGGCTGGAAGAAGTTACCGCCGGCCATATCCTGATCGGCGACAAGCGCACGGAAGGGCTGCCCCCGTCCGAACGCGGCGTGGCCATGGTGTTCCAGAGTTACGCCCTGTATCCCCATATGACCGTGGCGGAAAACATGGGCTTCTCTCTCAAGATGGCCGGTCTGCCGAAATCCCAGGTGGCGCAGGCTGTGGAGCGGGCGGCGGAAGTGCTGCAAATCACTCACCTGCTGCAGCGCAAACCCAAGGCGCTGTCTGGCGGCCAACGCCAGCGGGTGGCCATCGGCCGGGCGATTGTGCGCCAGCCCAGCATCTTCCTGTTTGATGAGCCCCTTTCAAACCTGGACGCTGCGCTGCGCGCCCAGATGCGGCTGGAGCTGGCCAAGCTCCACAAGCAACTGGGAACCACCATGGTCTACGTGACTCATGATCAGACTGAAGCCATGACGTTGGGGGACCGTATTGTCGTACTTAACGGCGGTCATATCGAACAGACCGGCCGCCCCATGGAGTTATATGAGCGGCCCGGCAATCAATTTGTGGCGGGCTTTATTGGCTCGCCGAAGATGAATTTTCTCCCCTGTCGCGTGCAGGCCAGCAGCGAGCAGGGCGCGACGGTGCAGATCGGCTCATCGCCGCGTCCCTTGCAGATTCCCGCGCCATCCGGTCGCGCGTCCGGCGAACCGGTATGTCTGGGCGTGCGGCCTGAGCATGTGCGTCTGACGGCGCCGGACCAGGGGATTCCTGCGCGCGTGGACATTATTGAAGAAATGGGCGACGTCGCGGTGGCTTATCTGCATGTGGCGGGGCTGGAAAAACATCTGGTGGTGAAGACGCCTTCCTCCGCCATGGGCTTTTATGAAGGCGGTCAGGTCGGCGTTGCAGCCGAGCTGGAGTGCTGCCATTTGTTCAATCAACAAGGGGTTAACCTGTCTTTGGGCTGAGCCTGTTTCCGACGCGATTGCGGGGCCAGGGAACAGCCCGAAGTACGCAGAGAGCTTTGGGGGCGATTTGCGTATCGACGCGGCCAGATATGCCCGTCTTGGCGGCGGTTGTCAATTTGGGAACAAATTGGGAATCGTCGCCTTTCTTGTTTTCAGTCTCGGTATAAACGTTCTTTTTCATCTAAAAATGTTAATTATTTCAATAAGATGAATTATGGTTGCGGGCTTCTGACGCAAGCAGGGTTTCGCTCCGGGGTGACAGGCTGTCGCGTTATAACGCCCCGGTTAAGCCGCTGCAGCCTTGACCCTAATATCCCCCTGCAACATGATTTTGGGGACGTTCCCAACTGTAGAAGCCTGTCATGCCAACAATTATCGATGTATCGGAGCTGGCCCATGTGTCGAAGTCCACGGTCAGCCGGGTGGTGTCCAACAAAGGGTCTGTTTCTCCCGCTGCGCGTAAACGGGTGGAGGACGCCATTCGCAAGCTGGGCTACCGTCCCAATCATTTCGCACGGGGCCTGAAAAGTAATAAGTCCGACATTATTGGCGTGGTGGTGGTGAATCTCGCCAGCCCCTTCTATGCGCAGATGCTGAGCGGCGTGCAGGATTACATCTCCGGCTCGGACAAACATCTGGTGGTCACCAGCGGCTATGGCGATCTGGATCGGGAAGTCGCCGTCATCAATTCATTGCTGGATCGCCGCTGTGACGGGCTGTTGCTGTACGTGGAAAACGAGGTGCCGTTGGAGCGTCTGGCGGGCGTGCATCCCGGCAATTATCCCATTGTGACCATGGGGCGTATGTTGCCGGGTATTTCCAAATGGTCGGCGCGGGTGGACAACCTGCATGGCGGCTATCTGGCGGCGCGTTATCTATTGGAGAAAGGACACCGGCGCATCGCACATCTGATGGGGCCGGAGAGCTATCTGGACGCCCGTCTGCGCCGTGATGGATTTCTGCGCGCCATGGCGGAGCAGGGCCTGACGGAGCGCGATTACCTGATTCTGTCCGGCCCTTATGAGGAGACTTTCGGCTATCAGGCGACCCTGCGGCTGCTGGACGGCGGCGCCCGGTTCACCGCTATTTGCGCCGGCGATGACGATATGGCGGCGGGGGTCTATCAAGCCCTGCGCGAGCGTGGCGTCAGCGTGCCGGAGCAGGTCTCGGTGGTGGGGTATGACGACAACTTTCACGCCAAATTAATGTGTCCCGCATTGACCACTGTCAGGCAGGACGTGATGGAGATGGGCGAAGCGGCGGTAAAACTGCTCATCGAGCGCTTGGAGAATCCAACCATGGCGGAGAAGCACGTCGTGTTGGAGCCCAGGCTGATCGAACGGGATTCAGTGAGGGATCTGAACTGAATCGTCTGGGGTTCAACTTAAACAGGAAATGGGAAGACGAATGAAAGCGACGACAAAAATAAAAACGCAGTCTTTAATGGCTTGTTTGGCGCTGGCGGCTTCGGTGCAGGCTGCGGAGACGGATCAAAACAGGATTCACGGCGGCGAGCTGGTGCTGGCCCCGACCCAGACCAACGCCCATGTGCGTAACTTCAACCCCTATAATTTCTCCGTCGGCGCTTTTTACGCCCAGGACTTCATCTACGAACCCCTGTGGATTTACAACATCGCCCACCCCGGCCATGACTTTCCCCGTCTCGCCGTCGCCTTTGAGACCGCTGACGACCTGCGTTCCGTCACCTACCATCTGCGCCCGGGCGTGAAGTGGTCGGATGGCCAGCCGTTCAGCGCGGACGATGTGGTCTTTACGTTCGAACTGGCGAAATCCCATCCGGCTTTTCCAGTCGGACTGGACATCCAGTCCGACAGCAATCCCAATGGGCTGATCGTCAGCATGGAGAAGATCGACGATCTCACTTTTGTGGCGCGTCTAAGCAAACCCAGCGCGTTGGCCCACGAGCATATCGGCGTGATGTATCCCTTGCCTCGTCACGTCTGGAAAGACGTGCGGGACCCGACCACTTTCGCCAATCCGGAGCCGGTGGCCACCGGGCCGTTTACCGAGGTGCGCTCTTTCAGCATGTCCCAGTTCAAAGTGTGCCGAAACGAGAAATACTGGGACGCCGGCAAACCCTACATCGACTGTCTGAAGTTCCCTCAGTATTCCGGCAATGATCAGACCATGCTGGCGGCGCGCGCCGGCAAAATCGACTGGCTGGGAGACGGCATGTCGGACCCGGAAAAAACCTACGTCAACGGCGACAAGCACAACAAATACTGGTTTCCCGCCGGCGCCAACGCCAATTTGCATTTAAATACCCGTAAGGCGCCGTTCAGCAGTCTGCCGTTTCGACAGGCGTTCAGCATGGCGCTTAATCGCCGCTTTATTCTGGATGTGGCTACCTTCGGCCTGACCACGGAAACCCAATTTCCTATCGGCACTGGCGAACTTTACAAGGAATGGTATGACGCGGAAGCGTTGCAGTCTTATCGTTATCTGATGGAGTACAACCCCAAGCGCGCCAAGGCCTTGTTAGATGAAAACGGCTTCGTTGATCGCGATGGCGACGGCTGGCGCGACAATCCGGACGGCTCCCCCATTGAGTTCAAACTGGCGGTGCCCTCCGGCTGGTCGGACTGGGTCAACACCATGATGACGGTGTCGGAGAATCTGCGCGATATCGGGGTCAACGCCCATCTCAGCACCCAGGACGAGAGCACCTGGTTTGCGGGAACCACCCAGGGCGATTTCGATGTTTACATCATGTGGACCAAGCCTTCCGCGACGCCTCATGGAACCTACAGTCTGATGTTCGCCACGGACGGGCTGGCGGAAGGGCGGCGGTTGGAGCAGAACATGCACGGCATGGTCATTCCAGAAATCAATCAGGCGCTGGATCGCTTCGCGCAGACCCAGGATCGGGCCGAACAGAAAAAATGGCTGACCCAGGTGCACAAACAGGTGGCGGAGAAACTGCCGGTCATCACTCTGTTCGCCAATCCGGATTGGTATCAGTACAACGACTCCCGCTTTCAGGGCTGGGTGACTCAGGACAATCCTTATGTGCGGCCGATGTTGCATCTGGGGGTGCCGGAGCGGGGCGTGCATGTACTGAATCTGTCCCTGCGTAAAGACGCGGCGGCGCAAGTGGCGCGGCAATAGCCTCCGCCAGGGAGATGGGTTGATGCGCTTTATTCTGCGTCGTCTGGGGTTTTATTGCGCCGCCTTTGTGGTGGCGTTGACCCTCAACTTTTTTATCCCCCGTCTGATGCCCGGAGATCCGGCGGCGACATTGTTCGTCAGCCTGCGCGGACGCATGTCCCAGCAAAGTCTGGACGCCATGCGCGCCGCCTATGGGCTCGACGGCAGTCTGTGGGATCAGTTCGTCGCCTATGTGGTGCGGCTGCTACACGGCGATCTGGGCGTCTCCACGGTTAATTTTCCGCAGCCGGCCTCAGAAATGCTGTTATACGCCGCCGGCTGGACTCTGTTTCTGGTGGGCGTTGCGACCTTGCTGAGTTTTGGCGTGGGCATTTTATTTGGAATGTTCGCGGCCTGGCGGCGCGGCTCCTTCTTCGACACGCTGTTCACCCCGGTGAACGTCATGCTCAATGCGTTTACCCCGGCTGTGGTGGCGTTACTGCTGCTTTACGGTTTCGCCCTGCAACTGCAATGGTTTCCTTTGGGACGCGCCTACGACATCGACCTGGAGCCGGGACTGAATATGGCCTTCATGGGCAGCGTCTTGTATCACAGCGTGCTGCCGCTGGCGTCCCTGGTGATCATCGCTATCGGCGGCTGGCATCTGAGCATGCGCAACACCATGATCAACCTGCTCAACGAAGATTACATCACCCTGGCGCGGGCCAAGGGACTTAGCGGTCGCCGCATTCTGTTTCGCTACGCCGCTCGCAACGCCATGTTGCCGCAGATCACGTCACTGGCCCTGACTTTCGGGTTTGTGCTGGGAGGCGCGTTGATCACGGAGGTGGTGTTCAACTATCCCGGATTGGGCAAGTTCACCCTCGCCGCGATTGAGAAAAGAGATTACGCCTTTATTCAGGGACAACTGTTGTTTCTGACGTTCACCGTGTTGTTGGCGAACCTGATTGCGGATCTGTTGAATCTGCTGCTGGACCCCCGTTTACGCGACAGGAGTGAATTGGCGTGAAATTGCATGAACTTCAGGTCGAGCTGGGCCTGGACAAGATAAAGACGGGAGGGCTGCTGAGCCGGGCGCCGGCGCCTCTAAGGGTGTTTCTGGCGGATAAGCGCGGCGTCGTGGGTCTGCTGATTCTACTGCTGCTGACGGCGGCTGCTTTGGGCGCGCCCTGGTTGGCGGAGTTTCCACCGGATCGCATGAGCGCCATGCCGCAACTGCCGCCGGATAGCGAGCACTGGCTGGGAACCACGCGCATGGGCAAGGACGTCTTCGCACAATTGCTTTACGGCGCCCGCGCCAGTCTGACGGTAGGGTTATTGGCTGGATTGCTGGCGACCGTGATCGGGGTGTTCGTGGGCATGTGCGCCGGCTATTTCGGCGGCCGTCTGGATGACGTCATCAGCTTCATTGTCAACGTGGCGCTGGTGATTCCCGCGCTGCCGCTGATCATCGTGATCGCCAGCTTTGTCGACAGCGCCAGCCCCATGGTGATTGGATTGGTGCTGGCCGCCACCGGCTGGGGCTGGACCGCCCGTATTATCCGGGCGCAGACCCTGCAAATCCGCCATAAAGACTTCATTTTGGCCGCGCAACTGCTGAATGAGCCCTGGTGGCGCATTCTGGCGGCTCACATTCTGCCCAACATGCTGTCTCTGGTGGTGAGCGGCTTTGTGCTGACCACCATCTACGCCATTCTGGCGGAGGCGGGTCTGGAATTCATTGGTCTGGGCGACCCCAGCGCGGTGACCTGGGGAACCATTTTATTCTGGGGGCAGCAGAATTCGGCGCTGCAGGTCGGCGCCTGGTGGGAAATTCTGCCCGCCTGCTTCGCCATCATGCTCACCGGCGCGGCGCTGGTATTGATCAACTTCACAGTGGATGAAATCGCCAACCCACTGCTGCGCAAGCGGCGCGGGGAAAAAGCGGTCATCGCCTACCTGCGCAAGAAGGGATTGCCTGTCAATGACTGATGTTTTACTGAGCATTCGCAATCTGTGTGTGGATTACCTGACGGACGCCGGCGTCGCCCGCGCTGTGGATGAGATCAGCTTCGACATTCGCGCAGGCGAGGTGTTCGGTCTGGCGGGGGAATCCGGCTGCGGCAAGAGCACCACTGCTTTCGCTATCGCCAGTTTGATTCGCATGCCGGGTTTTGTTTCCGATGGCGAAGTGCTGTTTGAAGGACAGGACGTGCTGCGCATGGACGCAAAACGGCTGCGGGCGTTTCGCTGGGCGCAGACCAGCGTTGTCCTGCAGAGCGCCATGAACGCCTTGAACCCGGTGATTCGGGTGTCGGAACAGGTGTGCGACGCCATTCGCGCCCACCAGCGCGTGAATGAGGATCAAGCCCGCGCCCGAACCAGGGAGCTGTTTGCCCTGGTGGGCATCGATCCCGGCAGACTGGACGATTATCCCCATCAATTCAGCGGCGGCATGCGGCAGCGTATCTGCATCGCCATGGCGCTGGCGTTGCGGCCCCGGCTGATCATCATGGATGAGCCGACCACGGCGTTGGATGTGGTGGTGCAGCGCGACATCATCGGCAAGATTTCCGCATTGCAGCGGGAGTTTGGCTTCTCTGTGCTGTTTATCTCCCACGACCTGGGATTGATGCTGGAGTTTTGCGACCGCATCGGGGTCATGTACGCGGGCCGACTGGTGGAAGCCGGAACGACGCGGCAGGTCGGAGAGCAACCGGCGCATCCTTATACGCAAGCGCTGCTGCGCTCCTTTCCGTCATTGTGCGGCCCTCGCAGACGCCTGCAGGGCATCCCCGGCGCGCCGCCGCGTCTGACGGAATCGATCGCAGGTTGCGCTTTTGCGCCCCGTTGCGAGAAGGCGGAGTCGACCTGTCTCACCCAAGCGCAAGCATTGGCGTCTTTAACAGAAGGACGCGTCGTCGCCTGCGCCAGAGTTTCCCGTCCGCACGTAGCGACGACGCAAACTGCGGAGGTCTCATGACGTCAGAATCAGCATTGCTGCGCATGGAAAATGTGTCCCTGGATTTTAAAACCGGAACATGGGGGCGCCGATCCGTATTGCGCGCCTTACGTGAGGTCAGCTTGTCTCTGCGGCCGGGCAGGGCCCTGGCGTTAGTGGGCGAGTCGGGCAGCGGCAAGAGCACCTGCGCGCGATTGTTGAGCGGTCTGCACCAGCCGACGCAAGGCGATATTTTTTGGCGCGGCGAGGGCCTGATCGCATCTAAATCCAAGGAGATCGCCGCGTATCGTCGTAGTGTGCAAATGATCTTTCAAGACCCGTTCAGCTCTCTTAATCCGGCCTTATCCATCGGTTATCAGATTGAGCGGCCCCTGCTGGCCAACGGCATTGTCGATAACCCGGCCGACGCCGCCCGCCAAGCCCGCATCTTGCTGGAGCGGGTCGGCCTGCATCCCGCCGATGAGACCGCCGCGAAACGCCCCCATGAGCTGAGTGGCGGTCAGCGGCAACGAGTCGCCATCGCCAGAGCGCTGGCGGTGAAGCCGAAAGTGATTCTGGCGGATGAACCCACTTCCATGCTGGATGTGTCGGTGCGCATCGGCATTCTGAATCTGCTGTTGGATCTGAAGCAGGAGCAGGGCATTGCGTTTCTGTTCATCACTCATGATCTGGCTTCGGCGCGTTATTTCGCTGACGACATCGCCGTCCTTTTCGGCGGCTCTTTGGTGGAGCAGGGCGATAGCGAGGCTATTACACAGAATCCGCAGCACCCTTATACCCGGTTGCTGCTGAACTCCATTCCCGGTGCGGGCGACGATCCCTCGACCGCCCCGGCGCCTATGCCTCACCCGAACGCTAAAGGTTGTCCTTTCGTCCATCGCTGTCCGCAAGCCCTCGCCGAATGCAGGGACGTCATGCCGGCGTTACGCCAGCTGGCGGATAACCACGCCATTCGTTGTCATCTTTATTGAACTCATTTTCGGAACGCTTTTATGTCGACCAGCCTGCTTGTGAACCATCTTGGTTATTCCTGTGACGCCGTCAAACGTTGCATCGTCCAAACCCGGGAGCGATTAACCGGCTCGATGGCGCAACTGATCAGTGAGGACGGCGAGATCGTGGCCAGATTCGCTTTGGGCGATCCCATGCGCGCCGCTGGCTGGCACACCGGCGACTGTTACGTTTTGGACTTCAGTCAGGTTACGGAAGCGGGTCGCTATCGCTTTGAAATGGATGGCTGTGAGGCGGACGGCGGTCGCGCGCGCTCGCACTGGTTTGACATAGACCCGAGTATCGGACAGCGACTGACGCCGCTGATGACAGAGTATTTCCGGCTGGTGCGGTGTCAGGGACGCTATGACGACTATGACCGCAACCTGCCGTTTTTCGGCCAGCGTAAATCCGGGCGCGTCGATGTCAGCGGCGGCTGGTACGACGCCTCTGGAGATGTCAGCAAATATTTGAGTCATCTTTCTTACGCCAACTACATGGCGCCGCAACAGACGCCGCTGGTGGTGTGGAGCCTGCTGTCGGCGGCCCCGCGCCTGCCCAGGGCTGTTCAGGCTCAGGCTGGGGAAGAGGCGTTATACGGTGCGGATTTTCTATGCCGGATGTTCGACGAGGACGAGGGGTATTTTTATCAGATTGTATTTGATCGCTGGAGCAAGGACCCCGAGCAGCGCAATATCTGCAACTACGCCACGCAGAAAGGCTACAAGAGCGAACGCTGGGAGGCCAGCCTGCGTCAGGGCGGCGGCATGGCCATCGCCGCATTGGCCGCGGCGGCGCAGTATAGCGTGGCGCTTGGCGTGTATGACAAACCCTACCGGCGCATCGCTGAGCGCGCCTTCGCGCATCTGCAGGAAAACAATCTCGCCTACCTGGATAACGGCAAGGAAAACATCATCGACGACTATTGCGCCCTGCTGGCGGCGGTGGAGCTGTATCAGCTGACTGGGCTGGAGCGCTACTGTGAATACGCCACGGCGCGCATTCGTAATCTGGTCAATAAACAGGGCTGCGGTCATGGCTACGAAGGCTGGTGGCGGGTGGAAGAAGATAATGACCGTCCTTTCTTCCACGCCTCCGATGAAGGGCTTCCCATCATCGCCTTGCTGAGAGCGCAGGAGGTGATGGACAGCGACATTCCGCTGCAGTTCTTTGTGCGCCGTGGTCTGGAGTTTTATCTCTCTATCAGCCGGGATGTGGACAACCCTTTCGGGTATCCACGGCAGTTGGTGAAACCTCTCAAACAACGCCCGCGGGCGCAGTTTTTCTTCCCTCACAGCAATGAATCCGGCTATTGGTGGCAGGGGGAGAATGCACGGCTCGGTTCACTGGCGGCGGCGTCCCGCTGGTATCGACGGCAGAACGACGTTCCAGAACGTCTGCGGGCGGAGTTGCGCGGATTCGAACAGAATTTGCAGAATTGGCTATTGGGACTTAATCCGTTCAATTGCTGCATGGTGGAAGGCGTGGGCCATGATAACCCGCAATACAGCGAACTTTATCCCGCATCCAAAGGCGGGGTTTGCAACGGCATTACCTCCAGCCTGCATGATGAAATGGATATCGCCATGATGGAAACGGACGACCCGCTGCACAGTTGGCGCTGGAGCGAGCAATGGCTGCCCCACGCCGCCTGGTGGCTATTGGCCTTCTCCATGGAGGATCAGGGCGTTTCGTAGCGATAATGCCCGGTGATGGGATAGTCGAACAACATGTCCTCTAATTTGGGACCGCGTCCAATGTTGTGAACGATCATCGGGCGGCCGCTGAGCCAATGCTTTTTATCCACAACGATGCCGATATGAGGCAGGTTGCCCGGCAGCATCCAGGTCACCAGATCGCCGGGTTGATAATCTTCCGCCTTGTCAGTGACGGGCAGTGACTGGCCGTGACGGGAAAAGTAGCTCTGCAGATTCGGAACGCGGCGGTGATCGATGTTGGCGTCCGGCTTTTTCAGCCCCCAGATGTTCGGATACAACGAGAAATGCTGACGCATGTCCTCATGCACTTCTTTTTGCAGATCAACGCCTAGTTGACGGTAAGCGCGTATCACCACATCGGTGCAGACGCCGGTGTTCGCAGGCACGTCGCCGTTGGGGTAAGGAATTGAGCGATAGCGGCCGTCATAAACCACCTGATGGTTGGTTCGCTCAAGCGCCGCGGTGGACAGGCGTTGAGAAAAATCGCCATCGGCCTGCGTTAACGCAGAGCAGAACGTCATGGCGGCGAACAGGAAAAGGCGCGCCTTGCAGTGGACAATACAACGCATATGGATAACATCTGCTTCTTAATTCATTCAGACGTCAGCATGGCGGAAAGTGCAATGGAAAACCATTCGACTTCAGCGAATAATTCGACGCTTGCCGCAGCCTGTCGAACAGTCTCTTTTCTATGACGCTTCTAGACCCCTCAATATTGGCTTTTCTCGCCGCCGTGGCGTTATTCACCGGTTTTGTCAAAGCGGGTGTGCCGGCGTTGGGCGGCCTGATTTCCGCCGCCATGGCGCTGGTGTTTCCTCCCAAAGACGCCCTGGGAATCACCTTGCTGTATCTGCTGGCGGGGGATGTGGTGGCTGTCAGCCTGTATTGGCGGCAGGCGCATTGGGGTGAGCTGGGTAAGATGCTGCCGTCCATTTTTATCGGCATCGGGCTTGGCGCTCTGGCGTTGCAGTTTCTGGATAACGAAAGCCTTGGGCCTGTCATTGGCGCCTTGATTCTGTTCCTGGTGGCGATGGAGCCGCTGCGGCCTTATATCACCACCTGGGCGATGCGGCGCTTGACCGCCGTGCGCTATTCGTCTGGCATCATGGCGGGTATCGCCACCACCATCGGCAACGCCGCCGGTCCTATTCTCACCTTGTATTTTTTGCTGCTGAAGATCGATAAGCACGGCTTTATCGGCACCGCGGCGGTGTTCTTTCTAATCGTCAATCTGACCAAGGTTCCGGTCTACGCCTATCTGGGCGTGCTCAAGGACTATTACCTGCTGAGTTATCTTGCGACAGTTCCGCTGGTGTTGCTCGGCGCTTACGCAGGACGCCGTTTTCTAGTCTGGATACCCCAACAATGGTTCAACCGCATCGCCCTGATCATGACTGGCGTAGCGGGATTATGGCTACTGCTGCGGGCGCTCTGAGTCCGCGTCTGCGGGTCCGACATAGGCGAAACGTTTTACTTTGACCCCGTCTTTCTCGATAGTTTCGTCAAACATCGCCAACGGCCGCACCCACACGCCATAGTCGCCATACAACGCGCGATATACCACAAACCACTCCTCCGTCTCCGAATGCCGCGCCACCTCCAATAACTGATAACGCGGTCCTTTGTAATGCTGGTAGATGCCTTTGGGTAAGTGCATGCAGGAATCCTTTGAGTCTCATTCTGTATGGACAAGCCCTGTGATGGGCGGCTGTCTTGTTGGCGGGAAATAATAACGCATTATTAACATGACGATGATATTGGCATATTAATAATCAGGCGCATGGATGCGTCTGCGCTTTCAACCTGATTCACATCAGCGTACCGCCCTCGCATTCACCAGAACTGGCAGTTCTCTTTTTCTGGATAACCCTCTTTTTCCAACAAATATAGCGACAAAGTAGTTCATTCATCTCGCTATTTGAGCCGCCATTTAGAGCTCGTCCGCCGGAACATAAAACGTGAATATTAATCATGTAATAGGGTGACTATTTGCAAGTTTACTTAATCGTTACGTTTGTAATTAACCATTTGATTTATATAAATTAAAGTAATTTTAATAGATGTCACTTCGAGTGATTGAAATGGATTTGTTTTATTGATTATAAAAATAGAATGACTCGAATAAAGATGAAATATCTGAGTTAGATAAAACAAATCAGTACACAATGGGTGTAACAGTGAAGACGACTCAAGGTCTGGGATTTTTAACTTCATTCGTGTTTGTAAGCTGCGCGTCTGTTGCGCATGCGACAGTCATTGATTGGAGCAATACAAGCGGCGGTGATTTTAATAATGGCGCGAATTGGGCGGGAGGGACGGCTCCTGGCGCATCGGATACGGCGTCTTTTAACACCAACGCAGGTAGTTCTTATACCGCATCGTTGTCGGGAAACACAGATATTCGTGATGTCTCCGTGCGGAATGACCGTGTTGTTATCGACCTCAATGAGCATGATTTAGCGATACAGTCAGGCATCTCTGTGAATGGTAACGCCGATAGCCATCTGGAATTGAAGAATGGCCGAGTGACTTGGGTTAGAGAAAGCACTGTGAAAGCAGATATCCAGGTAGGAAGTGAGTTTGGGACAAAAACCAATCTGTCTCTGAAGAAGGCTACGATGAACGTCCACTCAGCTTTAATTGAGGATGGTGGCGAAATGGTTATAACAGATGGATCTCACCTGGAGCTCTCCAACGGAATCACTGTAGAGAAAGGAGGGAGCCTGAGGGTCTCGAAAGGATCGGAAAGATATAGTTATATTAATGGCCGAGGGCCCATTAAATTTGATGGGGAAGTGGTAGTGGATAGTGGCGCCTGGATTGATTTAGGCGGTACCGATCAGCTCTCCTCAATTAATGGCCATATGACTGTTCAAAATGGCGGCGACTTTCATACGGGTGATTTAGCCATAGGTGGAAACCTGGAAATGGACGGCCTGGACACCCATGCAGAGGCTCGAGATGTGACAATAACAGGGAACCTTAAAGTAGGCCATGGAACGATACTGTCGGCGGATTCGATTACTGTGCTTTCCGGTGGTGTGCTGGATCAGGACGAAGTCGGAGGTTTGTGGATGATGTCGTCAGCGGGCGTACTGGTGGATGGCGGCAAATACTTGGCTGCTGGCAGTATTGAAGGCCACTTGGCGAACGCAAATCATGGAACGGTTTCCATTGGCGGTAATGAAAAATACATATATACCTACGCTGGAGGTTACGAACAAGACAGCACTAGCACCCTGGAACTTACTCTGGGAGCGGAAGATCTTTTGGACGATCGCGGCCGGTACAAGATAGAGCTTGTAGAAGGGGATGCTATTTTAGAAGGAATTCTTAAGATTGATTTATGGGAGACCTTCAAACCCAAACTGAATGATGAATTTGGGCTGATTAGAGCGGGCGCAGGTATTGAGGGTATTTTCAGCCACTTTATACTGCCGGACTTACAGGCGGGCCTCGCTTGGGAATGGGGATTTGATACTAATAGGATTGGTGACACGCTACTCAATTTGAAAGTCGTGGAAGGCCATTCCGTGCCCGAACCCTACACTCTTGCTCTAATGACCATCAGCCTGGCTGGATTCGCTGGCGCGAGACGCTTTCGTAAAGCGGCGTAACCAGGCTCAAGTCGCTTTCAAGTATGGCTCGCTCGTCAGATGTGGTTGATGAGTGGGCTATACTCACAAAAAATTTTTTGGCGCTTTAGTTAAGGTGTGGCTTAGGATAAGTCGGGATAGTGTTTGAACACTCATACAAGGAGGAAAGCATGAGTCTCATCTCAATGGCGGAAAATCTTTGGATCTACAACGGTGAAGCAGTGCCTTATCTTGGGTTGGCGTATACCACCCGTATGACGGTGGTTCGCTTGTCCAACGGCGATATTCTTGTTCACTCCCCCACGCGTTACGATGAAAATTTGGCTCGGGAAGTCGCCGAGTTGGGGCCGGTCAAATATCTGGTGACGCCAAATAAACTTCATCATTTGTTTTTGCCTCAGTGGATGGCGCATTTCCCCGACGCCGCCTGCTACGGCACGCCTGGCTTGCAGGAAAAACGCAAGGATATTTCCTTTGACGGATTACTGGGCGATAACCCGGAGCCGGGGTGGGAAAAGGATGTGGACCAGACGTTGTTTCGCGGCAGCTTCGCCATGAAAGAAGCGGTTTTCTTTCATCGCAGCAGCCGCACTCTGATCCTTGGGGATTTGATCGAAAACTTCCGAGTGGACCATTTCCATGGTTGGCGTCGCTGGGTCGCTTTGCTGACGGGGATTATCGCGCCTCATGGCAAGACGCCAATAGACTGGCGTCTCACTTTTATATTCGGCAGGTCTAAAGCCAGGGCCGCGCTGCGCAAAATGCAGGCGTGGCGACCCGACAACATCATCATTGCCCATGGCGAATGTGTCATCGGCCATGGCTCCGAGTTTCTGGCGCGGTCTTTTTCCTGGCTGAAATAGCAGTTCGGCGCGGGGCCGTCTACATGAGGTCGACCCCGCACTTCAGGTCTTCAAACCAGGACAGGAACTGGCCGATTTTGTCTTTGCCGAAAAACGGTTTGCCGTGCTGCGGCAGCATCATCTCCACATCCAGTTTGCGCACCTGATTCACCCATGCCTGACAGGCTTTGTTGGAAGCCATGTAGCGCTTATGGAAGCCTTCCATCAACGGGATATGCTTGGCCATATCCTGCACGGGTTCATGATCCCAGCCTGGGGTCATGGCGGCGCCGACGTCGCCGGAGAATAGAATTTTGCTGATTGGATCGTAGAAGTGGAAATTACCCACTGAGTGTAAAAAGTGCGCGGGCACCGCGCGGATCTGGGATTTGCCCAAAGTGATCTGAGCGCCATCGTCCGGCAACTCCACCATGCGGTGGCTGAGAGATTTATTCATTTTTCCGGAGACGAACTCCGACACCAGATGCGGCAGGAAGCGCGCCCACAGACGTGAGGTCACTACCTGGCAGTCGGTGTGCATCAGCCAGCGCGGCAAGGAAGTGATGATGTCCGGGTCCTGATGCGAGGCGAAGACGTAACGCAGGGAGGACTTGATGGAAATGTGTTTGGACAGTTCGATGGAAAGCGGCGTGTAGGTCAATTCGCCGCCGGGATCAAAGAGCGCGGCTTCGCCATGGTCCACAATGACCAATTGATTGCTGGGAATTGCTTCCCCTTCGACCAGACCGGTCAGAAACAGGCAGACATGCCCGTTTTTATCATACAACTTCATTGCTTTTTGGCTCATATTCCCTCCATAGCCATTCGGCGCCGGCCGCCTTCGTTTAAAAATAAGACAGCCTGACAAGAAAGCGGCGTATTGTACGTGGCAAGTCCGATGCGGCTCTGATATAGGTCAAAATGGAGAGATGAGGAGGGCCTGAACCATAAAGATATCAAGGAAAATAGGGGGCTCAGGCCTGTTCGATGAGCTGTTCGACCAGGGTGACCACACCTTTGGTAGCGGGCGCGTTTATCACCTTGGCGTCTCGCGCCTCTGAATCAGCGTTAGGGTCGACAATATACATAGGGACGCCGCGTATGCGCTTTTCAACCAGGTAGGCGGCGGGGTACACCTCCAGGGATGTGCCGACGACCAGCATGATATCTGCGCTATGTACGATTTTCTGCGCTTGCGAGAACAGAGGCACAGATTCGCCAAACCAGACTACGTCCGGTCGTAACTGGCTGCCTTTTTCACATTTATCGCCAATGTTAATGTCCCGATCGCCGTGCTGGTAAACCAGCTTGGGATTTACCGAACTGCGGCTTTTCATCAACTCGCCATGAATATGCAGCACCTGACTGGAACCCGCGCGTTCGTGCAGATCATCTACATTCTGGGTGATGATGGACACCAGATAACACTCCTCCAGCCGGCTCAGGGCGTAGTGGGCGGCATTGGGTTGTGCTGCGGCCATGACGCGACGTTGCGCGTTCCAGTAGGCCAGCACTTTCTTGCGATCTTTGCGCCAACCTGTTAGCGAGGCGACTTCGTTATAGTCGGTCTCGCGCCACAGACCGTTCTCGCCGCGATAAGTTTGAATGCCGCTTTCGGCGCTGATTCCGGCGCCTGTAATTACCACGATATGCTTCATAAAAAACGTACTTCAATATTGGGAAGGGCGCTGAGCGTGCGAATCAGCATGCCAAACAATACGCTGTCCAGGCAACCTGGAATATCCCTGACGCGGAGTGACTGCAGCGTCAGTCGTTCACAAGGAGAGGCAATGAGTTTCGATACTTTTGTTGCGCGCCGCTTAAGGGACTCGCAGGGATTATTAAGCAGAATGCTCGCCAGTTGCATGAATAACGCTCATGGCGAGCTCAATCAGTTCATGAAACAGGCCATGTGCCTGGGACCTTCCGACCGTGTGCTGGAAATCGGCTTCGGCGCCGGCAAACTGATTCGCGAAATGGCGCATATCACCACCAACGGCGGGGTAGCGGGCATTGATACGTCGACGGCCATGGTATCTCAGGCGACGCGTCATAACCGTAAACTCATCTCCTCCGGGCGGGTGACGCTGGTGAACGCCTCCGTTGAGAGCATTCCCTTTGATGATGCGGTTTTCACCAAGGTGTGCAGCGCCAATACGCTGCATCTCTGGCCGGACCCGGAAGAGAATATTCGCGAGATAGTTCGCGTACTGACCAACGGCGGGACTTTGGCGCTGGGGTTATGTTCGGAGAATCAGCTCTCACGACATGGTTTGGCGCTTTGCTCTCAAGACAGCGTCATGGCGCTATTGCGTCTGGCGGGCTTGTCCCGCATAGAAATATTGCAGGAAAAACACCGGCAAATGACGTTCTACTGCGCACTGGCGACCAAATAGTCGCCGACCTTGAGATCATCCGGCGTGACGTAAAAACTGGCCCCGATACGGCTTTTAACCGCGACGCCTTCCTGTATCCTCGCCAGACATCCACTGACTTCTACGGCGCATTCCAGTTGATTGGGGCGCGCTATATCAATCATTATCAGATAGCGGTTTCCGGCAGCCGACACGATAGTCGTTTCACTGTGGCTTCCGGCGCGCTGCAGCAGCTCCGCATAGGAAGCGTCCCAAAGTTCCTTCATCGTGGTCTGCAGCGCCGCGATGGCGTCTTGATGTTCGTTATTACTCAGCAAAGGAATGATCTCATGGATAAAGACAATGCTCGGATTGCGTTAGTAACCGGAGGTAGTAAGGGTATCGGACTAGCTGTTGTGAAGAAACTGTTGCGTCGAGGGGATTGCGTGGTCACCTGCGGTAGAAATGACGCCAATTGGGAAGAGGCGAAGGCCGCGCATCCAGATCTGGATGCGGTGGACTTTTACGCTTGCGACCTGACGGATCGCCGTTCCCTGCGTCGCTTGTTCGGATACATTGAGAGCCGCTATGGCGCATTGGACATGGCGGTGAACAACGCCGCCTCGGGAACTGTTGCAGCGAGCGCTATCACCGATATGTCGGAAGAGCAATTGCGCGGGCCGCTGGAAAACGAACTCTGGGCGCCGGCGCTATGTCTCAAGTATGAGCTAGAACTTATGTCGCGCGGCGGCGCCATCGTCAATGTCAGCTCCGCCAATCGCTTCCGCCTGCAACCGGACCCATTCAACGCCGCCGCAGGCCAGGGGCTGGAGAGTCTGACCCGTTCTCTGGCGCTGTCGTATATCACGCGTGGCGTGCGTATCAATTCGGTCGCGCCCGGCGCCACCCGCACCCCGCGCTGGACCTCGCGGTTGCAAGACGGCCATAATCCACAACAGGAGCAAGCCGCTTCGCCCGCACCTATCGGTCGCTTCGCTGATCCTGAAGAAGTAGCGGAAGCCATCGTCTGGCTGGCCTCTGAGAGTGCAAGTTATGTGGTCGGCCATACTTTGGTGGTGGACGGAGGCCTGTCGCTTACCTGAATGTTGCGTTGAACTGGAATTCCAAGAGTGAGGACTGATGTCTTATCTTGCCCCGGCGGCGGCCGTGGAAACTGTCTCTGAAGTGAAAAAAAGCCGTTTCATCACGCGCGCCGGATATGCGGACAGCCGCGAGGCGGCGATGACGTTACTGGCCCAGGCGAAGCAGGACTACCCCGACGCCGGACATCATTGCTGGGCTTATCTGCTGGGTAACCCGAAATCCGCCCAGAGCGCGGCCATGTCAGATGACGGCGAACCCAGCGGCACGGCGGGAAAGCCGATATTGAACGTGCTGCAACACAAGGGCGTCGGCGATGTCATGGTGATCGTCATTCGCTACTTTGGCGGCGTCAAACTGGGAGCGGGCGGATTGGTGAGAGCCTATTCCGGCGCGGCCCAGCAGGCGATGGTGGAACTGCCGGTTCAGCTCAGGGAAACCCTGGCTGGCATCAGCCTTAGCTGTGACTTTCGCCACGAGCAGGTATTGCGTTTATGGCTGGATCAACATAGCGCCCGCAATGTGGCTGCGGACTATGCTGAGCATGTCACACTCAGCGCTGAGTTGCCCCAGGCTCAGTTGACTGCTTTGCAGGAGTTCGCCGCCGGCTTGGGAGTGGCGTTGTCGGTTGCGGAATAAGCAAAGTAACGGCTGTAACCTGGCGGACGGCGCTAACAGGATGGTTGCCAGCGGCGTCCGCATAATTTCTAATGGTCGCGCTAGCGCCCGAATTGATAATCAGACTGAATGATTTAATCCGGACCTGCTTGTGGGCGGGTTCGTTCAACTATAGCTGAGGAAGCCTGAGAATGTTGCGAAAACATCTATTGCCTTTAGTCGCCGCCCCTATTTTAAGCCTGGGCTTGGTGTCCGGTTGCGCTAATAGCGGCGCCTACACTGACTCCGCATTGACGCTGGGAGCGGGCGTGCTGCAGGCCACCACCCTCACGGAAGATCAAGTGATATCCGTGTCCCAACAGGCGGCGGACAAGATGGATAAAGAAAACAAAGTGGCCCCGTCCAGCAGCAAATACGCCAAGCGTTTGGACGCCATTACCCGCAATCTGAAGAATGCGGACGGGCTGACGCTGAACTACAAGGTTTATTTGTCGGATCAGATCAACGCCTTCGCCATGGCGGACGGCACCGTACGGGTATACTCCGGCCTGATGGACGTGATGCCTGACGATCAGGTTCTGGCGGTCATGCAGCATGAAATTGGCCACGTCAAACTCAAACACAGCTACAAGCAGATGCGTGAGAAAATGCTGACGGACGCCGCATTTCAGGCGGTGGTTTCCGCTGGCGGTACAGTGGGCGAGCTGACCCAGTCGCAGCTGGGACAAATCGCATATGCCGCAGTGAACGCGCGCTTTTCTCAGGCGGACGAACTGGAAGCCGACGCTTATTCCGTGAAATCACTGCACAGATTGGGCAAAGATCCCTATGCGATGAAGCGCTCCATCGAAACGTTGCAGAAAAAAGTTGGTGGCGAGTCCAGCTTTCTGAGTTCGCATCCGTCCAATGAGAAGCGATTGGAAAAAATCCAGGAAGAGATCAAACGTCTGTAACAGATAAGATTTCGACCCGGAGCATGAAAGACTTTGCCTGGGTCGGAATGCGGTGCGGCGGACGTCGGTTTGGCGCCGCCGCGAAGCGGGACTACGATTAAGAAAGCTCAACCAGACGCAGGGAGTGTGTGATGGCCGCGACAACAATCAGCCCCGTAATCAGTAAAGCCGAACAGGAGTCCGGCTATACTGAACCCAACTTTATTCCCTTCCCCGAAGAAAACGCCTGGAGCGATTTGGCGAAGGTGGTCGGCGGCGCGCTTAAGATGTTTCCGCCGTTCTACCTGCAATCCATTTTTGGTCCGATATCAAGCTGGCCGCCGCCCCATCGCGAACTGTCCGAATACACTATTCTCGACCTTTGGCGTTTAAAGCGTACGCTCGGATTTCTGGCGGACGCCAATATTCCGGCCCACTCACACCTGCCCAACAAATGGGCGCGAACCTTTCTTCCACCTTTCATCAACCGCCTGTTCTGGCGGCCAAGCGGCTATTTTCAGCAGACGGACCCGTTCGATTCCGTCACCTCATTCAGTCACGAACGCTGGTTCTTCCTCAACGGCATTCTGACCAACAAGCCCATTGCAGAGCTTAACTCGCAGTTGATCAGCCAGATGTTTCAGCGCCCGGTGACGGTTATCCACAATCAGACCAGCTCGTTTCTCTTGGATTTGTTTCAGTGTGCAGTCGGAAAAAGCTTCAAGATTGATCCCGATCTGGAGATCCCCCAGGCCATGACTGAACCAGACGTTAAGGCGACGATAGCATTGCTGGAGGCGATGAAAAATCCCGCGTTGGATCGGGTGGTGCTGCTCTGTCATTCACAAGGAACCATCATCGCGGCCAATGTGTTGCGTGCAATCAGTCGTGCATTGAAAGCGTTGCAGAAACTGAAAGATAACCCGGAATGCAATGACTGGGCGAATCTGGAATTTATTGATCGCTTGGCGTTGGCTCATCTAACCCCGGATCAATTTGGCCTCATGGATAAGAGCGGCTTTAACGCTTACGCCATTAAATTGCTCAAGAAGCTTGAGGTATATACCTTCGCTAATTGCGCCAATACCATGACCTATATCGCCAAAGTAAATATGCCCATTGAGATGGGCGGCGGCGTTACCGCGTTGCCTTATATCGAAAACTTCGCCAATCAGTATGATCTGGTCGCCCGCCTTGGCGTCATCTCACCGTTGCGAGAAGCCGGTTCATCTATCATTGATATTGACGGCCCACTCTATCTGCGTACGGATATCGACGCCTGGGGGCATCTGTTGAACCAGCACTATTTGTACGCCATCAGCGATTATCTGTCCGCACCTCAGGGAAGCTCTCGCAATCCTTATCAATTAGAAGGCGATAATGCGGATAAAACGCCTAGACTCTACTGCTACTTCCGAGGCGATAGCCCGGAACGGATAAAGTCGTTGGATGAAAATCTGCGGAGATTTCCTGTCGCATTGGATATGGTTTGATCTGTTTTTCACTGCGCGTCATGGTCGCACAAGACCTTGGTTAGGGGAAAGCTGCTGCTCCTACCCCTTTTTCCTGTTGGTTTTGTGATCAGTCTCCCAGGTTAAAAGGCGAGAGGAACTTGTTTTTAGCACGCAAACTTCAAGTGTAAAAAATATTGACGATTATTGTGCCGTTATTCCCGGGAGATCTCATTAGAGAATAACTGTATGTTTAATCGGCGATAACCTCGGCCAAAATATGTGATTTATTGTTATCTTTATTGGGTTTTTATCTATATATAAAGGTTTGATTGAATAAAATCAAAAATATAATCCCTAGAGAATAATCCAAAAAGTCTATATATGCTGTTCATGAAAATATTGGGATTATTTCTTAAGGTCTATATCTTTCTTGTGGCCATTTTAATATTCAGTGATCGGCTGATTAAATTTTGATAGGCCTATATCTAAAGGCTGTGTCCATTAACTTTACTGAGAAAATATACTTTTATATTGGTTAAAAATATAACGATATGTTTTTTATTATATTTTTAAACCAGGGAATACTTTGTGCCTTTCGGGTAACTCCAAAATCAAAATTATAAGGAGTAACCATGCACAAGGTTATTAATGCATTGTTTCTAGCAAGTAGTGCAGTGGCCTTTGTAGGGTCTGCTCAAGCCGCCATTGTAGACATTTACACGGATCAAGCTGCTTGGGCGTTAACAACAGGAGCCTATGAGGTCGAAAGCTTCGACCGGGACGCGTTAACCTCAGGACTAAGTATTTCTTCAGGATGGAGCCACTCCACGGTCAGCGGCGGGAAGTTCTATGACCGTGTTAGCGACACCTATGCCCCAACCGTTTTCACTTTTGAAGGCGGCGCCACCTCTTTTGGCGGCATTTGGGACTTGGCGGGCCCCGGAGGAGAGGGGACCGGCATCAAGATGGAAATTGAGCTGCTGGACGGCAGCAAGGTTGTCGAAGAAATGGCTCCGACGTTGAGCGGCACTTTCTGGGGCTTCGCTCTGGATCAAGGCTTCTCTTCGATCAAGTTCCTGGAAGGCTCTTTTGCTGCGCTGTTTGAAACTTACAGTCTGGACGAACTCTTTTTCACAGGAATCGCCAGTAAGGACAAAGACGCGGCTGAGACCAGCGAAGTTCCCGAGCCGGGAGTATTCGCACTGTTAGGTTTGGGCATGCTCGGTTTGTCGATGCGCAGGAGATCTTCTCAAGCGTAACCGACCTTACCGATGGAATAGGCCGGCGGAGACGTCGGCCTGAACCAGGAGTTAGCTCAAAAACTCCCTTTCCATTTTGCGAGAGTGCGCTACTGCGTTGGCGCCATGAAGTACTCGCTCCTTTTCCGACGTCTCGTCACATTGAACGCAAATGCGTCGGGATAATTCTTTCTTCCAGAATCTCTGGAACCATCAGGCAAAGCTCCCAGTAAACGCCGTCTTCTTTTTCTGATCGGTGTGAGGCGAAGCTGTATCCCAGCCGGCTTAACACATTTTCAATTCGTTTCGTGGAGAATTCTGGGCCGACTTTGAAAACGCCATTAGAGCGCCCGATACACCTGGCTTCCCGCACCATGCGAAACAGCTGTCGTTCAAACTCCAGAGATGTTTTCTTGGTGGTCATGTTCACCGTACTTGATCATGCTGAGTATTGATTTTGAGTCGAACTTCCCAGACTTAACAGGCGGGCTTAGTCGTGATGCCGCCTCTCTCAGCGTTAGGGAATGGCGCCATGGCCACAAGGACGCGGCAAATAACACTTGTATGAATATGATATAAAAACATTAAGTTATCAATATTTTTTAAACTGGTTATTAAGTGTTCGAAATGGTGTGCGTATGAGAGGCGAAAGCCCACGCAGGCCGCTGCGGCGTCGCCGTGCGGCCTGGATAATCTCTTAACGCGATTTGAACGTGGCATGAGCTTCAGGACTTCGACTTGCTGGCGAGATCTCGCACCACATACTGCAGAATTCCCCCATGACGGTAGTAATCCCACTCCGTTGGCGTATCAATGCGTACGTCCATGTCGAAAGTCTTCTTCGAGCCTTCTTTATCTACGGCAGTGACACTAATTGATTTGGGTGAATCTTCCAGAGAACCGAAGGAGTAAGTTTCTTCTCCGTTGAGGTTTAATGTCTGTGCGGACTCACCGGCTTTGAACTGGAGAGGCAAGACGCCGAAGCCAACCAAATTGGAACGGTGAATACGTTCATAGCTTTCCGCCAGCACCACTCGCACGCCAAGCAAACTGACCCCTTTGGCGGCCCAATCGCGACTTGAGCCAGAGCCATATTCTTTTCCGGCGATGACAATCAGCGGAGTCCCGTTTTCCCGGTAGCGTGAAGCGGCGTCGAAAATGCTGATGACTTCGCCGCTGGGCCAGTGTGTTGTCCAGCCCCCCTCGGTTTCCGGCGCCAGTTGGTTGCGCAATCTGACATTGGCGAAGGTGCCGCGCATCATCACTTCATGATTGCCGCGACGGCTGCCGAGACTATTGAAATCCCGTTTCTCAACGCCGCATTCGAGTAAATATTTCCCCGCGGGGCTATCTGGCGCGATGGAACCGGCGGGGGAGATGTGGTCGGTGGTGATGGAGTCGCCCACTTTCACCAATGCCCGCGCCTGTTCAATTATTGGCAAAGGCGGTGGCGATAGGGTCATGCCGTCAAAGAACGGCGGCTTCTTGATGTAGCTGGAGTCGGGCCAGTCATAGGTTTTACCTTCTGGAACCGGCAACGCGCGCCAAGCGTCAGTCCCTGCAAAGACATCTGCGTATTGGCTGCGATAGCGCTCTGAGGAAACTGTGGCGGCGATGAGATCGGCGACCTCTTTTTGAGAAGGCCAAATATCCTTCAGATAGACATCTTCGCCATTTTTATCCTTGCCAAGGGAGTCTTTATAAATATTCATGCGCATGGAGCCAGCCAGAGCATAGGCGACCACCAGTGGCGGCGAGGCCAGATAGTTGGCGCGCACTTCTGGATGTATGCGGCCTTCGAAGTTGCGATTACCGGATAGCACCGACGCCACCATGAGTTTGTCTTTGCGGATGGCGTTTTGAACCGCCTCCGGCAGCGGACCAGAATTACCGATACAGGTGGTGCAGCCGAATCCGACCAGATTAAAGCCGAGCGCCTCCAAATCATCCATTAGCCCCGCCGCTTTGAGATAGGCTGGCACGACCTGAGAACCGGGCGCGAGGGAGGTTTTTACCCAGGGTTTGACGTTTAGCCCGCGCTGCCGCGCATTTCTCGCCACTAACCCCGCCGCCAGCATGACCGCTGGGTTAGACGTGTTAGTGCAGGATGTAATCGCGGCGATCACCACGTCTCCATGCTGGAGTTGATGGGACTCCCCGCTGTGTCCTTGCTCTGTCTTGCTGTCGGAAGCGGGGCTCAAGTCCAGATAATCCTTCAAGGTGCTTTCAAAGGACTCCTTGGCGTCGGAGAGTGCGACGCGGTCCTGGGGACGTTTGGGGCCAGCCAGACTGGGTATGACTGAGCCCAGATCTAGCGTCAAAGTTTCACTATATTCCGCCGGGCTGGCTCCGGTTTCCCGCCATAGTCCCTGAGCTTTGGTGTAGGTTTCCACCAGATTGATCAGATTGTCTTCTCTGCCGGAAAGCCTGAGGTAGGCTAAAGTCTCTTTATCCACAGGGAATATGCCGCAGGTGGCGCCATATTCAGGCGCCATATTGGCGATAGTGGCGCGATCAGCCAAGGGCAGGTGATCGAGTCCATCGCCGTAAAATTCGACGAATTTACCCACCACGCCTTTCTTACGCAGCATTTGCGTGACAGTGAGGACGAGGTCTGTGGCGGTCGCGCCTTCGGGGAGCTTGCCGGTGAATTTAAAGCCCACGACTTCCGGCGCCAGCATACTGACTGGTTGCCCCAGCATGGCGGCTTCCGCTTCAATGCCGCCAACGCCCCAGCCCAATACGCCGAGACCATTGATCATTGTCGTGTGAGAGTCCGTACCGACCAGGGTGTCAGGGTAGGCGAACCATTCACCGTCAATTTCTTTTTGCATCACGACCTGTCCCAGATATTCCAGGTTTACTTGATGCACGATGCCGGTGCCGGGAGGCACTACTCGGAAGTTGGAAAACGCTTTTTGTCCCCAACGCAGAAACTTGTAACGTTCTTCATTACGTTCGAATTCAATTTGAGTGTTGCGCGCAAGGGCGTCGTTGTCGCCGAAATAGTCGACCATCACGGAGTGGTCAATGACCAGATCAACAGGTTCGAGGGGATTGATTAATTTGGGGTCGCCGCCGAGACTCATCATCGCGTCGCGCATGGCGGCCAGGTCCACTACCACCGGAACGCCGGTGAAATCCTGTAATACAACCCGCGCCGGCGTAAACGCAACCTGTGCGCTGGGCTGGGCGTTAGCGTCCCATTGCGCAAGAGCGGCGATGTCATCTTTGGTGATGCTATAGCCATCTTCTCGCCGCAACAGATTCTCCAGCAGAATCTTGATGGAATAAGGCAGCCGTTCGACTTTATATTCCGCCGGCATCGAACTTAGTAGATGTATGCGGTAGCTGCGGTCTCCGACGGATAAATCGGAGAGAGTGTTAAAACTGTTCATGGCGCCTCCTTGGTCCGCCTGGTCGGGAAGGAAGGTTAACCGCTTGCGGCGCCGGCTCCATGTACTGCTGCATCGGGAGAGGAGGCGGGCTTGGATAACCGGCCGAACCGTTCCCAGGCCTTTTCATGAAAGAAATAGGCTACAGTGTTGCACAGTGGCTCCACTAATGCGATAGCGCCTCCGACGATGAGATCGCCGGTTAACAGGTACCCTACAGTGAAGGCGACGCTGAAATGGATGATGGCGAAGGTAAACGTTTTAACCATGTCTGACTCCCCCGTACCACGGTAGCCGTATGTTTGTTATGGCTAGATTAGAATGATTCTCATTATTTGAAAAAGTAATCATAACTATGCTTCCGATTGAGAGGATTAATCGGAAGCGGGAGAGCGCGGTAGGGGGCGTAAATCGCTAGGGGTCGTAAATAATGTGCGCCGGAATGAAATGTTGCTACAGAAAGCAGATGAGCATCAGAGCTGTTGATGGTACGCCTGATAACCAATCCATAAGATAGTGCCTAACAGCCCAAGATAACCCAGCACTAAACCAGTGATAGCCAGCCCCGCGCCGGTCAGCACGCCAGCGCTTTCCCTAATTTTGTGGAGCGCAATATGTCCACAGATGATCGCTACCAGGGAGCCAAAGAAGAACAGGCCGATGAGGCTGAAGATAAAGCTGGTGACGGCCAATCCAGATGTGTGGGAAAACGTGGCTTTGTCGGATGAGGGGCTTACGCTGGGACGCTCTCTTGGTTGCGATGGCGGCGCCGTTTGCGCGGCGGGAGCAGGGCCTGTCGCTTGCGCCGACGCGCTTGGCGCAGAGGGCTGTTCCGCCGTGGCGGCTCTTTCCAGAAAGTAGATTTCTGTCGCCAGCGTACCTAAGGGAAGGAAGTCCACTTTGTCTCCCCGTCGCGGCGCTTCCTGACTTTTCCACTCAGCCAGACTGAAGGCGTAACGGTTGCCTTGATGACATCTCAACACGCCTTCGCGGTTGTTATGATTGATATCAAGCACTACTCCGTCCATATCTGTCACCTACGTCTGCTGGAACTCTATATGCGTCATTTGGAAAATAGGGAGCCGGTTAGTGTAACGGACGCAAACAGCGGAAGTAGCCTGGGGAAAACCCTAGGGGCGTTAGGTCGTCTTATCTAAAAATACAAATAGAATCAGAGAGAAAGCGTCGTACTGCTCGGAGCGGATGGACTGCTAATGCCGCCGGAAAAGAGGAGACGAGAAGAGGGCGGATGTGGCCAGTCCGCCCTGCGCGTTATGAAGCAAATAAGTACGTCGAAGTCTATGTAGATCACTCCTTGGTGACGCGTCTTTCCATAATGGCGGGATCGTCCCAGCGGTAGATGCGGTTTTCCGTATAAGTGATTTCAGGAATTCGCTCTCCCTCTGAGAGCTTTTTCAAATAGCGGTAACTGATTCGTCCCATTTCCTCGAAATCAATGGAAACAAAGGCGTGGACGAGCCTTTCACTCAACTGATCTAGCTGTTCTGGCAGTGGCGTGCCTATGCCTATGACAACTATCTTGTTGAGCGAATCAAGATACTCAGCCTTCGCCGGCATCATGACTTCCCGATAAAGATTGAGGTCGATCTGCGGCCATGAACCGACGGAGAGGAATACATTGATGTCCTTGTTATAGATCGCCTCCCGCATTTGCAGCAGGGCGCGATCGTATTTATCCCAGTTGTACCAAGGACAGCGAACAGGCTCATGCCATCCGTTTTCGCCAGAGAGTTTGCGATCTGCGGGAAAGGCGTCATCTCCGCTAAGCACCTGCCGCACGCCCCGCAAGCGCGCATTAAGGTTTGGGTTGTAAGGGCCGCCGCTCATCAGGCAAACAGCGCCGCCTTGCGGTCGCAGACGCATGGCCTGAGTGGCGAGATTGCGTCCAAAGCCCAGGTTGTCGGGTCCTACGTAAGCGCTACGCAAGTAGGCGTGAGGCTTTTCCAGATCGGAATCAAAGGTAATGATGGGAATGCCGCGCTCTGAAGCAGCTCGTAAAGAGCTTGCAGCGAGGTATTCAGAATTGGTGACGGAAACGGCAATGCCGTCAATGCGTCGATCCATCGCCTCCAGCAGCTCACGGTCTTGAGTGCGAAAATGTGCGGGACCGACTTCTCCAATATGAATACAGGTGTCGTCATTGAGGCGGGCCTCCTCTTCACACCCTTTCCAGGCGTTGATGAAATTGATGTCCTCCACGCTCTTGCCGGCGATGCCGAAAATGCGTCCGGCGGCCTGCGTCGGAAATGCGGCCAGGGATAGCGACAGTGCGGTGATGAGGTGCATCCCAAAGAGCCAAGATCGACTGTCCATGTGCGTCTCCAAAACTCATTGAACCCAGTATTGTCTCTAAGTATGGAGCAATTCCCGTGAAATTGACGGCTTAAGCTACTCGTACTTGACTGGGGGCAGTTTAAGCGAGTTCAGAATTTCTGTTTTGGAGAAGGAAACAGGGTTACTGATGAATTTAAAACCAGTTCCCATGAGAGGATATCGGAGTTGGAACTCAACTTTGTCAAAATCGGATTCAGCCAAGGCAACGGAAATTTCGCCATGGTCTGATTCCACCATTAGATTGGAGAAATCGAAGGCGATATAACGCTGACCATTAAAATGTCGCTCATCGATTTGATTATTGCTAATGACATACGGACCCATCGCGATTGAACTGCCCACCGAGCGGCCATCTTTAAAAAGTTCCGCCCGAACTTGCAAAAGTGGATCGCGTGTATCGATATGCTCACTATTGGCGCTAAATGCGATACTGAGATAACGGCCTGGAAATAAATCCAGGCTTTGATTCCCTTTGGAAATGTGGGCAACTGCAACAGTAGGATCGGTAATGAGTACCTGCTCACTGGCGCAACCGCTAAGCCCTGCGTAAATTGATAGAGCTGGCAGTAACATATAAATATCTTTCACTCGAATCATTACTTGACGCCTATAACTTTAGGGTTTAGAGGAGCATGGCTCATCTCTTCACGGGCTTTCTTATACATTAACAACGCATCTGCATGTGTCACATCCAACTCAATATTATAAGCGCCATTTTCCTCTCCTAATTGTCCTCCTACATTAGCTATATAGCCGCCGGATCTACCGGATTGAGTAGCTAAAGAAGGTAGGGATAGTAAGCTACTGGCAATGTTGCCAACCAAAGGGATTTTTCCGATAGTATTATCTATGAGTGACTGTTTTATATAGATATTCACCCATTTGGCAACCATTACTTTGCTGAACGGCCATAAAGAAACTGGATCTAAAGTAATGAGTTCGTCAACAGGAATGCTTAGACTGAAAAGCTGCTGGGCTATGTCCATAACGGCTTGCCCTCCCCAGCTATGGCCTGTTAACCGTATGCTTTTGTATTCGCCTGATTTCCACTTAGACTTAATATTAGTCAGGATGAGTGTTTCTTCTTCGTGACCGTAGTAATAGCAGGTAATATTAGGCGCGGATTTTTGACGATAATTTTTGACGCTTTCCATCAAATTGGTTGGGGCTGCTATAGTTGTTATCCAGTCCTTTTTATCTCCACCACCGCCAACAAAAAACTCTACTTTGGACATGTCTCATCCTTGTAAACTATATTCGCTGTTGTTCCCCTCTAGAGTTCTAGAGAGCTAAAACTAGTGATAGTAACGTCCATGTTCTAAATGTTTAATTTCCCAAATGGTATAGTCTCGGTTTGTTGGGGATTAACCAAATTCCTCCATAAAATCCAGAGCGAACTGGTGGCGGATCTGTTTGCGGTGGTTGGCCCAGAGTTCGGCGATTTTTTCCTGATTGCATTTTTGCCTGTCCACCAGAACGCGGGTTTGTAGTTCACCAACCGGGCGGGTGGTGGGGCATTTGGTGAACACGAATTGGTTGCTGATCAGGTCCATGAAGGGGCCGGATTTGCTGGTTGGCATAATGAATACCAGCTGCAGGCCCAGGGTCTGGGTCAGATAATTGATGACCTCGCGGGAGCGTGTTTCGTCCATTTTCGAGAAGGCTTCGTCCACCAGCACCATGCGCAGATGGCTGTCGCCCTCGTTGAAGCGGAATGCGGAGGTGATCGCCGCTGAGCGGATGATGTAAGCCGGGGTCTCCAACTGGCCGCCGCTGCCGGTGCCATACTGAGACAGCGGAATCGGCTGCTTGCCCTGCGGCTCCTTGTAGATCTCGTAATTGCGGTAGTTGCGATAATCCGAGATGCGTTCAAGTTCCCGCATCGCTTTTTGCTCGTCGTCGGACAGCAACATCGCCATCATGCGATCGCGCACTTGCGAGGCTTTCTTCGACAACTCTGCGTCAAACAGCGTCGCGCCTTCGCCGAGATTGGGCAGGGCGATGATTTCCTTGAAGAAATCCCAGTATTCCTTGAATTCCGGCACCCAGGTCCAGTCGAAGCGGAAGGATTCGCGATCGGCGCCGAAACGATGGTGCTCCAGCTCGCGGTTCATGTCCTCCAGGATCTTCTTGCCGTCATTGATGGCCTGATAGATGGCGTGGCAGAGATGGGTGACGAAAGTGTTGTTGAACGCCAGTTTCAACTGCGTCAGCTTCTCTTGTTTCTCCACCAGAATGTTGTTTTTCAGGCGGTTGCGAATTTTGTCGATTTCCCGGCTGACTTCACAAATGCGGCTGAAGAAGGCGCGGTTGTGCATCTGGTCATAGTCAGGCAGATAGGCGATCTGATCCAGCGGATTGCTCGTCTGGTTGTGCTCAATCAGTTTGTTCTCGAACTGTCGCGCCAGGCTTTCGATATTGGATTGAGTATCCTGCAACTCCAGATGCAGCTGATCGGAACGGATGCTTTCCGCACATTGATCCGCTTCCTGCAGACGCGCTTCGCTATCGAAATTCGGCCACAGGGACACAATTGAGCGCAGAGACTCTTCTTTCTCGTCCTGCTTGGTTTCCGAAGCGTCTTTACGTTCGCTGAGCGCTTTACAGAGATCCGCCTTCTGCGCCAGCTCGGTTTGCAGACTGCCTTCCCGCTTAAGAAGGACTTCAATACGCTGCTTGAGTTCTTTGTCCTGTTGCTTGAGCTGCTCCAGCTCTTGCTCCAGTTGTTCGAAGTCGGCCAGGTCGAGATGGGCCAAGCGATCTTCCGCTTCGCGCAGCTCCCGGTGAATGTCGAGCATGGCTTTCAGGCGATCGGCGTAGGACAGCGGCTTGATCTGATCCGCGGCGCGCAACAGATTGGACAATTCCTGCCACTGCTCGCTGGCGCGTTGGTGTTCGATGCGGATTTGCTGCAGCTCTTCTCTCTTTGCATCCAGAGCGCGTTCCCGCGCCTCCTGGCCAAATACCAGCTCACTGTCGGCCACATCGCAACGGAACATGCTGTAAGAGCCGGAGCCCAGGCCGTTAGCGGTGACGCCGCGACGGGTCATCCGCAACTCTTCCTCCGAACGCACCCGCAGTACGTTGCCGTAGCTGGCGGTAATGTAGTAGCGCGCGGTGGCGTGGCTGAACTCCATGACGTGGATAATGGAATCTTTGTCCAGATTCATGCGCTCGCAATCGCGGCGGGCTTTCTCGCCCTGGATCACGCGCGCCTGTCCGCCGCCTTTCAGGGAGCGCAGGATGCGGGTGGCGCGAGCTTCGTATTCCGGCTCCACCAGAATCGAGAAGCGGCCGCCGCCGACATAGCCTTCGATGGCGTTTTGCCATTTGGGGTCTTTGATCTCAACGTAATCGCAGAGCACTCGGGGGTCAGCCTCGGGGCATTCCCTGCGAATTGCTTCTAACGCTGTCTTCACGTGGTAAGGATAAGTGACCTGACGCGTCTCCAGGCTTTCGATTTCCGCCTGTTTCTGATGGCGCTGCTGCTCCAGTTTCTGATTCAGGCTTTCGCGCCGGTGCAGGGCGCGACTGACCTGGTCGCGCAAGCTGACGCCGTCGGCGCTGATTTCTCCATCGTGCCACTGGCGCTGCCATTGATTGGCTTTCTGCTGAATTAATAACGCCTGATCGAGGTGGCTTTCGAGTGGGGATATATCCACCCAGTCGCGTCCCAGCAGGGCGGCGAAATCCACCTGTCCGTGCTGTTTCAGTTGGCTGAACTCCAGGGCCCCCGCCCAGACATCCTTGTGCCCCAGACGCGGTACGTCATCCAGGATATTCTGGTTTTTCATCAGGCTGATGATGTTATTGGTCGCCTGGAAGATGGAATCCAGACGATGATTCTGCTCCAGCAGCCCCGGCGCCTGTTCATGCAGGGCGCGGCCATTGGCGGCGATCAGTTTCTCCAGCTCATCTTTCTGCTGTAGCGGCTGATGGCCCATGCGTTTGGCGGTCAGCTCCAGCAAACGGCCCTCGATTTGATCATGCCGGGCTTCCAGCGTATCACGTTCCTGCTGGTTGGAGACTTTCTCATCCTGCAAGGACTTTTGCTGCTTCTTGGCGGTGAGATAGGCTTCCTGGTCCGTCAGATACTGGTGGCGCGCGGCGACATATTGCCAGACGTTCAAATCGATCCAGCGTTGAATATAGCTCTCGCCATAGCCCGTAACGTCGCTGAGAATGCGAATGGCGTTCTTGAGGCGGGACGCGTCGCTCTCCATACCGTGGATGGTTTTGAGCAGATCGGAGACGGAGCGGATCGCTTCGCCTAAGTCTTTCTTTTCCAGGATTTCATTGGCGACGAAATCATTGATGCTTTTCACCGGCTTATAGGCCATGAAACGGGAGAATGCGCGTGCGGCGTTCATCGCCTCCCGCTCGGGCACCTCATGGGATTTGCCGCGCAGAATGCCGTAAAGGCGTTTTAGATAACCTTTCTTGGTATCGTATTTCTCCACTTCAAATTTCTTGCGCAGGCGCGCCACGATCTTGTCCATGGGCATGACGAATTTGTCGCCGCTGGCGTCTTCGCCCTGCAGATCGGACAGGCTGATTTCCGCCCCGGGTAATATCAGGAAGAACAGGTCGTCCTGGCGCGCCACCCGCTGGGAGCCGGCCTGATCGATGTGGGCGCGGCAACAGATAATGGCGGTGAAGGGCTCGGCGGACTCGCCCGTCGTTGGGTGAAAACAGGCGGCGATATAGCCTTCGGTAGGCTCCAGACGGGCGAAACTGCCATCGTCGCAACCGAGCACATAGGAAGACAGCGTACGCACCTGCTTGCCGCCGCGACCCCGTTGCGTGGTTTCATCCTGGCCCGGGTTATAGGTGAACAGGTAATCGTGGGCGGCGGTCATCACTGTTTGAATGGCGTCCGCCGACGTGGTTTTACCGGACCCGTTGCCCCCGGAAAGCAGGTTGATAGGGCCGAAATCGAATTCGCTGTTGGGGATGTTGCCCCAGTTAACGTAGATGCATTTCTTTAGAAACATGGTGCTCTCAAATCACTGATGATGGACGCCGCCTTATTTATACCGTCCCGGTGTCAACTTCCGCCTGTTAGCTTTCTTCCGGGGACGCCGCTGCGTCTTCCTGTTGCGCCTCTTCTCCCCGCAACGCAGACAGCGCTTCATCGCTGACGAAGTTGACGATTTGCGGGCGGATGCGGACCCAGCTTTCGCCGCTTTCCAGGGTGTCTTCCTGGCTGAATTGCAACAGACGCAACTGGCGCAGACGCTTCAGCAGCTGGCGGCGTTCCGTCAGATTCTCTGGCAGGGAGCGTTGCAGCAGGTTCTTCATGGCGATGGACAGCGCCTCAAAGCTGAGCGTGACGCCGCCCTGGTCGTCCACCTGGCCCTCTCGCAGGGCTTTGTCATACTGGCTGCGTAATACCAGAATCAAGGCGATTTCCTGCTGGTTCAGGCGCGCGCGCAGGCCAGTGTTGAACGGCTGATCCACCTCATCGTCGAGACCTGGCGCCTCCGCTCCTGGCGGATATGCGCGGATATATTGAAACTGACGGTCATGCAGCAGACGCACGCCGAGCACGGACAGATAATCGTCCACCAGCTTGTCGATACGCAGGTAACGATCATACAAAGTTTGTTCTATGAGGCTTTCATCGCGGCAGATGATGCTGTAATCCAGCAGACGCAGCACCAGCTCGCTGAAGTCCGTTAACTGAAGTCCTTCAGAGGACAGTTCATTTTCAAGGCATTGACTCAGAATCATAAGGTGTCTTGCATCGCTTTTTTCGGTCGTACTTCGATGATGAAATCATCCGCCTGCAGTAAATATTCATTGCTGACCAGATCGCCAGTCGGCTCTACCACGAACTCATATTCGCTGGAGAGTCCTGACACGGAGCCCAGCTCCACGGCATGCATCGCCGCCAACAGATCGGGAGCGGCGTTAATGGGCAGATGTTTGGTCTGGATGCGCTGGCCGCCCCGTAGCGCCTGAATCAGATACTGGCGGGTACGGTCGTCATTGATGACGAATGCCTGATCCAGCGCGTGCTGTATAAACAACTCTTTGCGAGCGCCCTGATCCAGCGGCTCATCGTTAAGCACCCGGCTGTCCACGGTAATTTTACGGCGACCTTCGCGCAGGCTGATCTGTTTGGGGTCAATCAAGCCGACATTGAGGTTAGCCATCAGGGCTCCTGCGCGCTCCAGACGCGCCTGTTGCTCCTCCGCCGGCAGCTCGGTCAGCTCCTGGCAAATCTGCACCATGTCATTATGGCGCTGGCTGGCCAGATAGCTCATTTGACGAATAATGATGTCCGCGCGTCGTGTGAAGTTACGCAGCGCGCTGCGCAGGGCCGGCAACATGATGTCGCAAGCGTTGGTGAGTCGGATTTCTATATTGTCCAACAACAGCCAGAGCAGGGATTGCCCCTCCACCACGCGGTCCGGAAGCAGTCGACGCAGCTCGCTTTCCGCGTGCGCTTTGGTCTCTTTGGGAAGTCTGCGAATCTGACGCACCTGGGACATGATCTCGTCCCGGTGTTTCTCCACGGAGTCCGCCGACAGACGCACGGATAGATCCGGCTGGAAGCGTTTGTCCATGAAGTCGAAGAATTCATCGCTGGCCCGTTTGATCAGCGCGGTGATCTCTATTTCTTTCACCAATTGGCGCTTGCGATCTTCCAACTCGGTAATAATGTCGGTGAAGTCGCTGATGATACGCTCGGAATATTCATAGGCGTCCAGCAGATCGTGGACTTCGCCAGCTTCAATAAACGCCCGCAGCGCATTACGGGTATTGCGGGTGTTGCGGTGACGAGTGCGCACCGAGGCTCCGCTGAGCTCTACAAAGGGCTGGGTGAACAAACGCCCTTTACGGCTGAAGTGGTAGCTGGACTGTAGCGTGACCTCGTCCACCTGTACTTCCAGCCAGCCGTAGTCGATCAACGTATTGAGAATCCACAAGGCCTTGTCGCGATCCGTACGGAAACGCCCTTCGGTTTCGCTGTCTTCATCGGTTTCCAGCTCCGGTGCGCGAGTCAGGGCGGTTTGGAAGATCTCCACCATCTGCTCACGCTTAAGGGCGTGTCCATAGTCCGCCATGCTGCTGTAGAAACGTTGATACAGCAAACGCAGGCATTCCACGATCATTTCGCGGTATTTGCTGGTCAGCGGACGAAAGAACTGCGGGCAGTCTGTGGAAAAGAACTGCTGAAAATGGTCTGGATTCGACATCAGTAACGGCTGTGCAGGTTGTTCTGGGGCGACCGCCTATTATAGGGACAAGGTGGAGGAAATCCCATGAGCAAAATGTAACAGGGAATCCCCCGACCGGTATCCTTACCGGAGCAGGAAAAAGGCTGACAGAGCGCCGAACACCACGGCGAAACCAATGACGGTGTAAAGCAGATAGCCGCTTTTGGACTCCGCCTTAACCGCGACTTCATGAGCGGGAGCGGGTTTCTCTTGCGCCGGTTTTCTGGCGGCTTTGGGGGGCGCGGCGGGGCGCATTGGGCGTGGCTGCGGATTATTGGCGATGGTTTCTTCGCCGGTTGGCGCGGGAGAGGGCGTCTGCGCGACGGCGTCTGGACGCACGATGGTGCGGTCGCCGTCATCCTCGGGTCCGGTCACGGTAAAGGTGACGACGTCAAATCGCAGGCGATCGCCTCGTTTGGCGCGCCCCTGGGTAATGCGCTCGCCGTTCAGGTAAGTACCGTTGGTGGAACCTAAATCCTTGACCAACATATAATTTCCCGCCACAGTCAACTGGGCGTGCTGACGCGACAAATGGGAAACCGGCACGGTGATGTCGCACTGTTCGTCACGGCCGATGATGACCGTATCTTCGATTGGATAAAACGACTGCTTGGCCCAACTGGCGTTGGTTTGCAGGCCCCATTCATTATGGGCGATGCTTTGCGGCGCTTCGTGTTTCGGTTTATGCTCGGCTCCGGGATGCACCACTTTAAAGTGAGCTTTTCCCAGTTGGATGGTATCGTTTTCGTTGATTTTTACGGCTTTTTGCACCTTTTTACCGTTAACGCCCACGATATAGTCGGGGCTGAGGTTCAGCAGATACAGCTGTTCCTCCTGCAAACGTATCTCGGCATGAAAGTCCTGGATGTCCGGCTGGTTGAGAATCAGGTTGTTGGAAGAATGCTTACCTATTTTCAGGCGCGGTTCTACCAGCCAGATGCTCTCCCGGCTTCCATCGGTGAATTGCAGTTTCAGCATGCTGCTAGGGGCCTCGTTAAGCTCACACTTGTGGAAATGACTACTGAATTAAGGTTCTGCCGGTCAGAAGGCGCTTTAACACTTTAGAGTATAGTCAAGGAAACTAAACTGAAAACCCATCTATACTAAAGAAATATACTTTTTTAATCCCCATGAATCAGGGACTTGGAAATCTTTTAATGCAAGTAGGTTTCGCAACTCATACCGGCCGGCGGCAGCAAAATCAGGATAATGGATTAGTAGACGAATCGACAAGTCTCTATGCCGTCGCCGACGGCGTTGGAGGGGGCGACAGTGGGGAAGTCGCCAGCGCGAGCGTGTGCCAGTCCATGCAAAGAGCGGTGCACGCCGGACATCCATTGGAGCAGGCGATTCTGCTCGCTCATCAATCCCTGTTAGGCGACGACATCAGTGGCGAGCGCGGCTACGCGGCCTCCACCGTTGTGGCGTTGCATGCGCATTCCGATGAAATGGAAGTCGCCTGGGTGGGCGACAGTCGCGTGTATCTGTTGCGGGACGACCTCATCATGCAGATGACGGAAGATCATTCCGTCGCACAGCGCAGCACCGGACTATCGGAAGAAGAAGCGGCGCGCATTCGGCATGTGCTCACCCAGGCGGTGGGCGCGGCGGGTGAGAGTGGGTTGCATGTTGACGCCTATCGCGTGCCCCGTCAGGCGGGGGATGTCTGGCTGATGTGCAGTGATGGTCTGCATGGCGTGGTGTCCGAGGAGCGGATACAGGAGGTGTTGGCGCGTCGCGGTAACTCGCAGAGTAAAGCAGATGAGCTGGTGGAAATCGCACTGACCAATGGCGCTGATGACAACGTTACCGTGCTGGTGGTGACCGATAAAGACGGCGCGCCGCATAGCAAGGCCACTCCCAAACGCGACTTGTCCGGTGAAAAAACCCGACCCATGCCGCCTTTCGCCGAGCCGAACGCATCACAATCCGCCTCGGGACGGCCTTGGCGTTACATGGCTTTAGGCGGCATACTGGCCGCATTACTGTTTTTGGCGCTGGCGTTCGCTCTTTAACGCACAGGAGAAATCCGGCGACGGATTAATGCATCTAATTCGGAAAAGATAACTACATGGCGTGGCAGGGATACAAAGTTCTCAGCAAGCTGGGCGAGGGCGGCATGGCGACTGTATACAAAGCCTTGCAAGAGTCGCTGCAACGTCCTGTCGCCATAAAAATACTGTCCGCCAACCTGAAAGATCACCCTGAGATTCTGGAGCGCTTCGAAAAAGAATCTCTCATCATTGCGCAACTGAATCATCCTCATATCATCCATGTCATCGATAAGGGCGTTACCGGCAAGGGGCGTCCTTATTTCGTCATGGAGTATGTGGAAGGCATGACCCTTGAGGATGCAATCAACCGCGGCAAGCTCGACTTTTCCCGCAAAATGGATGTGCTGGTGCAGTTGTGCAAGGCGTTGGCGTACGCGCACAAGAACGGCGTAATCCACCGCGATATCAAGCCCTCCAATATTCTCATCGACAATGATTGGCAGGCGCGGGTGCTGGATTTTGGCATCGCGCATTTCTACGACTCGTCCAGTAAACAGAAAACCCTGCATACCGAAACCAGCAACATTATGGGCACGTCCGCCTATATGGCGCCGGAACAGCATAAGTCGGCGGACGCCGCCTCGGTGCAGAGCGATATCTATGCGCTGGGCATCCTCATGTATGAGTTGTTCACAGGAGTCTGTCCGCAGGGAGAAATTCCGCCGCCGCGCAAATTTGAGCCGGAATTGGCGCCGGCCTTGAACTCGCTAATCATGCGCTGTCTGGAAAAAGATCCATCGGAGCGGCCGGCTTCCGCAGACGAGGTGAAAAACGGGTTGCTGCATATTCTGCAAGGCGGCCATCTCAGCAAGGCCCAGAAGGCGCGGGCGCTATCCAACAGCGAAGCGATAGAGTCCAAGTTTTCCCTGTTGGACGTGCTGAAGGAAGATCGTCATAGCTCCGTCTATCTATACGAAGATCAGGGCAAGCAGAAGCTGCTGATCATGAAGAAGCTGCCGGGGGACACGCCAGGAATCAAGGAGCACAAGCTACTGGCGCGGCTCAATCATCCCAATATCTGCAAGATTCTTGCGGTATCGAAGGTGGATAAAGGTTACGTTATCGTGACGGAGTATCTTCCTGGCGGCTCCATGGCGGAACAAATGCTGGCTCCATTACCGGCGGTGAAGGTGGTGGAGTGGGCGGAGCAAATCGCGGAAGGGCTGGCGTTCGCCCACCGCAACCGAATTGTGCACGGCAATTTGCGCCCCAGTAATCTGTTATTGGATGAAGAAGGCGTCATCAAGCTCACGGATTTTGGCTTGCGGGCTCACTATACCGATTCAGACGAGCCGAACTGGTATGAAAATGCCGACGCCCAGGGCATTCTCGGCGACATGTTCGCGCTGGGCGCTATCTGCTATCACGCGTTGACCGGGCAACCGCCGGTGATTCGCGGACAGCGTCTGGTGCGCAGTAAGAGATTTACCGAGCTCCATAACCGGCTACAGGAATTGATTACCCGGCTGTTGGAAACGCGTCCGGAAAAACGCTATCCCTCGCTGGAAGTGGCCATGGCGGATATTCGCGGGGTGTTGAAAAGCCTGCGCGCGCAAACGGCGGCCAAGCAGACGGAGGCGATCAAAAAACATGTGTCTCAGGTCGCCAAGAAAGAGCGTCGCTATCGTCCGCCGGTTCGCTGGGGGCGAGTGATTTTCTTTATGCTGGTGGTTGGCGTCGCGGTGGAAGAATACTTCTGGGGGTACGGGTATCGTTATCTCAAACCTTACATTGACCCCTATCTGCAGCAGATGCAGGAATCCGACGCCTGGATCGAATGGTCGGAGAAAGCCAAGGAAGTCGGCCGCAAAACCAATCAGATTGATTGGTGATTCTTAGTTGATTCCGTATTGTTGTGAGCTCTCGAAACGAAAGTAGCCGCTGGCTTCTTCCGCGGCGATGATATCCGCTTCGTTGCCGAAGTACCTACGCTGTAACGCTTGAATGCGCGCAGGGTCTTCAGTCAGCGCCTGCCGTTGCGTCATATAGGCGTCGCCGTTCGCTCTCCGTGCGTCCCGGGTTTTATCCAAATCCTCCCAACGGGTCAGCGCCGCCTCATCCATTCCCAGTTCTTTGCGTAAATGGCGTAGCTGCGAATAGCGTTGCTCTGGGGGCATGGCCCGCAATTGTTTCTGCACAGAGGATAGACTCAGAAAGCGGTCGGTCAACTCCTGCTTCTTATTGGTGATGAGGTGTTCGGCTTTTTCGGGGAAGCTGGCCAGGATTTGTTGTTTATATTGCGCAATTTTCTCTTCCACAGGAGCGGAAGACTGCTCCAGGTCGGCCAGGCGATCTTGAAACTGCTCGGCCTGCCACTGATCTTTCCAGATCTCGTAGGCTCGCTCGCCAAACAGCGCTTCACGTTTTTGCCAGAGGCGCGTGCGCTTTTCCGCGTCGCTCAGGGACATCAGAGCGTAGCGTTCTGTATTCATCCACTCGGTATACGTTTCCAGAGCGGCGAAGGTCTGCATCAACGTATCCTGCAGGTCAGGAAAGGCGGCGCCGATCAGAATAGCCAGTTGTTCACGCCAGTTATCCGGATAGCGGCTTTGTACGAAACGCATCAACTTTTCCAGCACCTGGACCTGAACTTTCGGATGCTGGATATGCGCCCCGAAGGTGCGTTGTAAATATCCGATTAGTTCCTCTTCTTCCAGATTACGTTGGGCGAGGGCGTCCAGAGTTGACGTCGCAGTCTGAGCGGCAGGCGTGGGTTGCTGCGCTGGAGTCAAAGCAGAGATTGGCGCAGGCGGCGTTTGTTGTATCGCGTCGTCGCTGGAGTACCGGCCATGCCAAAACACGACGGCGGATATGAGAACTAATGCGAAGCCGCCGGTTATCAGGACAGCGTTTCGACGTGAAGGAGTGGTTGTTATTTTTGTCATGCTTGGGATTGTTATTGTTTACTCGGAGCGAATGCAAGCCTGTCGGCGCCGCAACAATTGCGGGTTAAGTTTTAATGGGAAAAATTGTCGGCGCCATCACACATTCGGGGGATGGTACAACTGAACTGTGCTTCATATTATGATTTACTCTAATGTCGCTGAGCGGAGTTCCTCCACGTAACCTGCATTGGCGCCGGCGTAGAACAAAAATAAAAAACCGAATTACGATCAAAAGAGTCGTATTACCTCGTTACAACAAAAACAAAATGAGGACTGAAAACATGAAACCAATGCTCAAGGCCGTTCCGGCGGCGCTTGTCTGCGCTTCGTTGGTCTGCGCGCCGGCTGCTCAGGCCCGGGACGCAGATAAAACCAAGTACCCCATCGTCTTCGCTCACGGCATGGCCGGGTTCAACAATATCCTGGGACTGGATTACTGGGGCGACGATTTCGGCACTTATGTGCTCGATCCCTGCGATAAATTTCTAGAAATCGCCTGCAACGGCGACATCAACGACAATCAACAAAGTTACGTTTCCGCCGTCCAGCCTTTCCATAGCTCCGAAGTTCGCGGCAAGCAACTCGCGGATAATATTGAAAGCTATATGGCCACCACTGGAAACCGTTACGTCAATCTGGTGTCCCATTCTCAAGGCGGGGTAGACAGTCGTAAGGCGGCGCGCGTTCTATACGAACGTAAAGGCTACCGGGTGGTGAAGACCCACGTCAGCGTTTCTTCTCCACACAGGGGCTCTCCCGTCGCCAAATTTATACTCGACAATTTCCGCGACTCCATCGTGGAAGTGCTGGCCAACTTCTACGGCAACGTAGTATACGCGTCCGGCAACGACGCGGTGGCGGGCGCCAAGCAGCTGGTGTATGACGATTATGAAGCGGATGGCGTCACCACTGGCATGAAGGCGTTCAACCAGAATTATCCCGCCAGCGGCGCTTATATCGAACATGCGGCGTCGGTGATGACGGCGCAAAGCGGACTTAACGTGAACCCGGCGTTATGGCTGGTGTCGGAAGGCCTGTTCAATATTGACGGCAACGGCTATTGCCTGGACGATTGTAATAACGACGGCGCCGCCGGGCAGGGCGACGGCAACGCTAATCAACGGGATGACGATGGTCTGGTTGGCATCAACTCTCAGCAACAAGGGGAGCGGTTGCAATATTACGAGCGTTGGGGATCGTTGGACTCCATTTATGCGCAGCCGGCGTTCGGCTATGTCAGCGACCTGAACCGACCCAGCGAATTGCAGTCCACGTCTCTCTCATACGTGCTGAATCAGGATCATATCGACGTCATTGGCGTCGGCCCTGACACCTTCGATGAAATGGAGTTCTACGCGGCGATCACGGACTACATCGCCGATCGCGGGCATTAAGCCTATTAAGGAAGGAGCGGCGGGACGCCGCGGCGATGGGGGAGCGGGAAACTCCACCCATCGCCTGCCGGGACGCCTCAGGCGCAAGCTAATTCAGGCGTTGAGGCCTGAGTGGATGGATTGAGCGCCTTTAGCGTTTTCACATCCAGTAGCTTTTGCAATTGTCGCAGTAGCGTTTCCGGTGGACGCGAACCGGAAACGATCAGTTGCGCCTCGTAGACATCCGCCAATCGCTGCAGTCGCAGATCCTCCACCTGAAATCCGCGTACGCGCACCACTCGCATAACGCGTTCAAGAGCGCCAGGCTGACTGGATATTTGGCATTCAAAAATAGTTTGCGGATGTCGTGGGGAGGTCATGCGGCTCTTCCTTTTTGCTGATTGGCGATAGTGGGCGCCGGAGCGTTCTCCAGCATATTGGCGTTTGCTTCGCCGGGTTTAACGATCGGCCATACGTTGGTCTCTTCTTCGATGTGTACGTGCAGCAACATTGGTCCTGGGTAGGCGAGCAGCGTTTCGATACTGCGACGCATCTGGCAGCGCTTGCTGATGGTCATGGCGGGAATGCCAAAGGCTTTGGCGATAGCGCTGAAATCCGGGTTATCAGAGAGGTCCACCTCACTGTAACGACCGGCGTAGAACAGCTCTTGTTGCTGGCGCACCATGCCCAGGCGTTGGTTGTCCAGAATGATGAGCTTAATCGGCAGCCCATAACGCTGGATGGTGGCGAGCTCCTGCATATTCATCATGAAAGAGCCGTCGCCGGACACGTTGATGACCGGTGCGCCAGGTTTTGCGAATTGCGCTCCCATGGCGGCGGGAAGACCGTATCCCATGGTTCCGAGTCCGCCACTGGACAGATGCTGGCGCGGGTGGTTGAAGTCGAAATATTGCGCCACCCACATCTGATGTTGCCCTACGTCGCAGCTGATAATGGCTTCGGGTGGCGTTACTTTGTCCATGGTGGCGATAAAATCCGGACCCTGAATTGGTGCCGGATCATCCTCATTTGAAGCGGCGGCGAACCCATTGCTGCTCTTGCTCGCCATACATTGCTCGCGCCACTCCGCTATCTCCAAAGGTTGGCGCAGCCCGCGCAGAATTTCCCGCATATCGCCCAGCAGCACACAGTCGGCGCGTTTTATTTTGCCGATCTCGCTGTGATCGCAGTCAATGTGAATAATGCGCGCATTGGGCGCGAAGGCTCCGGGCTTGCCTGTCGCACGGTCGTCAAAGCGGGCGCCGATAACGATGAGCAGGTCGCACTGCTCCACTGCCTCGTTGGCGGCTCTGGAGCCGTGCATGCCCAGCATTCCCAGATTGAGCGGATTACGTTTGCCGGGATTGCCGATGCCTTTCAATGTCACCACCTGCGGAATACCAGTGGCGTCCGCGAAATGACGGTAGCTGGTCACTGCTTTGGCGAGCATGACGCCGCCGCCGCTATAAATCAGCGGACGTTTGGCGGCCTTGATCATTTTACGGGCCTGTCCCAACGGATTGTCCCAGTCCGTCAGTTCTCCTGCGCTGCTTTCTGTGGGCAGGGATGCTGGCGCGGGCGTAGAGTCCAGCTCTTCCAGCAATACGTCTTTGGGGATATCCAGCCATACTGGGCCGGGACGGCCGGACATGGCCAATGCAATGGCCTCGTCCATGATACGCGGCAGGTCGTTGGCGTCTTCCACCAGATATGAGTGTTTTACTACGCCTAAAGTCATACCCAGAATGTCGCTCTCCTGGAAGGCGTCTGTGCCGATCAGAGCGCGCGGCACTTGCCCGGTTATCACCAGCATGGGAATGGAGTCCATGTAAGCGTTAGCCACCCCAGTGATCAGGTTGGTGGCGCCGGGACCGGAGGTGGCGAGACAGACGCCAAGGCGGCCTGAGGAGCGGGCGTAGCCGTCGGCGGCGAGGGCGGCGGCTTGTTCGTGACGGCAGAGGACATGTTTGACATCGGCGTCGAGGAGTGCGTCATACAGGGGCATGATGCAGCCCCCTGGATACCCGAAAATGGTGTCAACGGAGTGCTTCGTCAACTTCTCGATAATACATTGTGCGCCGTTCATATCCTCTTTTCCCGTCAGTGGCCGCTTGCTGCGGGGGCCATAAAAAAACCCCCGGTTCTTGCGAAGCGGGGGTTTTTCGAAGTCTTACTTTGCTAGTTCCGACTCGTAAACGCCAACCCCCGCGAAGGTACGACGACCACCGCGACGACAATTAGGTTGACGATTAGAATCAGGGCTTGCTTCATATGTTTGCTAAATTCGTACTTTAAATTTGACTGTTGTCAGAAATCTTGAATGCTTTTTGACCTGGAGATCAGGTCTGAAAAATATAGACGCTGCCTTTTCAGAAGGCAACCCCCTTTTTGCAAGTTATTTTTTTCACCTTCCATTGGCGCCCTTAACGAACCCAGTCAGTTGCTGGCGCGGCTTAGGTTTTTCGATACGTACTTTTTGTCGCGTTCACCTGTTTGGGTGATTGTAACCCTGGTCATATTTTATTCTCCTAACGGCGTTCAGAGAATGCCGCAGAAAATGTCCTGGTTAAGCGGGTCGGTCCCTTACGCCAGGATTGACGGGCGATGACGAAAAAGCGCTCTCATCTTTTTCGTTACAACCTTTCTGTAACACGCAGTAGTTAGAGTTTCCTTGCACAAACACGATAAAAAATAAGGAGATGACTGTTCATGGGAAATAAAAATCTGATTTTGGCCGGCGTTATCCTTGCTTCTCTTGGGGTTCAACCTGCTCTGGCTTTCAAACAGGAAACCCACAAGCGCTTCGTTATCGACGCCGTCGAATTCATGCGGACGCATCCTGACATCACCAACTACGCCAAACTGGAAGCGGTGGCCGCTGCAGCGGGAATCAGCGTCACCCAGATGGCGGATATGATTGGTCAGGGCGCCTACGACGTGGATGACTTCGAAGACACCTTTCTATGTGGCGCGGTGACCGGCGATTGCGTGCTGGCGCCGGTATGGGGTCTAGGCTCCAGCATCGTCAACTACACCTCTTACTGGCACTTCCAGAACCACACCCGTGGCGCGGACGCCCATGGCAACGACATTGGGGGCTATGACTATTCCAAGCTGAGCGTGAAGGGGGATGTCGATAACATGGCGGCGTCCTGGCTGAAGGGCGATCACCTTGATGACGGCGCGGGCGGTCAGACTGGATGGTTCGGGGCGGAAGACTCCGAATACAAGAGCTATCAGGTTACCGAGGCCAACTATCGGCAGGGCAGTTACTCCACCTACAGCATGTACAAGGATTTTGAGAACATTCCCTTTCAGCCCATCGATAATCTGGGGCAATACTGGTACAGCGCATTCTGGGCGCAGCCTACGATTCAGACGCTGGGATTCACCCTGCACACCACGGATTTATTGCAGCCGCACCATACCTGGACCACCTCCGCATTGAACCATTCTGGCTGGGAGGCCTGGGTGCGAGATTACTACGACTCGGAGAACCTGAATGATGACGCCTTAGTGGAGCAGGCTCTGGCTGACTTCCCCACATTAAGCGCTAACTCTGCGGAAATTCGTCCCTTGCTGACCAAGGGCGGTGAAATTTCTTACTCCATGGGCGGCGTGGTGTTGTCTTCCACAGACCACTCGGATCGGCTGGCTGTGGCGAAAATCGTGGTGCCCCACGCTATCGCCATGACCGTGCACATTCTCAATCACGCCATGAACCGGTTCTGATCATGCGCGGGGCATTCCAGGTCCTGGCGTTGGCCCTTTGCCTGCTGTGCGCAGGCGGGGCCTCCGCTTCCGTCTACTTGTCGGTGGATGACACCAGCCTGTCGCGCGAGGCATTTGATGCGTTGTATCAGCAGGCGAGCCAGCTTCGCAAAATGGATAGCAAAACCTTTGCTGACGAGTTAGTCGACGCCTTGCTGATGTATCGTTGGGCACAAGGAGAACTCCCTGAAGAGCAATGGCGGGGGACTGAAATTGGCTACGCCTATGGATGGCACATCCGTCGCCAGTTGGATCGGACGTTGGCCAAGCTGTATCCCAAGTGGCCAGCATCGGAATTGATGCGGCAGTACTCCAAACCCGGCGTGCAGGCGCAGGAGGCGTTGACCTCGATCGCCGCCCAGTCGATTCTGGGTTACCAACTGACGCCGGCGCAACGGGACAGGGCCGCCTCTCTGGTGCTTGCCCGTATGGCCTTTCCAGACCAGCAGGACGTGACGCTGACATTGCTGGAAGTATACGAGGGACAGTCCATACAGGGTAAAAAGGCGCTGATGGAAGGCGACGTCAAACTCTTGAGTATGGAAATGCTTTCCTGGAAGCAGCATCAACTGCGCCTATGGTGGCTGAGTCACGAAGGTGGCGTTAAGAAGGATGCGATTGACGATCTTAGGCGGACAATCGAGGCGCATTACTTTTATCCCAAGATCCTCAACGCATTGGGCGTGATTAAACGTAATCATGGCGATAATCCCGGGCTGATCAAGTTCAGAGAGCAGGTCAGCGCAGCGCAGATCAAAAGTTACTATCAGCGACATCAGGAAGACTTTCGTTTTCTGGCGAAGGTCAAGGTGCGCGGCGTGATTTATGGCGATGAGACCGCAGCGCGGCTCGCCCGCCAACAGATTGTGAAAGGCGCTTCCTGGACGGACCTAAAAGCGCCATCCCATCCCGCCAACTTGCCGTTAGACGCGGAAGGCTGGCTGCATAAGGATGCGGTTAAACCCACAGACTGGCTGGCGTCATTGGCTTTCGCCACCCCGCCGGGAGACGTCAGCGAAGTCATTCGTTCTCCGGCAGGCGATTGGGTGATCCTGCAAGTGAGCGGCCGCAAGTACGACTATTATCCCGCCGACAGCGAGACGGTGCGTTACCTTGCCACCGATGTGCTGGCGATTCAGCAGGCGGTGGCGGCCTACAGTGAGCTGATCAACCATCTGCGTCGGCAGGCGAGTCTGCAAAGTAAGGTATGAACCGGAAGTTGTGGCGACGTGGCTGGATCGTGTCGGCGGTCTTCTGCGCCGGCTGTGTTGCGATAGGATATTTCTTTCTCACCAGCACTGACGCGCTTAAGGACGCGGTCCCGCTTTCATCCAGTCCTGTCGCGGCTCCGACTGCTGAGCTTCCGTCGCCTACATCTGCGGCGCCAGCAGGTTCGTCAAAGCAAGCCGTCACTCAGGAAGAAAACCTCCCTCAATTAGATGAAGACGAGGCATACCCGGAGCTGCCTACGGATATTGAGGCGTTGGCGTCGTTGTCCGCCTCCATTGAAAACGGGGATCGGCGCGCTCCTCCCATCACCAGGCGTGCGCCGGAAAAAATGCCGGATGCGGAAACCCTGGCGGATCATGAAGCCTATGCCCGCCTGGAAGCGCAGCAGCATCAGCGAGTGCTCAATAACTTCCGCTCCGCCGCCCGGGACAAGGCGGATGAATTGGAGCGCTTGATCGCCGAAGGCCGCGCCCGCGGCGTCGCCCCCGAACTGTTACAAGAGGCGGAAGCCAAGCGCGACGCGCTATTGGGAGCTATCCATATGATTAATCAGGAATAATTTTTCATAACGATTTTGCTGCGCTACAGCTCAGGAAATTTTGGTTACAGTTCGACAAAGAAACTATTAAAAACATTATTGACAATCATTCTCATTAGCATTAACTTTCTTCACAGACTGCTAATAAATGAGAGAGATTTTCATGTACGTATGTCTTTGCAACGGAATTACCGATCACTCCATTCGCGAAGAAGTCGCGAAAGGCGCTCAACATCTGCGTGATGTGGTGCGTTCGTTGGGATTGGCGAAAGACTGCGCCCGCTGTGTGGAAGCCGCTCGTGAAGTATTTGACGAGGCTAAATCTCAATACGATCTCTCTATGGCGGAGCAACTGGCCTACGCAGCTGATATTCCTACCCTGACCGCCGCCTGAAAATTCGATTGTACTTTCCTTCCCGTTACAACTAACCTTAAGGGTTGAGTTGGTAACCCCTTGTTTTTATGGGGTTATTGCAATTGAGAATCATTCTGACGGGAGCGCTGTGATGAAGGGCGATAAGAAGGTTATCGAACACCTCAACCAGATTTTGGCTAATGAACTGATTGCGATTAATCAGTATTTTCTACATGCGCGCATGTATAAAAACTGGGGCCTGACGGCTCTGGGCAAGAAAGAATATGAAGAATCCATTGATGAAATGAAGCATGCCGATCAATTGATCGAGCGGATTCTGTTTCTGGACGGCATTCCCAATCTGCAAAAACTGGGCAAGCTGATGATCGGCGAAACCCCGAAAGAGATGTTGGAATGCGACCTCAAGCTGGAATTGAAAGCCATTCCGGATTTGCGTGAAGCGATCGCCTATTGCGAGCAAGTGCGCGATTACATCAGTCGCGAGGTTCTGGAAAACATTTTGGAATCGGAAGAAGAGCACGTCGATTGGCTGGAGACTCAGCTGGATCTGATGGAGCGTGTGGGGATGGAAAACTATCTGCAAAAGCAGATGTCCGACGCCGAATCCTGACAGACCTTCTTTTGCATCGCTCCGGCGCCGGCCGCCCTTGGGCTGGCCGGCTGCCTGAAACCTCCCTGTTTCTCTTCGCTTTTCAGCTTTTTACAGGTTAGCCCTTAGATAATCCGCCACAAAAGCGAATTCGTTCTGCATGGCTTCCTGGGATTTTGCGGCGACAAATTCCGCTAATTTCTTGCCTACCAGCGGCACACGACACTCGAAGTTCAGCGTGACTTCATGAACGCTGCCTTCCCCTTCCGCATACAAACGCATTTCGCCATTGATGGAAACAGGGACGCCCTGGATATCCACCTTCACCTGCGCATGGTATTCGCCGGCATTCTCTCGCCAGTGCTCCTCCTGCGTCACCCGGTTCCATTCGGAGATGAACTTTTTCAACATTGCCGGGGCTTCTGCGGGCACCTCGCGAACTATTTTCAAGTCCAGCGCTGAGTCAGTCTGTTCGCATTGTCGGATATCAATATTGCGGGAACCGAGAAAGCGTTGCTTTTCTTCAATGTGGTGGGGAGCGCCAATAGCGCTGAAAACGTTGGCTGCTTTGTAAGGGAAATGCTGCTGCCCTTTTACGATCATCCCTAGCTCCTGTTGTGATTATGATTATGAGGGTCGGTCTTGTCTTTATTGTTAATCGCGTCAGCCGCACAGCGAAGCGCGGCAAGGCCCGGAAACCATAGCAGCATGGCGGAAAAGCTGGCAATAAGCGGCGGCGCTGAATGTAGTCTGAGTCTCAAATTGGACATTTGTCCGGGTATTGACGGAATTTAAGTGTAATAGCGGCCAATTTGGGTATAATTGCGCGATTTTTAAGCGTTCAGCCGTTGATTTTACTGCGTTGCTGGCGACACCTTCCGACTTAAGAGCGTACTGGTAGTTTTTGTAGCGGTTGCGGTAAATGTCCTATCTGTTTGGTTTCCTGTTATTTGTCATTTTCATCCGGGTTCTGGCGCGCAGCTCCGCCATACTTCAGATAATGAAACGCAGGGTGAGGCTGGAAACTTCATATGTTGCTGTCGCCAAGGGGGAAGTAGAGGAGGCTTATCAGCGTATTCTAGCGCCTGCGTTCAAGGAACTGTCCGAGCTTGGATTTGTGGATTTTTGTTGGTTCCGCGGTTGTGAGGCGTCCCGTAAAGATGACCTGGAAGCCTTTTTTTGCTTCATGTATCACCCAGAGCAGCGGACTTACGCCAAGCTTGTCTCACATACTGAACTGACCGCAGTACGGGAGACCCAATGCTCTTTTATGACGTTCTTCAATAATGGCGAAACATTCGAGACGGTAAATGGCTACAAGCATCGCATCTTGTCGGATGTCGCCAACTACCACATTGAAGATCCTTATGTAGCAGACCTTGCAGAACACTGGAACTTGCACTTGCAACGCTTAGGGCGTACTTCCGCCGAGCGACTGGAAAAGACGCCGGAAGCCATCGGCGCATCCGGCAACGCCTATTTTGCCGGTTATAGAGAGGCGTTATTGGCGCAGGGGGTCTTGAAACCAGTTGTGACGGATGCGCAGCGGGCGCAATTTACTCTTAAAGGCGCGTTGCGCTTGCAGAAGGCGGCGCAGGCAGGTTCAGTGCGGATGGCGGAAGTCGTGAATAAGGCGTCAGCATCAACGCCTACGCTGGACTACCAAGTACTTTCCCACCTTCGTAATGACGCTATGTCGGCCAGCAGGGAGTCAATGGGAAGGTTGGGGAAGGCGCTGCTTCTATTGGTTTCATTGGGCGTACTTACGCTGAGCTTTGGCTTCAAACTGGATATTTTCCCTCTGCTCATACTGGTCGGCGTAGTGTTTCTGCACGAGCTGGGACACCTGCTGGCGATGATGGTCTGCGGCTATCGCGATTTGCAGATACTGTTCATTCCCTTTGTCGGCGGTGTCCGAGTCGATAAGGGGCGCATTTCGAGTTGGCGAAAAATCATTGTGTACCTAATGGGTCCGGCGCCGGGACTCATACTGGGGATTGGCCTCTGTTTTCACCTGCCGTCAGACGCTCCTGTCTGGATGACCTCGGCGGCATTTATTTTGATTGTGTTGAACTACTTTAATCTGGCGCCGATTCAACCGTTGGACGGTGGGCATCTTTGGAGTCTGCTTTTGTTCCGGCGCAGGCCTGTGATACAGCTTACTTTTTTCTGCCTCAGCATTCTGGCGATTGCAGCCTTCTCCTGGTGGGCGAAAGAGGCAGTGTTTGGCGTCATCGCCTTGCTTTGGGTGTTTCTGTTACCGAATCAATGGCGACAGGCGAGACTTTTTTCTCATCTCCGTCGACACTACCCGAGGCTGCTGGAAAGCAATCGCGCTGAGCAGCTGGCGGCCGTCTATGAGGGAATGAAAACGCTAAAGCTGCCTTGGCGCAAAACAGTCGCTTATCAGCAGGTGAATACCCTGATGCGGAGCTTCCGGGACCGGCCGCCGCGAGCCTGGGAGTTTCTGTTTGGAATGACGCTTTATCTGGCCTTGGTGATTGGCGCCCCCGCAGCGCTGACGCAGACCCGGTATGGCGACGCCCTGCAGGATATTGTCGCACCCTGGCTGGCCAAGAAAGGCATGAACTGGGACGGACAGATCGCCAACGCCAAGAATCCCCGAGAACGTCTGAGTCTGTTGATCGCCGCCGGGGACTACTACTTCTATTCCGGCGATGACGCCATGGCCGAGAAATATTATGACCTGGCGCTGAAAGAGACGGAAAGAAAGGGCATCAGCCCGGAAGAGAAAATAAAAGTTCTTTATCAATTGGCGCAGGCCCTGTTCATGAACACCAATGATAAAGAATCCGTATCCATCGCCTATTTGCAGGAAGCCTTGCGGCTCTACCAAAAAGAGCGCATCCAGAACGGCGAGTTGATTCCTGATATTTATGAGCTGCTGGTGGAATGTTATTTATTCCAATCTGATTACATGTCAGCCCTTAAGAACATTGACGGCGCCTTCGCCAACAGCGATATCCGTCGTAACGAGCAGCGAGTGGCGCAACTGTACATGTTGAAGGGCAATGCGCTTTCGGAACTGCATCGTGTGGTGGAAGCGGAGCGCGCCTATATTCAGGGCATTAAGGCGTCCAAGTCCGTGGATTTCAAGCGCACGGTGGAATTGCGGTTATTGGAGTTCTACCTGAATGAGGACCTGAACGACGCCGCCATCAAGCGTCTGGAATCTCTTTTATATGGTCCCAAGGCCTTTACCGGGTATACCGACGGGATCAGCTACAACCTTAATCTGCGTCTGGCCTGGGCCTACTACAGCAAAGAACGCTATATCGACGCGGAGATTACGCTGCGGTCGTTGCTGGTGGACATGACTGACGCCGGTTTGGGGGATGTCTCATTGCTGCCCGCGCTGGAGCTGCTGCATATCGTACAAAGCGCCCATGACCCCTGGCAGGCCGCCGGCACCCGCATCTGGATAGAGCAAATCGCGGAAAACACGCTGGATCTGGCGCCGGACGCCTATATCGATTCGTTGCGCGAACAGCTTCACTTTATTCCTAAAAGCAGTCGCTACCGTCGCAAACTGGCGGAGGCGGGGCTAACCAGCTTTGGCGTGAAAAACGCCTCGGAAACCTGATCGCCATGAAAATGTATATCCTGATTAAAGACACAATTCCTTCCGGGTATGCAATGGTGGCTGCGGCCCATGCCTCGCTCGCCGCCTATTTGAAGTTTCAGGATACGGCTGAAGTAAGAGAGTGGTTATCGGGCCCTTTCTATAAAACCCTCTGCAAGGTGAACGAAAAGCAGTTCGAGAAAGCCAAAACTTTCGCAGAGCATGTGGTGATTACGGAGTCCGCTCTGGAAGGTCAGGAAGTGGCGCTTGCGTTTAAACCGAGGGAAGAGTGGCCAAAGGACTTTAAGTTTTATCCTCTGTACCGATAAGCCATTGCTTTGAACAGATGAGGCGGGAACCGCCGCAACGCCAACTGGCGCTGCGGCGATGTACGATTATTGCTCGGCTTGCGGTTCTTCCGCCGTAACGGGCTGCGCTACCGGGGCAGGCTCCGCCAGTTCCATCTGAATCAGTTTTTTCTCCATGTCGACCGCAGTGATGGTGACCTTCACCGGCTGCTCCAGACGGAATTGGCGATGCTCGCCAGTGTGCTGGAAGTAAGTGCCGTCGAAGCGGAACTTCTCTTGTAAGGCGCCCAGATTCACCATGCCTTCAATGCCATTCTCATCCAGACGCGCCTGGAATCCAGAGCCAGTCGTGTGCTGCACCACGCCATCAAAGGTCTTGCCGATCAGCGTCTGAGCGTATTCGCATTTCAGCCAGGTCTCAGACTCGTTCACGGCGCTACGGCCGGCGCGCAGAGACTCCTGCAATTGCTGGATGGCTTTGTCGTTCAATGTGTGCGGCTTCTGACTCTTCAGTACGCCTTTGATCTGGCGATGAATGCTCAGGTCCACATACTTGCGAATCGGGGACGTGAAAGTTGTGTAGTGAGGCAGTCCCATGCCGAAATGAGGGCAGGGCTGGTCAGACAGCGCGCCACGCGCCAGCAGGCGGTTAGCGATAGCTTTCACGGGTACTTCCGGCGGATTGGCGTCCAGGAAGTCCATGAATTTCTTGAAGCCTTCCCACGTATGCAGGTTGCTGCAATCGTAGTCGGAGATCTGCTCGGAGACGATTTGTTTGATCTGATCCAGACGCTCAGGACGGAATCCACTGTGAGAAGTGTACAGAGAACGCTCGGTATTCTGCTTCAGGAAATCCGCCGCACAGCGATTGGAGGCGACCATCGCTTCTTCTACGATGGAGTGAGCCACGCTGTTGATCTTGCGATAGATGTTTTTGACCTTGCCGTTCTCATCCAGCTCCAACTGATAGTCCGGGCGGTCTTCATTCACCAGCGCATGCTCGCGGCGATGGCTGGCCAGGGCCGTTCTGACGTCATTCAGAGCCTGCAAGGTCGCGCCCTGGGCATGGGCGCTGGCGTCGCCGGAGGTTAACGCGGCGGCGACGTCTTCATAAGCCAGATTGGCGGCGCAACGAATGGCGGCTTCTTCAATGGTGTAAGAGGAAATAGCGCCATCAGCGTCGATCTGCATAGTGCAAACCAGAGCCAGACGGTCTTCGCCGGACTTTAGTGAACAGAAGTGATTGGCCAGTTTGGCCGGCAACATGGGCAATGTGCGATCGGCGAAGTAGAAAGAACTGCCCAGACGTTGCGCATATTTGTCGATGTCGCCGCCTTCCGGGATCAGTGAAGACGGGTCGGCGATGGCAGCCAGCAACTCCCAGCCTCCTTCAGGCTTGGCGGTGGCGAACAGGGCGTCGTCCATATCCTGAGTGCTGGCGGCGTCGATCGTGACGAACGGCGTTTCCCGCAGATCTTTACGCTTTTCCAGCTCAGCGGCGACTTGCTTCTGCAGTTCCGCTTCATTGATGGAGGCGCGGTTGTGGGCCTGCAGATTGTACTTGGCCAGCATGTAATTAACTTCCAGGCCGGATGCGCCGGGCTTGCCGATGATTTTCACCACCTCGGCCTGTGGCTTACCTTCAGGGAAGGGATGCTGCAAGACGCGACACAGAACCAGATCGTTGACGTGCGCTTGCTGGCGCTTCTTCGGAGGGATGAAAATCCAACGGTTCATGCCCATCAGGTCGGGCTCTACGAAGTGCCCTTGGCCACGGGTGAAATAACGGCCGACGAAATACTTCAGCTCACTTCTCATGTGTTGCACGACTTTGGCGACGTCGCGGCCTTTGTCGTCCTGGCTGACTTCCACCAGAATTCGGTCGCCCGGAAATACTTTCTGCATTTCGTCCGGGTTCAGGAAGCACTCTCTGCCGTCATCCAACACAGCAAACCCAAAACGCCCCGGACTGCCTTTCACCGTTCCTTCAAAACGGTTATTGGCGATACGCAGGTCTTGTTTGAACTGTTTCAATTGGGTTAAGGCATCGGAATTTAACATGGAAAAGTGGTCACTCGTGATGATTGCTGAAAGGGAAAGCTGATCGTTACCGCTGGTTGTCCGGGCTTACATCGAAGGAGGGTCATATTACCCCGAATGCCCGCGTGGTTCTAGCCGCGATAGCGCATAAATCATGCTTTCAGCCGGGCGGAATAAGGCCTGGGGCCGGTTTTACAAGTAAATTTTGACGCGGCTCACGGGATATTGCCCCAAACTGGGGCGAAACTTTGCTTCTCCCTGAATATCGCGGAAACGTGCTCTCTGAGGCATTAAGACGCGTTAGTTTGTCATATATTCCGCGATAGTCGGACCGGACTGGAAACCCATCGACGCTGCGGCGGGTGGGCCTTTTCGGCTGACTCAGACAGGGACGACCGATGTACAAGGAAAACCTCAATACCAATAACAATAATGGAGATTCACACCATGACAGCATGCCTTCGTCGTGCGTTGCTGGGGCTATTCCTGGGCGTCGCCGCACTCACCGCGCAAGCGGCTGAGCAACGCAGCTATTGCGTTTTTGACCCTCTCGGGGCCGCCGGCCCTGTGTATAACCTGATGAAAGCCACTCGTATCCAGGCCCTGAACTGGGGCTATGATCTGGAATTGAATGCTTACACCGACGAAAAAATCGCAGCTGACGACTTTCGCGCGGGCCAATGTGACGCGGTATTACTGACGGACGTCAGGGCGCGGGACTTCAACCGCTTTACGGGAACCCTGGTGGCGCTGGGCGCGATTCCGGGATACGGTGAGCTGAAGACGATTCTGCAGACGCTGGCGCAGCCGAAGGCCGCCAAACTGATGACCAGTGGCGATTTTGAAGTCGCCGGGCTGCTGCCCGCGGGCGCAGTGTATGTGCTGGTGCGGGATCGCCGCGTTAACAGCGTGCAGACGATTCAGGGCAAGAAAATCGCTGCCTTTGATTATGATCCTGCGGCGGTGACCATGGTGCGCCATGTGGGCGGCTCCGTAGTGGGCGCCACGCCCTCCAGCTTCGCCGGTAAGTTCAATAACGGCAGCGTCGATGTCGCCTATGCTCCCGCGATCGCCTATCAGCCTTTGGAGCTATATAAGGGCGTAGAGCCGGATGGGGGCGTGTATTCATATAGTTTTGCGCAGATGACCTATCAGGTGCTGGTGCGGAAAGATCGCTTCAAGGCGGATTTCGCCCAGAAAGCGCGAGAGCATTTCCAGGGACGCTTTGATGAGCTGATGGAGATGGTGCGTAAGGCGGAGGCGGAAATACCCGCGAAAGTATGGATACATCCCAATCAGGAGGAGGCCACCGGGTTTAACAATATGCTCAAAGAAGTGCGCATTGCATTGAAGCAGGATGGGGCTTATGACCCCAAGGCCCTGCAACTCATGCTGAAGGTGCGGTGTCATAGTGACCCCGCCAACGCCGAATGCGTTGACGGGCGCGAGTGATTTAAGCGCCGCACTCCTGAGCAATCAAGGCGGCGAAAGCCTGGCGCAGGCGTTGTAGAACCTCGCCGGGCGATGTGCGGAGGGGACGTCCGTCCACCTCCGCGACGGATAAGAGCCCTGCGCCGCTGCCGGTCAGGAAGCATTCATCCGCCGTATACAGATCGTAAGGGGTGAGCGTGCGCTCACTGACAGGAATGTTGCTGGCCTGAGCCAGCTCCATGATTACCGAGCGGGTTACTCCCGCCAGCGCGCCGTCGCTGGTTGGAGGCGTCAGCAAGCGTCCATGGCGGACGATAAACAGGTTTTCCGCTGAGGCTTCCGCCACCTGACCGCGTTCGTTCAGCAACAAGGCTTCATCAGCGCCGGCGACATTGGCTTCCATGCGCGCCAGGATCGAGGTCAGGTAGTTGAGGCTTTTCACTCTGGGGTCCAGTCCCGCCCCTACGGTGCGACGTACGCTGGCGATGATCAGTTTGAGCCCTTTCTCCTGCGCCTCGCTGGAGGCCATGCTGAGCTGATCCGCCAGAATGAACACATTCGGCGTGGCGCAGTTACGCGGATTCAAGCCCAGGTTGCCGGGGCCACGGGTGACCACCAGCCGCAGATAACCGCTCTCGCCGCCATAACGGCTTATCAACGCGCTGACTCCCTCGCGTAAGGCGTTGGCGTCATAAGGAAGGGTGATTCCCAGGGCGGCGGCGGAGTCCTGCAGACGCTGCAGATGTCGCTCTATGCGAAAGGGCGTACGTTGATAGAAGCGCAGCCCCTCAAAGACCCCGTCCCCATACAACAGACCGTGATCGTAGACGGAAATCGCCGCTTCCGCTGCGGGAACAATGGCTCCGTTCAGCCAGCAATACGGGATAGGGGAGGCGGCGGCTTGCATAGTCTTTCTCCTGCTTTATCAGGTTGAGGGGGAAAACAGCAACAATAAACAGACAGAGGATTGCGATATAGGCCAAGAAAAATTTATATATATCGATACAGTTTCGCCTTTTGGCTTGCTGTACTGGTATATCGATGAAGAACTGTACTTGTTTGCGTATGAGTGAGGCGGCGACCGGCATGAGCAAAAAGCGATACGAGGAAGTGGCTGACGCTGTGGCGGGACGTATCCGTCAGGGTATGTACGCGGTGGGAGAGCGTATACCGGGCACCCGGGATTTGGTGGAGCACTTCAGCGTCAGCGTGTCCACCATCATGGCGGCGCAACGTCTGCTAGAGAGGCAGGGTTGGGTGGAGGCGCGGCCGCGATCCGGTTATTACGTGCGCCGTCGCAATCAGAATGGTTTGGCCGAACTGGAGGCGGCGTTGCCCAAGGTGACCGGATTTGAAGGCGCGCCCACCCTGGTGGACACGCAGCAGACCATCATGAGTCTGGTGCAGGCGACCCAATCGTCCAAGGGTATGAATTTCGCCATGGCGGCGCCGGCGACGCAGTTTTTGCCGGCGGCGGCGATGGAAAAAGCGTTCCGGGCCGCGTTGCGCGGGCCCAGTGAAGACATTGAAGCGTATAGTTTTCCTCCTGGCGCGTTGCGTTTGCGTGAGGCCATTGCGCAACGCATGAAGGACGCCTGGTGCGATCTGGAGCCAGACGACATTCTCATCACTAATGGATGCCATGAAGCACTGACTCTGGCGTTGAGGGCGGTGACGCAGCCCGGAGATGTGGTGGCGGTGGAGTCGCCTACTTACTTTGGGTTGTTGCAAGTCATTGATGCGCTTGGACTAAAGGCGCTGGAAATTCCCGCCGACCCGAAAAGCGGGCTCAGCCTGGAGGCGCTGCAACTGGCGTTGGAGCTGTGGCCGGTCAAAGCCTGCGTGGCCATGCCCAACTTTAGCAATCCTCTTGGATGTCTGATGCCGGATGAGCGCAAGGAACAGTTGGTGCGCTTGCTGGAAGTCCGAGGCGTTCCTTTGATCGAAAATGATATCTACGGCGAGCTGGGCTTTTCCGGCCTGCGTCCGCGCGCGGCGAAGAGTTATGACCGTGCCGGCGGCGTGCTGTATTGCTCGTCGTTTTCCAAATCAATCGCCCCCGGTTTGCGGGTGGGATGGATGGCTCCAGGGCGCTGGCGGACGCGGGTCGGTTACCTGAAATTCGCCAGCACCCTGGCCTGCCCAAGCTTGCCGCAGATGGCGGTGGCGCATTATCTGGCGCAAGCGGATTTCGACCGCCATCTGCGGCGTATGCGCCATGAGTTCGCGGTGCATGTGGAGCGCATGACGACGGCGGTGCTGCGGTATTTTCCCGCAGGCGTACGGGTATCGCAGCCGGCGGGTGGGTTTGTATTGTGGGTGGAGCTGGAGGAGGACTGCGATACGGTTGCGTTGTATCGCAAAGCGCTGGCCGCTGGCGTGAGCATTGCGCCGGGAACTCTGTTCAGCGGCGACGGCGACAAGTACAGACATTGCCTGCGGCTCAATTGCGCGGCGCCCTGGACGGCGGAGGCGGAAGACGCGATCCGCCAGTTGGGCGTTTGGCTGCGCGCGGGCTAAGCGAGATTACCAGCCGAAGCTGAACGTGGGATCAATGAAGAACATGACGCCGCTATAACAGGCGAGCATCAGAAAGCTGCTGATAAAGCCGTGAAAAGCGGTCTTGTAGCCGGCTTCTTCGTCCTTCTTGAAAAGAAAGCGATAACCTGCGAAACAGCTCAAACCAATCACAAACAGCGCTACCAGGGCGAAGCCGCCGTTGATCACCTGCATATTGATGATGAAATTCTCTCGCGCCGTAACAGCCGCCGGCGCTTCGTCCGGATACAGGATAAAAGAGCCCGGCAGCAATGGGTGGGCGGTGGCTTCAATGGTGTAACGATAGAAAGGCCAGAAGCGTCCGCAGCGGGCGAGCAGGCGATCGCCTTCCTGAGCGCTGACCACGGCGCTGGCGGCGAATAGCGGGCCGCCGCAAAGATCGAACTCCTTTTTCACCTCTTCCCGGCTGTGCAGTTCGACACTGCGTTCGATGCTCACCGGCGACCAGCCGGTCAGATTGAAGACGGTATATTCCAACAGGCTCAAGCCATAGGCCAGTCCAGCATACATGAACACGAGGAACAGCAGACGTTTCAGAATGAGTCCATGGCGGGACAAGGGCGCGTCGGTCATACAGTCTTATTCTTGTCGGTAATTACGGGAGCGTAAAACTGACACAATCTTGCAGACAGGTCCAGCGCCCCTCAGCGGCTTTCTGGACTTAAAATGACCAATTCACGATAATGTGGGCCGCAATGGTTCCAGTTGCTCAAAGTTCGATCATTTTCGATGAGAGCAGGATTAAATGGGAATCCGGTGAGCGCGACTTTATGCGCGTTCGATCAGCCGGAGCTGTCCCCGCAACTGTGAGCGAAGAGTTCGTCCCGGATAACGCCGCCCCTCCTTATCGCGACGTTATCAAAGGCCACTGGGTGGAGATCGTCTCCATGTTGGGAAGGCGGGACAGGACTACGAAACGCAAGCCAGGAGACCTGCCATTGTTTGACTCCCATTCGGAGCCTGTTTTATCCGACCGTAAACGGGGAATTTACGCCGGATTCGCACCTCGCATCGATTCAAGGCGGCATCTGCATGTTGGTTAAGGCTTTTCGGGCCCTGGGATTGCTATCAGCGTTTACTTTCACACTTTCCGTCAACGCGGGCGATGTTCGCGCGGCTGAGCCGACGGTCATGTCGGTCAACCAGTGCGTTGATCAAATGATGGGGTATCTCGCCCCGGAAAATCTGGTGTCGGTCACCTGGCTCAGTCATCAGCCCTCTGAGCTGGAAATTGCGTCGACGTTGCGTGAGATTCCCGCCAATTTTGGTTTTATCGAGCAAGTGCTGGAACTCCGGCCGGATATCGTGATGGCGGGTCAGTATGGCGCGTCTTCGCTTAAGCCGCTGGTGCGGAAGTTCAATATGCGTTGGGTGGAGATTCCCTTACCGCAATCCCTCGATGATTTGGCGTCAAGCTGGAGCCTTATGGGGGAAGCCGTTCGCAAACCCGGGCAGGCTGCGGCGATTGTAAGCGAGCTGAGGGCCTATTTCGCCAGGGTTCACGAACGTATAGCGGACAAGCAAGTCAGGGCGCTGATTCTGAACGCCAATGGCTGGATAGCTGGCGAGGGTAATTTCCAGGACGCCTTTCTGGACGCCATCGGCGTGATTAATGTGGCGAGCGAGCAGGGCGTGCAAGGTTGGGGGCAAGTGGATCTGGAGACGCTGGTGCGCTGGCGGCCGGATTTATTGCTCATGGTCAGCAACAGCTATGACAGCGAGGCGTTGGCGACGAATTGGGTGGAGCATCCTTTATTGAAGCGCCGT